>NZ_CDRTCT010000003.1:0-191111 GCF_977054455.1 Parabacteroides sp. | reverse complement strand
TAAGTTACGAAAACTTTCTGACATGACAAAGCCCCGGCTTGGGAAAGTCAGGGCTTTGTTTTATATTTTTCAATAGCTTACCAAAAAGAGGCTGCACCGTAAAAACTTAATTTACGACACAGCCTCTAGATTATGATTTATTGGCATGTTATTTTAGCTGTTATTAGCACCGGGAGTAACTGTTTCCCCTCTGAAAAGGAGGCAAGGAGTGTGTAAATTTGGTTTTTGCACCGGAAATAACGCCTTCCATATCCCCGCTCCATAAGAGAATCTGTTACTTCCGGCAACCGGGAAGAAATCAATAGATCGTCATTTATTTGTACTCGGCCTGTCGGATATCCGTATTCGGGTATCCTGCCTTTTTATGCTCGTTTTTATGTTGAAAAACATCGAATAGGAGAACTCATCAAATAAAATCCCTTACCCGCTTAAAATTAAGCAGAGAAATGTTTTTTATAGCAAAAAGATTTATACCTTTGCCTTCGTCAAAGTTTTAGATAACCTTTGTTTATTATTCTTTATCTAATCCTAACACCCTCCCTTATATCAGAATTAAGGTTAAGCCCGCAGCTTGACAAGATCATCAACCGTACCTGTGACCAGACTATTGGCTTTGCTCAATTCGGAAGGATCCAATTGAGCGAGATAATGCCGTGTCGTTTGTTCGGATGCGTGGCCCAACGCCTGGCTGATCAGAGCGATCGGCGTGTACTTCCGGTAAGCGATGGTAGCCCAGGAATGCCGGACCACATACGAGGTAAAAAGTGCGGGCAATTGCAAACGCTCGCCGATGCGTTTCAATGCAGTGTTGTACTTGCGCAAAAGCTTCTTATAATGTTCGTAAGAAGCAGGGCCTTCCGGAGGGAAGATCGGGAATAGGTAGGGGCTCGACAGAGATGCATATTTATCCAGCAGGCACCGCATCCCCGATGTAATGCCGATCTTGATGGGCGAACCGGTCTTCGTCCGGTTGTAGACAAGCGCACCATCTTTGATATTATCGCGCGTCAGATGTGCCAGATCGACAAACGGTATGCCGCAAGCGATAAACGAAAAGGCACAAAGATCCGCAGCGAACTGCAATTCCGGTTCTTCCTTCAGATCCAGCACGGGAATCTGTTCGAATACTTCCAGGTTTACAGCCCGCTTGATCGTTTTCTCCGGGTGGATGACGATGTGCGCAAAAGGATGGATGCGCGGGACATAGCCTTGTTCGCGGATTATGATGTTATACATCGCCCGCAGTGCACTGACATAGCTGTTCACCGAGTTCACTTTGAGCTTCCTTCCCGCCTGCAAAAAGGCGATAAAACCGTCTACAAGGGACGGCGTCAATCGGGACAGGCTGATATCATATCCATGCCTGTACTTGCGGAACCAGTTGCCGGCGGCCCGGTACAGATCGGCTGTAGCATCCCTGCCTGCCTTGCGCCTGCGCAGGATCAGGACATCTATATGCCGGAACAAATATATTCCCGAAGGCCGTTTCTTTGATTTGTTTGTTGTCATAATCACTTTATTTAGAATGAAACGAATATACAACAAACAAACGAACCGATTGGATGAATCATCCAATCTTCCATTCCCCTATATTCCGTTCTCCGGCATCGAAAGAGACACCAACTCTCACCAATTGCCGTCCATCAGCGGTGTAGGGAATAAGGTAACCTTTGCTGTCGATCTGCGCCAACGCTTCTCCAGCGGAGCCATCGAGCTTGAACTCGAAAACATAAATATGGTCCTTCGTCTTGACCACCGCATCGGCACGACCCCTGGCACTGCGCACTTCGGCATCGCAAAACTGCCCCATCAGCTTGAAAACTATATAAAAGACCACTTGGTAATGACGTTCGGTCCGCGCATTCAACTCATAGGGAAAATCGGCAAAAAAGGCACGCAGACGGGTAAGAAAAGCATCCACATCGCCAGCCCGAAGTTCCCGGACAAACTTACCGATGTAGAAACCTTTGTCGCTATCCGAGATGGAAGAATAGAACGGGGCGATGAAGCTGAGGAAACCGTAGCGCACCTCTTCGTTCGGGAATTGCAATTTATAGAGTCCGAACTCACGGTTATAGTCTTTTATGGTAAGATAGCCGCTTTGATAGATGAGCGGGATGGGATTATTGGCTTCCATGCGATACTCGGTAAAGGCGGATGCTTCCGTCTCTATGCCGTCGATCAATTGCCGCATATCGAATTCGCTCTGTTTCAGCAGTTCGACAAGAAAGGTCGGTGTACCGGTCTGGAACCAGAAATTGTCGAGTTTAAGACTGTCCAACGCATTCAGCAGACTGAAAGGATTGAACATGCCTGGAGTATTTTCCCTGAAATGATAGCCGTCGTACTTATGTGCCAATTTGCCGGGTGTTTCCTCACAGGTATATCCGTTTTCCCGGGCTACCGCCTCGATCTCCGGCTGGAAGTTCTGTTTGAGTTCTTCTAATGTGATTCCGCATATACCTGAATAAGCCGGGAACATACTGATATCTTTTAACTGATTGAGGTCACTGAAAACGCTGACGTGCGCGAACTTGGTGACACCGGTGAGGAATACGAATTTCAGATACGGGTCGGCACTTTTCAACACGCCGTAGAATGCTTTCAGGGTGGCACGGTAATTGGCGAGCAGCGCTTCGTTGCTGAAAACCTGCAAGAGCGGCTTGTCATATTCGTCTATCAGGACGACGACCTGACGCCCCGTCTGCTCGTTGGCGCGGCGGATGATGCCGGCAAAACGGGTAGAAAGTGTCGTTTCATCCTCACCTTTTCCATAAACATCTTCCCAACGGGTAAGATGACTGCTTAATATTGCGATCAATGCTTCCGGCGAATTGTACTTCTCCGCGTTCAGATCGAGATGCAGCACCGGATAGGTAATCCAATCCTGTTCGAGCTTCTCGATAGCAAGCCCTTTGAAAAGCTCTTTCTTACCGAGGAAATAGGCTTCAAGGGTGGAGATAAGCAGGCTTTTGCCGAAACGGCGGGGACGGCTCAGGAAATAGGGTTTTCCCCGCGTGACAAGTTCATAGATAAGTGCTGTTTTATCTACATATATATACCCACCTCTCCGTATGTCTTCAAAACTCTGTATGCCGATCGGCATCTTTCTGACCGCTGTATTCATAAGGCTGTTGCCCGTCCGTTAGTGAACGAGCCTTACAAAGATAGGAAAGAGTTGCGAATTATGAATTATGAATTATGAATTATGAATTTACTCAGCGTATCTTCTTCGCCATCACCCCATACGAATAGATCAGGACGACCGCATATCCGAACAGCGGCACGATAAAGGCGAACGACATCGTCGAGATATCGGCCACATAGCCCATCAATAACGGTCCGACCGCTCCGCCTATCGGGGACATCATCAGGAAGGAGGAGGCACGCTTGGTGTAATCGCCCAAACCTCTCAGCGAGATGGCGAAGATGGTCGGGAACATGATGGCCTCGAAGATATAGCAGGCAAATAAGGCGCTTTTCGACAGGACGCCTACGTTCAGGGTGACGAACAGAGCGCCCAAGACGGTAAAGATCGCACAGATAAACAAGACTTTCTCCGCCCGGACATAACTCATGATCCAGCTGCCGATGATACGCCCGACCATAAACAAGCCCAGTCCTCCGAAGGAAAGGACGATAGCGGCATCGTGGGCATCCATCCAACCGTCGTCGGTCACATAGTTGATAAAGAAACTGTTTATCGATATTTCCGCTATTTCATAGCAGAACAAAGCCATCACGCCCCAAGTGAAACAACGGTGTTTCCACAGGCCTTTCAATCCGGCTTTTGCCTCGGCAGTCGTCTCTTCGCAATCGTCATGGTCGATCTCCGGCAGGCGGATGCGAAAGAAAACAAGGGCGACAGACAGGACGACAACACCCATCACGGTATAGGGCAAAGCGATGTTAGCCTCCCCGTTTCCGGAAAACAACAGCATTCCACCGATCACAGGCGCACAGATGCAGCCTAACCCGTTGAAGGATTGTGCCAGGTTCAAACGGCTGGCTGCCGTCTCGCGATCTCCAAGCTCCGTCACGTAGGGATTGGCTGCCGTCTCGAGGAACGTCAGGCCGCAGCCGATCACGAACAGGGAGAAGAGGAAGAAGTTGAACGACATCAACTGCTCGCTCGGAATGAAAAGCAGCGAACCGATCCCGTAGAGGATCAGGCCGAACACCACGCCTTGGCGGTATCCGTATTTATTGATGAAAAGCCCGGCGGGGATCGCCATCGTGAAATAACCGGTGTACATCGTTGCCTGGATCAGGGCGGAATGGGCTTTCGTCATGACAAGCGCCTCCTGGAAATGTTTGTTCAGGACATCCAGGATGGCATGTGCGAAACCCCATAAGAAAAACAGGGATGTGACTAATACAAAAGGGACCAGATACTCTTTCTTTACCAACGATTTCTTTACTTTTTCCATTATGATGTTATTTGTTTTTATTCTCACTTTACAGGCTTGCCGGCCGGAAGGGAATCGTAAACCAGAAAGTCGACCCTTTGCCTAATTCGGACTCCACCCCGATCTCGCCACCAAAAGACTGGACTATGGACTCGCAAATGGAAAGCCCCAAACCCGTACCCTGCACAAAGCTGTCAAATTTAGCAAAACGTTCGAATACGCGTGGCACGTTTTCCACGGCAATGCCTTTTCCCGTATCCGTAACGTAGAAACGGAGGATATCTTCCCGTTTCTCATAGCCCATCACGATAGAACCTTCGGAGGTATATTTGCAAGCGTTGCTAAGGAAATTGGAAACGACCTGCGTCAACCGGTTTTTCTCCGAACGGATCACATATCCCGGAGAAGGCTGCCGGCAAATGAGGTCCACCCCTTCTTTCACCCTGGATTTATACACCTGATGCAGATTGAAGAAAAGGTCCGACAGGTCGACATCCGAATAGTTGAAATCCAACTGCCCGGCCTCGATCTTCGAAAGGTCGAGGATATCGTTTATCAACTGCAGAAGGAGTTCGTTGTTTGTTTCGACTATTTTCACATACTCCTCGATCTCGTCTTTCTCATCCGTCGTCGCAATCAGGTTCGAAAAGCCGACAATGGCATTCAACGGAGTCCGTATCTCATGGCTCATATTGGCCAGGAAGGCACTCTTCAGCCGGTTTGATTCTTCGGCTTTGTTACGCAGGCGGATCAGTTCGTTTGTCATTTTCAGATCCGTAATATCGCAACGCAAGCCGATCAGTTTGCCGATCCTTCCGTCCTCATCTTGCCCGTACGCCACGGCATGCATTTCGAACCAACGGTTTCCCAAGGCGGGTGCGGTCGTACGGATCTGGACATCCATGACCGGTATCTTTCCTGCAGCAAGCTCTTCCAGGCCCCGGCTCAACAGTATCCGGTCGTCGGGATGGACAAAAGATAGATAATCATCCAACGGGATCACCGCTTCTTCAAATATCGTGGAGTCGGGCGAATAGAAACTCCGGGCTTCGACGTTATATTCCCATGAAATGATCTGGGCGGCCTTCAAGGTAAAGTCCAGTTTCATCTTGCTTTCTTTCAACTCCCGTTCATTCTCGTGGATATCCGTCGTATCGACGATGGTCGACACGACATATCGGTTCCCATCCTGATCTACAAGGCGCGTTTTGGTCGTGATGCCCCAACGGACAGGCAATCCGCTTTCCTTATCATGAAATATCCGGTTGTACGAAATCGGCCCGTCGCTTTCCAGCACGTCGAGATCTTCCTCGCGGTATTGCGCCGCCTTCGGGTCATCCACCTCAAAGTCGTTCTTTCCCAGCAGAAAGTTGAAATTCTCCCCGTAAAACTCGGAGACCTTATTGTTATAGAACAAATACCGGAAGTCATTCCCTACATCTTTGATAAACAACCCTACCGGCAAGTTATCGATAATAGATTGCAAGAACGTCTTCAGGCGCAGTATCTCTTTATCGGCAACCACATAGGGAGTGACATCGTGGGTAAAGCAGATCACATATTCCTTTCCGAACGGCACGACGCGTGCCTTCGTATAAGTGGCGTTGTCTCCCTCTCCATATTTATAATTAAAGACCGTTACCTCGCCGGTCCGGATCGTCTTCTTCACATTCCCGATGATATCGTCCATCATCTCTCCATACCTCGCATACTCCCGGCGGATCTCCCACAGGTTCCGGCCGATCATGTCAGTCACATCTCTCCCGAACAAAGCATGATCTTGGGGATTTACAATATCCAGGATATTCAAATCCGCATCAAAGATCGTCGCCATATCCGGCATGCAGCTCAAGAGTTCCATCATTTTCAGATTGGCGGTCTTGTAGTTTTCTTCTTTGCGTCTCCTGTACATCAGGATTCCGAAGAAAATAACGATCATCAGGACGATCAGGCAAAAAAGAAGTATGATTTCCAGTGAATGTTGTTCCCACAAAGAGGGAGTCCTGTTATAAAGCACGGCTCCTTCCGGCAGGGACGAGAGCTCGAATCCGGCCTTCACAAAAGTCGGATAATTGATATAATAGCGGGGCTGCGAAGGCGTATATTGGAACTCCGGGCTTTTGCTTATCCCTTTTGTCAGGACGCTATGCACAAGAGACGCCAGGTCCTTTCCCATTTCCACACCGGAAATAAAATAGCCGCCGATGAAATTCATGTTCGTCTTCCCCTGGTCCAACGACTGGAATACAGGTATGGAAGTATGATGGGACAAGGCATTATGGAGCATCGAATGGGCATGGGGATATTGGGCGGCATCGGTATACCATCCGCCTGTCAGCAGAGCATGGCTGTCGTCCATCAGGGAAATGGAATCGAGCAATTGCTGGGTAGTCAGTTTGCCGCCGTCCAGATAGTACAGATCAAGCGAATCGACCTGGTCGCAAAGGTTCTTTATATACGCTTCGAAAAAGGCTATCTTATACCGGTTGTCATAGCAGAAGGCTATATGCCGGATGTCAGGGTTCAGCTGCTTGATCAGCTTGAAGTTCTCGATCAGGTAATCCCGATAAGCATAACCCGTCACGTTGAAATCACCGAAAGACTCTTTCATCGGTATCATCTTCTCCACACCGGTCCCATTCAGGCTTGCCAAATACTCATAATCGATAAACACACCCTTCATGTACCCCAAGACAACAGGCGTAGCACGCCAGCTTTCCGGGCAAGCGGCCCGGTAGGCAGACCAAGCTTCGTTCCCCAACAGAACGACGACTTCGGGTTGCTGCTTATACGCCTCGAACAGTTGCAGCATCCATTCCTCCCAGTCTTCAAATGCAGGCGACGATTCAGAATCCATATATTCTACAGATACCCTCGTATCGACCTTCTCGTCCAAATGAGTGATAAGAGAAGCAATCACATGGTTCCCTTCTTCCTTGAGCGGAGAATAAGAACTGATGAGCAAGATCATCTTCCGGTTCTCCGTTTTCACCGTATTTGCCTGTACACGGAAAGAGGAAAGAACAAAAACTATTAAATATATAAGTAATCCGTAAATTGTAGATTTACTGCCTAATCTCATCTTTCTATCATTATAACTCTTCGGTGCAAAAGTAGTGCATTTTTTGTCAGTTCCGGCAATCCTGGGGAATTAAACAAAAAACAACCGCTTGCCTAACAAATCTCCCATCTGCTGTTTCAAGGCCGGCGCATTCAGCGGTTTGGATGTGTAAGCGTCGAAACCGCTGTTCATGATCTGTTGCTCGTCCGAGGCGAAAGCATAGGCTGTCACAGCAATGATCGGCACTTCGGTCGAGAGTTTACGAATCTCGGCAGTCGCTTCGTACCCATTCATTTCCGGCATATTGATATCCATCAGTATGATATGGGGACTATACTTTTTGAACAGTTCCACCGCCTCTTTCCCGTTCCAGGCATGCAGCAACGTATATTCATGTTTCAGGATCGACTCGAACAATTTAAAGTTCCCGACATTATCCTCGGCTATCAGAACGATCAGTTTATCTTTTTCCACCTTCTTCTTCTCGAACTTATGCAAGTGCTTTTCCGGTTTCTGGGCCGGAGAGCATGGGAAGGTGAACCAGAACGTCGTACCTTTCCCTTCTACCGATTCGACCCCGATCTCCCCGCCCAAATGGTCGATGATCATCTGGCAGATAGAGAGTCCCAAGCCGGTTCCCTGAGCGAAAGCGTTCAGCTTGACAAAACGTTCGAAGATCTTTTTCTGCAACTCTTTGGCTATCCCGCAACCCGTATCCGTCACATAAAAATGCAGCCATTTCTCATGTTCCCTGGTGTAACCGAAACGGATACTGCCTTCTGTCGTAAACTTGATCGCATTGGTGGTCAGGTTCGTCAAGACCTGCATAAGCCGGTTCTTGGGAAGAGAGACGTAACATTCGGCGACCCGTTGCTCGAACTGGACCTTCACATCCTTCATCGCCCTGGGTTGCATCATCCGTTCGAATTCAGACAATAAATTATTGATGTCTACATCCGAATAGACGAACTCCAACGTCCCCGCCTCGATCTTCGAAAGGTCCAGGATATCGCTTATCAATTGAAGGAGGAGAGCATTGTTATTCTCGATAATGCTGATATATTCTTCTTTCTCATCTAACTCGTCCGTAGTCGCCAGGACATTGGAGAAACCGACAATCGCGTTCAGGGGCGTACGAATCTCGTGGCTCATATTAGCCAGGAATGCCGATTTCAGGCGGTTAGATTCTTCCGCTTTGTTTTTCGCCTCGATAAGCTCGCGTTCGATGGTTTTACGATCGGTTATGAGCAGGGAAGAGCCGATCAACGAAACTGGACGCCCCTCCTCGTCTCTTTTATCCACGGCAGCGCGGGCTTCAACCCATTCGAAGCCGTGCAATCCTTTCTCCGGATTATAAATACGATATTCCTCCCTTATCTTATCGACCTTCCCGTCGATCAATGCCTGATAGGCCTCTTTCACCTTTTTCCGGTCGTTCTTGAATATTTTGGAGAAATAGTCGGCTTCCGGCACTGACAATTGGTTTTCATCAAACAATTCGGAAGTCCCCGTATCGATTTCCCGGCTCACATCGCACAGGATCGTCCTTTTCTCCAAATCCCATTTCCAGGGGGTCACGTTTGCGACATCCAACGACATGGACAACTTCTTGTTGACAGTCCGCAACAATTGCTGCGCTTTGAACAGTTCGCTCGTATCGACCATAAATATATCCACACAATCCTTCTCGCTGGCAGAAATAATCATCACGCTGAAATAGCGGTCCGACGGGCCGAAATAATATTGCGTGCTCACTTTCTTATTCTGCCCCAATACCAGGCTGCACATATTCAAGTATTGCAAGAACTGCCGGTCATGCACTTCGGAACCTTTCTTTCCTTGGTAACTCCTATTCGTATCCAACCGCTTTTCGAATTCCGGATTGACATTCTTTATGATATAATCGACCGGTTTGTTGTCTTCATCAAAAATCACCTGCTGCTTCATATAGCAGATCGGCATGTTATTAATCAGACGGCTATAACTGCTCATCAACTTCAGTTCCTTTTCCTGGTACAACCGTTTCTTGTTCAGGGTCGAAATCCTGAAAGAGAGGAACAGCAGCAAGAAAAGCAACGAAGTGCCGCCGGCCAAGACATAATCGCCATACTGCTCCCAGAACGAAGGGGGCTTCATATAAAAAAGCGAATCGGGCGGACAAGCCGAGAGGGGGATACCCGACTTTTCCAACATCTGATAATTCAATACCGGACGCGGACCTTCGGGCATGATTATGGAATTATAGATTTTTCCCCTCAGCAATTCGTCAATGGTGGTGTACAGCAGGGAGGATATTTTGGAGGCCGGATAATAGCATCCGCCGACCATGCCGTTCTTAACGATGTCCATGTCGTTCAACGTAAAAATGGGAAGATCGGTATAGGAACTCAGCATCCGATAGGTATCGGAACTCAGCAGGATGTACTTTCCGCGCTCGTTCCTCAGTATCCAGGAATAATAAAGGATCCCGGTATGGGCATCCGAACTTTGCAAGATATTGATCAAATCTTCCGTTTGCAAATCTCCGGCTGTCAGTATCTCCAGTTCTATATCCGGGAAGGATTCCAACATTACCGTCTCTAATGTGCTTTGGTTCTGGGCGCTGATATAACGCTTATCGGAGAGGAACAACAGGCGGGTCATATCCGGGATGCATTGTTTCATCAGGGAAATCGTCTCACCGATAAATTCGGGGACATATACGACTGTCAGATTCTTGCGTGTCTTGACACGGTCCGCGAGTTGCAATCTTTCGTCTATCGGACAAGCCTGCTTGGACAAATAATATTCACGCGGCCCGATATACTCCTTTTCCGCACAGAGCAGAAGCGGCACATCGACTCCCCAACGCCGTACCAGCTCATCCCGGAGCAAGACATAGGAGCTATTCCCTAAAAGGACAATCAGCAAAGGGGGTTTGGCGGTATATTTCTCCGCCAATTCGTCAATAAAGTCTTTCACATCCTCTTCCGTTTCCATCAACATCACGTCCATATGCTCGGTATAGGCATTGATACTGTCATCATCCGTAATCATCCGTTCATAGATGGGAGTCGTAAACACCCGGCTCCAGGGAGTGGATTCCGTATAGGAATTTATGATCAGGACATAATCCGATTGCTCTGTTACCGAAGAAGCAAAGACTGAAGTTAACGAAGCCAATAAGAATAAGCAGGTCAACAAAATGAATATCCGACAATGATGCAATAGATCCATGCTACAAATTTTATCTTAGACAAAGAATACAAATCAAATACCTCTTGAAAATCAAAATAGAATTCCAGTGACAAAGGTATCGATTTATTCCTGACAAAAACAATAATACGGAACATTAAAAAACAAATCCCGAGAATTTAACTTCTCACGGATCCATTGTCTTTGAACACACCGGACGGCCTTTTAGCCGACAACATACCGGGCCTTTCTCCCCATCGACCGGTAAATAGCAGCGACGATCAACCAGGAAATGCCAAATGCAACAACTGCGGCGGCAGGTATCTGCAAGGCGACCGGGACATGCAGGGCACGCATCAGGACGACACCCGGACCGGTAAAGAAATAATGCACCATATAGATCCCGAACCCGCAAGTCGTCAGGTTCGCCAGCAAGCTCTTGATCTTTTCGGACCGCACGTTCGCCTTCTTGGCCAGCAAGAAAACGGGGATCGTCATCATCACGACATTAAGAGAACAATAGGTAAAGAAAAGTTCCAGCAATTCTTCGCTGTACTCCGGCAAAGCGGTTACATAGCGGAAACCATAAAAAGTCACGGCATAGCCGAGCACGAACATCGGAATTCCGACCGACAATATCTTGCTCAACTCCCAATCATGATTGCGCAGGTAATGGCCTAAAAGCAAGTAGCCATTGAATCCGGCGAAATAATACAACATATTGAAAGAGTTCCAGGAACAACCACCCCAGATATAAGGCGAAACGAACTGATAATAATAAGGTAACAACGTCGACACGCCCCAGGCCACGAGGAACCATAGCTTGGCCTTTTCCGAGGCTTTCTCCACCCAGGCAGAGAAAACAGGCAGGTACAAGTACAGTCCGATCAACAGATAAATATACCACATATGCACATCCACAATTGAGAAATTCAACGGGATCTCCGCAATATATCTCAAGGAAACACCCAACGACTGTCGGGCCACCTCTTCGCCCGAATAGGGGAAAAAGTCCAAGATCACCTCCGGTGCCAGGCCAAGCAGTCCGGTTATCCAGGGGAACAGATTATAAAGCACCGACCAGATCAGGAACGGCCAAAAGACACGGCTGATTCTTTTTTTATAGAAGACGGAAGTATCGCCCTTCACCGGCAGCAACAAGGCTCCCGTAATCATCACGAACAGGGGGACGCAGGGACGTAGCAACGACCCGTAGGCAGCTCCCCAGAACTTGATCTGATCGATATTGGCAGGCGATTCGCCCGGATAAAAGTTAAACGGATCCGCACTATGGCAGCAAACCACGGTAAACATGGCGACAAAACGCACCACATCCAACCAAACGACATGCGATTGGCCGATTGCCGAATTCTGACTCTTCATCATGATATTAGCATCTTATTAAGTTTATATTCCAAATTAAGAACCGCCCGCCACGCAAACGGTATCAGGAGGGCAAAGATAGGATATAAATTTTCAAACATGCTTTTTACATCTTCTATTATTCAAAACTGACTTTATTTGCTGTTTTACAGAATCTCGCTTACATCCATCTGCCTGTAATATAATCTAAGGGCAGGACACGAACCGATATATTAATGTATTTAATTCTCCACGTATTATTTAGATAGAGAGGAAAAGCCCGTATTGGATGAAAACGGTAATCAAGTGTACTATGATAGCGGAAAGATGCAAGGTAAGCCCAAATTTGCTATAAAGCATACGGAAAAGTACACCGTGCGGTGGATGAATTGAAAGAGGAAACAATAAACAGCTTGCCCGAACTAAAGTTTTAACCATAAAAAACTTATCTTTGTAACTATGAACTTTGAAGCATTAGTAAAACATATCAGCACGATACAGGACACGTTGCAGGCACAAGCCGCACACGCTGTAAACCTCGCCCTTACCTCCCGTAACTGGCTTATGGGTTGCTATATCGTGGAATTTGAACAGAACGGGGAAGACCGTGCCGCATACGGTGAACAACTGTTGAAGAAACTGGAACAACGGCTGAAAACAAAAGGTCTGAACGAACGTAGATTTCGAGAATTTAGGCGGCTGTACCTTGTTTATCCACAGCTAAAAGAGCAGATATTGCACTACATAATGTCAGGAAATGTAATTCGGCACACACTGTCCGCCGAATTCCCTGAACCAATTCGGCACACGGTGTGTGCCGAATTACATGGAGCAGACAATCAGATTCATAACTGGAATATACCTGCTGAAAGGCTGTTTAACAGATTGCCATATTCTCACTTAAAATTCATATCAAAAATTGAAAATCCGGTTAAACGTGCTTTTTATGAAATGGAAGCAATAAGGGGATGTTGGTCCGCAAGAGAATTGGAACGACAAATAGCATCCTTGTATTACGAACGTAGCGGACTATCCAAAAACAAAGAAGCCCTCTCCGCTTTAGTCCAGCAACAAGCAACCTTATTGCAGCCTAAAGATGTTATCAACACCCCTGTTACTTTGGAGTTCTTAGGACTAAACGACCGTGCATTAGTGACGGAAAACGATTTGGAGCAATCCATTCTTGACAACCTGCAACACTTCCTGTTGGAAATAGGACATGGCTTCTGCTTTGAAGCCCGACAAAAACGTATCTTGATTGATGAAGATTATTTCTTTGCCGACCTTGTATTCTATCACCGCATTTTGAAATGCCATGTTATTGTGGAATTGAAGATAGACAAGTTCCGCCATGAATATGCTTCACAACTAAACATGTATCTGAACTATTTCCAAGCAGAAGTGATGCAGCCGGATGATAATCCGCCTATCGGCATTTTGCTTTGTACAGAAAAGGGAGATACATTAGTAAAATATGCCACTGCAGGATTAGACCCGAACATCTTCGTACAGAAGTACATGATAGAACTTCCAACCGAAGAAGAATTAAAAGCGTTCATTTCTTCTTCAAACTACTAAACACACGCCTTTTTTCAAAAAGCAAAACCGGCGAAAAGAAGAATGCTGCTTATTGGCAAGTAAGCCATTCTTACAGAAAGGCAAAATGAAATTAACTTGTAAGCTGAATTTGAAATGGAATAAATTCAGAACATGAAACCAAATCCTTTCCTCTGTGAAGCATTGAACCTCTCAATCTCCAAAGAGAGGGATTTCCTCAACTGACTTGCCATGAACGCCAAGAAAGGCAAATTGCTATCCTCTTCCTGCGACTGCCGTAAGGCAAGGATATATCCGTCCCTATCTTCTTTGAATATCTTAGCGGGGAAAAGATCATGAAAGAACTGGATATAGTTCATCAACAATCGAGAAGTACGTCCGTTGCCATCCACCCACGGATGAATAGTTACCAAGTTCAGATGGGCATTGAAACTAAGTTCGTACTGCTCCCGAATGGTAGATACGGCATTGATGCGTTTTTGCAGCTGATTACATAGCTCGGCAACTTTAGCAGGCACTTTCTGATAATTCATATAAGAACGTCCACCGATACCAGCCGTAACTCCACACAGGCGGTACTCGCCTTTCGAGGAATCAAAAGAACCGCCCATTACGTTATGCAGGCTCCCAGTAGTACGCATCAAAGTAGCGTTCAGCCTTTGTAGGAAAGAAGAGGTAATGGTAGTTTTGCACTTTGCTTCTTCTTTTGCCATCTCATATGCCTTCTTCAGATCCTCATTCATCAAGTGATATACGAGCGGTTTGCCGCCAGCTGTCACACCTTCGTCAAACAGCAGCTGGGCTTCTATCTCTGTCAGCGTAGAGCCTTCGATGGCGGTAGAGTGGGCAATAAGAGAATAGAGGTAGTACTTTTCGTAGTCCACCGCTTCACCGATACCGAGTTTCACGAACTTCCGATATAGTTGCTCTATCTCTTGCCAAATAACTGTTTCCATTGCTTACTGCCAAACTTAATTGTTATTTCCTTCAAAAATACTTTTGATATAACATTCTGCCAAGTGAATCAACCACTTTCTTTTTATTATTTTACACGTGCAAGTAAAATCAGGAGAAAAGAAAAAAAGCTAAGTGCCGGTTACCAACGCTTAGCTTTTTATTTAGTACCCAGACCCGGGATCGAACCGGGATGGAAGTGAATCCATTGGTGTTTGAGACCAACGCGTCTACCAATTCCGCCATCTGGGCATTTGCTTTGAGTAAGTTTGTTTCTCAATTGCGTTGCAAAGGTAGGCATTATTTTTAAACCTGCAAGCATTTTCCTCTTTTTTTTCATTTTATATCTTCTTAGGATATGCGGATAGACGAAATCCCGGAATATTTCGTTAACTTTGTAAGAGTATAACTAAAAACAACCTGGATCATCATGAAAGATAATTATTGCGTTATCATGGGCGGCGGGATCGGAAGCCGTTTCTGGCCTTTCAGCAGAGAAAGTTACCCTAAACAGTTTCTTGACTTTTTCGGTACGGGCCGGTCATTGCTACAGATGACATTCGACCGCTTCTCCAAGATTATTCCGATCGAAAATATATATATCGTAACGAACGAGCAATACGCTTCTCTTGTAAAAGAGCAACTGCCGGAGTTGGGAGATTCGCAGATATTATTGGAACCGGCGCGTCGTAACACAGCTCCCTGCATTGCTTATGCGGCCTACCACATCAAGGCATGCAACCCGAATGCGAATATTGTCGTCGCTCCATCCGACCACCTGATCCTGAAAGAGGACGTCTTTCTGAAAGACGTGCAGAAGAGTCTCGACTTCGTAAAAGACAACCATGCACTGGTCACGTTAGGCATCAAACCCAGCCGTCCCGAAACAGGCTACGGATACATCCAAAGCAGCGACATCATGCTAGGCGAATTCACGAAAGTGAAGACTTTTACTGAAAAGCCGGATCTGGAACTGGCGAAAGTATTCATGGAGAGCGGCGAGTTCTTCTGGAACTCCGGCCTTTTCGTCTGGAACGTCAACGCCATCCTGGAAGCCTTCTCCAAATTCCTTCCGGACATCTCCCTCCGTTTCGATTTGGGCAAAGACAAGTTCAACACGGCGGAAGAACGCGATTTCATCGCCGAGAACTTCCCTTACTGCCTGAATATCTCCATCGACTACGGGATCATGGAAAAAGCGGACAACGTATATATGCTGTGCGTCGACTTCGGTTGGGCCGACCTCGGAACATGGGGATCGCTGTTTGACCTGGCGAAGAAAGACGAACAAAACAACGCGCTCCTGAAAAGCGAAGCGATGATGTACGAAAGCAGCGGCAACATCGTGGCCCTCGACAATCCGAAACGCCTCGCCGTCATACAGGGCATCCATGATTGCATCGTGGCCGAATCCGGCAATGTCCTCCTGATCTGCAAGAAAGAGGACGAACAACGCATCAAACAATTCGTTGCCGATGCCCAGATGAAATATGGCAAAGAGTTTAATTGAGTCGAACGGTGAAAGATGAAAGGTGAAAGTTACGACAAGCGGTATTTAACTTTCACCTTTGAACTTTCACCTTCCAACTATTTCCTGATTCCCAACAGAAACTCGATCAGCGACTTCACAAACTCTAAAATCGACCTTACTTTACTCATACGCATTCTCCTTTTTTTTCAGATTAAACAATTATTTAAATGATGCTATTAGCCCGATGTCGACGGCGATCCTCCTCAGCGTCCGGCAATACGCAGCCCTGTTGTCCCCGTTCGCTTCACTGATATACCGGCTGTAGGCGATCTCTTGCGCATACGCTTCCGGATAGAAGCTGACTGCCGCAGCCTGGGGATAGGCGGAAGAAACCAGACGGGCAAAATCCATAAAACCATGTTCGGGCGTGTCATACCGGCGGAACAGCAATCCCCCGTTTCCCAAGTCTGTCTTTCCCCCATGCCAGTAAGCATTCGCCACCCCGTAGCCCGCGATCCCGAAGAAATTATGATACTTCACCGCCAGCACGCTCTCGCCCCATCCCGACTCGATCGCCCCTTGAGCCAATATCACCACCGGATTCATCCCGAACAACTCCCCCGCCGTCCGCGCCGCCTCCCCATACATCTTTACAAATAAACGCTTTTCCATTTCCTTCACCTCCCCTAAAAAGGGCGGGCAACCCCCGCCCCCTACAATTACCACTCTTATTTTTTAATTTTTAATTTTTAATTCTCAATTCCCTACAGCTCCCCCGGTCTCTCCTCTTCGCCACCGGACCCGCCTGAAGCAGCAGGTTCGAGCGTCAAGCGTTCGCCTTTCACCGTCTGCGTCAGATTGCGCAACAAGCTGCCCGGCCGGAAACAAAGGCGGGGCTTACGAAGCTGCGAGGCCGAGAAATCCTCCACAGTCACACTGCCGGATAAGTATTTCTGCCTTATTTACTTGATATATAGCTATTTATTTCGTACATTTAGGATATCATACAAACAAAAAAAGACATGGAAACGACAACCTTTCGCATTCGCGCCTACGGGGTAGGCGAACTGGCCGGCCTATACAACCCGCACCTCACTCACCGCGCCGCCATCATGCAGCTCTGGCGCTGGATCAACTACCAGGGAGCACTCAAAGAAAAACTGACAGTCCTCGGCTACCGTCCGGGGCTGCGCTGCTTCACCCCGAAGATGGTGGGCTGCATTGTGGAGCATTTGGGGGAACCGTAAAGGGAAAAATGTAAGAAAGATTTTTTATCTTTGCCAAAGTCAAGTTTAAAACTAAAAGAAGAAAGGAGCCCATTATGAGACGACCTAAAATAGTAAAGGCATTAAGCGATATCTTGCAGCGTATTGCCCCTGATGCAACCGCTATCTTGTATGGAAGCGAGGCACGAGGTGAGGCTCATTCGGATAGTGACATCGATCTGCTTATCCTTGTCGATAAAGAAAAGCTGACCTTGAAAGAAGAACAAGAAATAACCTATCCGCTTTACGATGTCGAGATCGATACGGGAGTCATGATAAACCCGATCGTCATAAGCCGAAAGAAGTGGGAAGATCTCAAATCCCGTTCGCTGTTTTATTATAACGTAATGAAGGAAGGGATTGTACTATGATAGACGATGAGCTTCGCTTTAACATTGTAAACTACAGACTGTTTAGTGCACGAAATTCATTAGGAGAAGTTCTTTCATTATCCAGAGACCAATATTTCAATGCAGCCATATCACGAATGTACTATGCTTGTTTTCATGCCGCTTCTGCCTTATTAATCAATGCCGGCTTAGAAGCTCGGACACATACGGGAGTCCGTCAGATGTTGGGTAAAGATTTTGTCCAAACCGGAATCTTATCACGCGACATGAGCAAATTCTATACAAATTTATACAGTAAACGGCAAAGTAGCGACTATGACGATTTTTTCGATTATACATCTGAAGATATAGAAGAATTATATCCGCAAGCGGTAGCTTTTATCGACGCAATAGAAAAAATCATTAAAGGATAATTATTTCTCGGTTCCCGTCCCCTATTTTTTCGGACAAGAACCGCTTCATTTCGGACAGGGATCCCGGAAGGGGTGGACGTGGTGGACGTTATTTTGCGTTTTCAAGACTTTATACACTATGGTTATGGTTAAAAAGAGGGGGTATGACCATAACCATAGTGTATATAAGTTTACAAAACTGCATTTTTACGTCCACCACGTCCACCCCAGCTCTCAATGCTGATGAAACAAATCCGGGTCGTCCACATCCGTATCATCCTGTTTATCTGAAAGATAAACATCTTTATCCGTTTCACGACCTTCCCCGGCATCATCGCCCGATATCCCC
Source organism: Parabacteroides sp. (assembly GCF_977054455.1). Taxonomy (NCBI): domain Bacteria; kingdom Pseudomonadati; phylum Bacteroidota; class Bacteroidia; order Bacteroidales; family Tannerellaceae; genus Parabacteroides; species Parabacteroides sp. Next base: position 172,767 of record NZ_CDRTCT010000003.1, on the reverse strand, counting down.
ATTTGGCGTGCCTTCACCTGTTCAAAAGTTAGCTCAACTACGGCAAAAAGGCGTCTTCCCTTCCGTATTTTGTATTCAAAATCGTCTCTGGTCAGTAGTTTTCCGATGTTATTCACGTTCGTTCCGGTCACCGATAACCGTGCGTAGAGGCTAATTTTGGCCATTATTTCGCTACTTGACAGAAAAAGTGGAACGTCAAAACGTTCCGGACGGCGGAAATAAGTATAGAAAAGTTCCTCTTCCGGGCTGCTCTGCTGGAAGGCTTCGTTGTTTACGTTCAGATCGGTGATATCGGTATCGGAAAACCAGAATTTGAAACCGCCACGATACAACGCCAACGCCTGCGCATAAACACCGGCATGATCGACAGGGGTACTATAGTCTATGGCTTGCGCCTCGAAGCAGAGGAAACGGCGCGATCCGGTACGGTCGGTGAGCATCTGGCTGTCGTTGACCGTTGCGGCAAACGAGGCGCGGCGCACGTAAACCTCCGCATTGCGGGCATACGCCCGGCGTTCGCGCACCACATCCTTCGTGATCATCGCCTTCAGACGGTTCAACTCCATACGGCTCTGCCCCGAAAGCTCGTCGAGGAGGATCAGGAAACAGTCCGAGAGCAGAAACAAGGCGTCTTTGGACGAGGGGTCCACATTACCCGAAAAGACGTATGCGGACAGTGCGGGAGGAACCAGCCGGCGGAACCAGGTCGTCTTGCCGATCCCCTGCTCCTCGACGTGCGAATAGGCGCTTGCCACAGCCTGCCGCAACTCCTCCTCCGGCAGGTCGCCGAAGTTCGACCGGCAATAACCCTCCGTCTCTTCCTTCGGGACTCCGAGGCGGTTGCAATGCCAAGCGAAGAGATGGACATAATTGTTGCGGCTTCCGTCGGCATACTTGTATTTGCTTGTCGTACGCCGTCTGGCCCGCGCAAACAACCTGCTGACGGACATCAAAGGCTTGTCAGGCGGCACAGGAGACAGGACGGGGATGTCGCCCGGCAATTCTCCGGAGCCGTTCAGCCAGGCTTCGAAACGGGGCGAGATATACAGGGCGCTGTCGTACGAAACAAAGCACAGGCGCCCCGCATCGCTGCCCGAAGCGTCGATTTCGACTCCCAGCACTCTCTCGTAGTGGGCCTTGATCCGATCATATCCTTTCCGGTGGTTCGCGGGGTCGAGGGGTGCACAAAGCAACTTCCTTTAGAAGAATAAAATTCACTTGATCGATTTCTCCCAAAGACATATTATTAAGAAGCAATAAAAAACAGTCGCGAAATTGTATATTCCGGTAAAATATAGTAAATTTGTATAGGCATAATAAAAGGATGCAAGATGACTATCTTTGATGAATATAAGACATATACAGGTAACTCTTCGATTTCACCCTCCTTGCTTTGGGAATATGACTTATCCCATTTCGACTGGTGGAAGTCAAGAAAAATTGTAGTTCAACGAGTCATTGAAAGAGGGTGGCTAAAGGATTTCTATGCAGCATTTAATCTATATGGCGGCATAGAGGGATTTAGGGAAATAATAAAGGAAGTTCCAAACCTGTCTCCTATGGATATGAATTTTGTCTGCATCGTTTTTAATCTAAAAAAGGAAGAACTCAAATGCTACACACGGAAACAATTGCGGAACCAACTCTTAAACTCCTGAGAAAACTGGAAGCTGAAAACGAAATGGCAGGCTTTAATTTGGCAGGCGGAACTTCACTGGCTCTATATCTGGGTCACAGAATCAGTATCGATTTGGATTTTTTCACCCCTGAACCATTCAATACGGCACAATTAGAAAAATACCTTTCAGACAAATATGGATTCCGCACCGACTTTTCACACAAAAATACATTGAAAGGTTCTATTGATGGAATTAAGATAGATTGTATCACCCACTCTTATGGATATCTCGAAAAGCCATACACCGAATCCGGCATAAGATTATACAGTATGGAAGATATCATTGCCATGAAACTTTCCGCCATTGCCGACAATGGGTCGCGGTTAAAGGACTTTATTGACATTGCTTCTCTCTACTCGTTTTCCATTCAATACAATGTTAAGAATGTATGAACGCAAATTTCCTCAGTCTAATGTTATTAGGCCTTTCAAAGCCATTACTTACTTTGACGACATAGACTTCGAAGAAAATATTATCATGCTGAATGGGGAATATGATTGGAAATTGATTGAAAGAAGATTGATCGATATGACCAAAATTCAAAATAAGATTTTCGAGTCATTCCCACTCCCTCAAAAGAAACAGGAAAAGGGTACAGCCGTTCCAATCTCGAAAATATAAGAAAGTTATACATTCACTATCCAATAAGGGTGTGCCAAAATCCCGTTTTGTCATGATGGACTTAATTTGGCGCAGTTCCAAGACAGACGCCCGTAGCGACCTTCGCGGATGCCGCTCACTCTTCCGAAAGGAATCGTTTGGCTGCATCCAGGAGGCTGACGAATTTGATCGGCTCGCTTCCTTTTTCCGGCTGTATTTTCACCACGCTGTCGATCACCCTGAGAAAGGCTTCGCGGTTGCTCTTACCGTTCACCTTGCACTGGTTACTACGAAGCAGCGGTTCTAAAAGCAACAGGAACTCCTGGGTCGATCCGGTAAAGACGATCTGCTCTTCCTGCACCATGTCTTTTTCCCATACGGCATGCTCAAGAAGGCGGTTGAGACGGTTACAGTTTTTTTCGAGTTCGTGCAGCTGCCGCCTTGCCAAGAGGCAAGACTCTTTCACTGCCGCCGATTCTTTATTCAATTCGGAGGCTTGGATTTTTTTTCATCTTATAGAATTTATATGCTTACAGGGATAAATAAATAAAAAAAACGAAGCCCCGGAGATGTCGATCACCTCCGGGGCTTGTTTTTTGTATGCCTTCGTCCTTCACAGGGGAAAGGCTACTTGAACTTTTAAATTCAATATACTTTAGTATTATTAATATTAAATCCGGCCGCTTGTTCGCCTGTCGCAGGGTAATTGCCGTTTTCACGGTACGCGGCCAAACATTTTAGAATTATTGATTATAATATCTTTAGTTATTTAACGATAGCTTTTACAGCCTCTTCGCCTTCAACAGCAACTACGACTACACCTTGAGGAGCAGCGATTGCAGCGTTGTCGGAAGTAAGAACCGTATTGGCTACTACCTGGCCCAAGATATTGCTGATAACAACCTTCTTGCCGGCAGCACCAGCGATCGTTACTTGGCCTTCGCCGGCGATAACGGTTACTTCGGATGTTGCGATTGCTTCGTTAGATGTAGCATAATCAGGAGCTTTCAATGTAGCCACCATGTTTTCGTCCGAGTTAGTTTTTACAACCAACAAACCGTTAATACTTACTACATATTTATTATCCTTCAAAGACTTCATCTGATAGTTATCTGTTCCATCAATAGCGATAAACTGGAACTTAAAGTTCTCAATACCACCCAATAACAGACCTTTAGCAGCATCATCAGAATGCTTAGTTCCGTTAGCTTTAGCCGCTACTGTATCAGGAGCCATTACACCGGCTTCTTCATCAAAGTTATTAACAATCAAAGTATCTACACCATGACGTGCAGCAGTACGGAAGTACAGGCGGTTAGCATTCTGCAAAGTATACAAATCTTTCAGATCGGCAGATTTGTTAATAGAATCCTGGCTTGCGACAGTCAGATACATTCTTTCCGCAGAAGCCTCTTCAGCCTTTGTCTCTTCACCAGCAACAGCTTTAATACCCTGAGAAATGAAATATGTTGCTGTCTGATCAGCTACATAATTTACAGTATCGAACCACAATGTGAAGTTATCGTTAACAAACTTGTCAGCATCAGCTTTCAGGTCATTACCCGGTTGAGCCATCACAGCCAAATTGTTTTTACCAATAGCCAAACGGTCGTTGTTATTATAGATGTTCTGGTGAACCGGCATCGTGAACAACATTGAAGGAGCATCCAATTCTGTAACAGTAAACAAGTCGGTGTTCTTAGTATTTGCAGCCAGCTTGATTACGGCAGGAGCAGTAGATTGTGCATTGATACCCACTTTCTGTAAACCGGCAGATGTATAAGAATTTGTAGTATCGATCAAAGCATAAGTCGTTGCAGCACCCCAAGATTTCAGATAGAATACAGCTGTATCTTTAGAGGCATCTTTTGTCAGGGCATAACCGTCTGTTGTCGGAGTTACCCATTCGTCTTTGCTTGTTACCAAGATATAAGACTGACGATACAAAGTATCGATATTAGCTTCTTGAACACCAATAGCACCACCCTTTTTCAGATTGCCATCTTTCTTCGGCAATTTCAAATAGAATGAATATTCCGTTTCATCCAATACCAAAGAAGAGTCAGCTTTAGCTTTCGGTTGCATAAACAATGCATTCAGATAAGGAGATGCAGAAGCGACTTTAAATCTCTTGTTCGGCAGAGATGCTTCATCGAAGTACCCGTAACCAGTCGTAACATAATTCTTAGTACCGATCTTGATTGTTTTTTCTGTAATTTTAGCATCCTCTAAGAATAATGTGTCGCCAGCACAAACAAAAGTATTAGCAACTACTTTACCGGCAGCATCTTTAACAGCATTGAATGAACCAGAAGCCAGTTGTGCGTTGGATTCACGGTTCACAATCTTATAAATGCCCTTAGCACTGCCTGCAACAACAGCCCATTGAGAAGAAGGAATTGCCACACTACCCTTACTTTCCTGGTAAGCGTCAACGTTTGCCAAATCTAATACTTTATATTTACCATAGTTCGCATTGGCAGCACCGCCCTTTTCTTTATTCATATCCTTAATAAAGTAGATGCCTGCTGTGATTTCAGCGTCACCACCGATAGCAGTTGAACGACCGGAAGCAAGGATGTTTGCTTCAGAAAAACCTACGAGATATGCATTATTAGATACTCCTGAGAACTTAGCATCGATACCCAAAGCAACTGTAGTGCTCAACTTCTTTAAGCCGATTACAGGAGCAGCACTTGATGCGGCCAAATTGTGCATAGACAAAGAATCGCCTACAGTCCAGTTACTACCAAGTGTTTCAGCCTCAGAAGAAGCAGAAGAAGAATAAACAGGAAGTGCAATAGGAGCAATAGACAAAGAGTCGTTACCGTATGTATATTTAACTTGGAACATATACAAACTATCACTTTTTGCAATACGCAACCCTGTACTTGTTCCCCAAGCTGTTGCGTCACTACCTTGTTTTAAAGAATCTGTTTTCAAGATATACGTGCCTTTACCTGCAGCAGCAGCTTGGTCTGTACCGGCCATAAATGCTGTATCCACAGACAGATAATTTTCTTTCGCTTTACTATCCTTTACCTGGAAGAACAATGTATCAGTACCCCATTCGCTTGCTTTTGAAGCAACCCATGTTTTGGATGTCAGCAAGTTTGTTTCGCCAGTAGTAGTTGTTGCAGGATCTTTTCTGCCATTTACTGCTGCGAAGTTGAAACCTTTGATGTACTGGTTGAAATCATCAGCATTTAAAGTAATGACATTATTCATCTTACGAGGAACAAAACTTTCAGTAGAAGAGGTTGCACCTTTCGCTGACACAACTTGTACATTAGAAACAGCAACACAATAAGCAGAGTCACCTTTAGTTGCATAAAGTCCCTTATCACCAATAGCCCAAGTGTCAATACCTGTTGCTACTTCAGAAGAAGCGGCCCCTTGCCCACCTAATGCCTTTACTGATAAATAATGGCCAGTCGCTCTATTCTGAAATTTGAAAGTAGGCACAGTACCTGCTACTTTTTCTACACGCCAAGCCATAGAATCCAACACAGCGATAGTTGAATCTGTAACAGAAGTAATGTCTTTGTGCAATTTCAAAGTTCCGTCTACTGTAACGGACAAATCGTTACCGGCAGTTACGGCACTACTTAAAAATACAAAGTCACCCGTTTTCAGGTCACCTGTACCTAAGTAAACGCCATCTGTAGCATTTGCCGACAATCCACAAGCTACCAGTGCGGCAGCCAAAAGAGTAGAAAATCTCTTGTTCATAATTTAATAATTTAATTAGTAATAAAACCTATTTGTTATATAATGTGTACAACTCCGATGAATGTTAACGTATGTATTTTGATAATGAAAACGTACGTTTATTTTAGTCATTTTTGGAGGGGCAACAGGAGGTTCGTGGTAAAAAGGCGGTATGTTTGTACTCGATAAGCTATCTAATTGATAAGAAAGAATATAGAAAAAGAAATTTTCTTGGATAAAAGGGTTGCAGGTTTAAAAAGTATGCGTATTTTTGTAGCTGAAAAATGACGAATCTAAACGTACGTTTTTTTAGTCATTTCGATTTTACCTTCCTATTTCTTTTATTCCCAATAAGTTACAAGCAAAGAACAAGCCATTTTATCCTCTCAAAAACGGCCTTTTTCGTCATTTCCCATAAGCAAGCATATAATTCTCACTCCTAACAATTTACGTCCTTTTGTTCAAGTAATACTAAAAGTAGAAAAACGGCATTTTTGAGAAAACAGCGAAAAAACAGGCTAAAAACGGCAAAAAAACCTTTCCCACTCCCCAACGGTACATTTAAATGAACCGGGGTTCTCTATTTCTATGCGGTCGTCATAGATGGCAATTGCTACCGAACGAGACCGTACCGCCCATACCATTGAGAAAGACACAAAGTGAAAAACGGCTCTCAAAACAGTGTATTAAGAAACATTGATAACCAATCCATTACAGTTTCCCCCTGAAGGAAACGAAAATTCCCCCTGCAGGGAACGAGCGTTTCCTATGCTGGAAACGGTAGTTTCTTCGTTAGGAAACGAGAGTTTCCTCGTAAGGGAACTTCATGAAAGCACAACCTTGTCTATTTGCCACCCATGAATCAGCATTTATGTTTCTGCCTAATTTTGGTAGGGTTGCCCTGAATCAGATAATTTTCGCCATTGAATGGTTATCTTTGCGGCGGATATTCAAAAAACATTCCATCATGGGCATCCACGAATATGTACAGATTGGTTGCTGCAAGAATAAAAACCGAATGTCGAAAAACAGCCGTCATTCCTCAAAAACACATTAACAATATGGAATTTTATACCCGCATCTCCATCCCGAAAGCCCCGTTTGCCTTTTCCCATACGGAGCAAACGGTTCTGCTCGGTTCCTGCTTTGCCGAGAATATCGGAAAGAAGTTGGAGGAAAACAAGTTCAAGACCGACCTGAATCCGTTCGGCACGCTTTATAATCCTTCTTCCATAGCCGGGGCAATTCGCATGCTGCTTCGTCCGGAACGGTTCACAGGGGATGATCTTTTCCGGCATGAAGGGATTTACCATAGTTTCAGCCATCACAGCCGCTTCTCCTCGCCTTCGGAAACGGAATGCCTCGAAAATATCAACGGGCGGCTGTTCGGCTCTGCCGATATCATAAGAAAAGCCCGCCGGATGGTCCTGACCTTCGGCACGGCATGGGTCTACAGGTTGAAAAGTTCGGGAAAGGTCGTTTCCAACTGCCATAAGCTGCCGGAAAAGATGTTCGACCGGCAGCTACTCACCGTCGGCGAGATCGTAGCGGAATGGAAAAGCCTGCTCCTGTCGCTTTGGGAGCAGAATCCGGAGATGAAGCTGCTCTTCACCGTCAGTCCGATCCGCCATTGGAAAGACGGGGCGCACGGCAACCAGCTCAGCAAAGCCGCCCTCCTGCTTGCCATCGACGCGCTGCAAAAGGAATTTCCGGGACGCACCGCCTATTTTCCGGCTTACGAAATCATGATGGACGAATTGAGGGAGTACCGTTTCTATGCCGACGATATGCTGCACCCCTCCCCCGCGGCGGTCGAATATATCTGGGAACGGTTCGCGGACAGCATGCTTTCACCGGATTCGCTGTCGATTCTTAAAGAATGGAAGGATATCCAAAAGGCCATTAACCACAAGCCGTTTCAACCGGAAAGCGAAGCCTATAAACGATTCATCTCGCAAACTTTGTTAAAGATGGAACGACTTAACGAGAAATTCCCTTACTTTGATATGACAAATGAAGTTGAAATGATTAAAAAGAAGTTCTAAACCTAATTATAGAGAAAAAGAATGGAATATTCAATTAAAGAGATCGCCGGAATAATCGGAGCTGACGCCAAGAAATTACATGACGCTCCTGTCAGCATCCTGCTTACCGACAGCCGCCGTCTTTCATTCCCGGAACAAAGTCTATTCTTTGCCCTCCAGACAAAGACCAACGACGGACATAATTATATACAAGGTTTATATAAGTTACGCGTACGCAATTTCGTAGTCAGCACTGTCTTACCGGAGTTCGAGTCGATGCCTGAAGCGAACTTCCTTGTCGTCAAGGATACGCTGAAAGCGCTCCAGAAGTTGGCAGCCCATCACCGGAAACGTTTCAATATCCCGGTAATCGGCATTACGGGAAGTAATGGGAAAACGATTGTAAAAGAGTTTCTCTATCAATTATTACACAACGAGTTCAACATCGTCCGCTCGCCCCGGAGCTACAACTCGCAATTGGGGGTTCCGCTGTCGGTATGGCAGATGAGCGACAAGAATACATTAGGCATCTTCGAAGCCGGCATTTCCCAACCGGACGAAATGGAACGCCTGCAACCGATCATCGCGCCGACCATCGGCGTGGTCACGAACATAGGGGAAGCGCATCAGGAGAACTTTATCTCTTCCACGCAGAAATGCCTGGAAAAGCTGACTTTGTTCAACGACTGCGAAGCGATCATTTATGACGGCGACGATGCCTTTATCGGAGGCTGCGTCGAGTCGGCCTGCTTGTCCCACAAGGCGATCACCTGGAGCCGGACAGACTCGGAAGCGCCTTTGTATATCGAATCGATCAAGAAGCTGGAATCCGAAACCATCATCCGCTGCACGCTTTTGGGTTTCGACCGGACATACACGATTCCTTTTACGGACGACGCTTCTATCGAAAACGTCATCCACTGTATGGCCGTGATGTTATATCTGAAGCCGACAAGCGTAAACGATGTCGAAAAGTTCAAACGCCTCGAGCCGGTCGCCATGCGCTTGGACGTGAAGCAAGGCATCAACAACTGCCTGTTGATAAACGACACCTACAATTCGGATATCAATTCTCTGGATATCGCCCTCGACTTCCAGCAGAGCCGCCGCGTAGAAAAGGACTTGAAATGCACGCTGATCCTTTCGGACATCCTGCAATCGGGAACGCTGCCGAAGTCTCTCTATAAGAAAGTCGCGGACCTCGTGCGCAGAAAGAAGATCGACCGTATTATCGGTATCGGCCGCGACCTGAAAGAGTACGGAGCAGCTTTCGATATCGAGAAAGAGTTTTACCTGACAACGGAGGAGTTCATCAAGTCCCCGTCTTTCAAGAAGTTCAAAGACGAGTTGATCCTGATAAAAGGCTCCCGCCAATTCCATTTCGAGCGTATCTCCGAGCTGTTGGAGAAGAAAGTGCACGAGACGATCTTGGAAGTGAACCTGGATGCCGTTGTCCATAACTTCAACTACTACCGCTCGAAGCTGAAGCCGGAGACGAAGATGGTCTGCATGGTCAAGGCTTTCGGATACGGCGCCGGTTCCTACGAACTGGCAAAGACTCTGCAGGAACATCGTTGCGACTACCTGGCTGTTGCCGTTGCCGACGAAGGGGAGGAACTGCGCAAGGAAGGCATCTCGATCCCGCTTATCGTCATGAATCCGGAATTCAGCAGCTTCAATGTCTTGTTTGAAAACCAGTTGGAGCCGGAAGTGTACAGTTTCCGCCTGCTCGACGCGATGATAAAAGAGACGGAACGCAGGGGCATTACCTCCTATCCGATCCATATCAAGATCGACACAGGCATGCACCGTCTGGGTTTCCAGCCGGAGGATGTTCCGGAGATTTGCCGTCGCCTGAAGGAACAAAGCGGCGTGGTTGCCCGCTCCGTATTCTCGCATCTCGTAGGCAGCGACTCCTATATCTTCGACGATTTCACGAAAAAGCAATTGGATACGTTCACCCGCGCGGCAGCAGAACTGGAAGCCGGGCTGGAATACAAGGTGATCAAGCATATCCTGAATTCGGCCGGCATCGAACGGTTCACCGATTACCAGATGGACATGGTGCGCCTCGGCATCGGCCTGTACGGGGTCAGCGCCTCCGGCCAGAAAGGGTTGCGTAACATCAGCACGCTGAAGACGAGTATCTTGCAGATACAAAACGTTCGGGCAGGCGATTCCATCGGTTACAGCCGGATGAGCTATGTAAAGCGCGATTCCCGCATCGCGATTATCCCGATCGGTTATGCCGACGGCCTGGACCGTCATTTCAGCAATGGCGGCGGCGAAGTCGTGATCAACGGCCACCGCTGTCCGATCATCGGCAATATCTGCATGGATGCCTGCATGATCGACGTCACCGATATCGACGCGCGCGAAGGAGACACCGTCATCATCTTCGGCGAAGAACTCCCCGTCAGCGAACTTTCAGACAAGTTGAAGACCATTCCTTACGAGATACTTACCTCTATCTCGCCGAGGGTAAAAAGGGTTTACTACAGGGAATAAATATCCGGGGCCCGTCCCGCCCCGGACAAAAAGGGGGTTTCGTGTAAGCAATTGCGTATCTTGCACATTTTTACTACCTTTGCGCCGTAACATATTAAAATAAAAGGTATGAGTCATAATTTATTGAAAGGCAAGCGAGGCATTATATTCGGTGCGCTGAATGACATGTCCATCGCCTGGAAGGTGGCTGAAAGAGCCGTAGAAGAAGGAGCAACGATCACACTGAGCAACACGCCTATCGCCGTTCGTATGGGGCAGGTGGATGCCTTGGCCGAGAAGTTGCACGCCGAAGTTATTCCGGCGGATGCTACGAGCGTGGAAGATTTGGAAACGGTTTTCTCTAAATCAGTAGAAATATTAGGGGGTAAGATAGATTTCGTTTTACATTCCATCGGCATGAGCCCGAACGTGCGCAAGAAACGTACTTACGACGATCTGGACTACGGTATGCTGGAAAAGACGCTGGACATCTCCGCCCTCTCTTTCCACAAGATGTTGCAGGTTGCCAAAAAGCAGGATGCCATTGCCGAATACGGTTCGGTGATCGCCCTCTCGTATGTGGCGGCACAGCGTACATTCTTCGGATATAACGACATGGCAGATGCCAAGAGCCTGCTGGAATCGATCGCCCGCAGCTTCGGTTATATCTATGGCCGTGAAAAGAACGTGCGTATCAATACCATTTCCCAGTCGCCTACACTGACTACAGCCGGCAGCGGCGTGAAAGGGATGGACCATTTGATGGATTTCGCCGAAAAGATGAGTCCGCTGGGCAACGCCACAGCCGACGAATGTGCAGACTACTGCGTCATGATGTTCTCCGACCTCACCCGCAAAGTGACGATGCAGAACCTCTATCACGACGGTGGCTTCTCAAGCATGGGGATGAGCCTTCGCGCCATGAACCAGTACAGCAAAGGTCTGGAAGAATATACCGACGAAAACGGACACATCATTTACGGCTAAAGTCGTAATGAATGGACAATTGACAATGGATAATTGACAATTTAAGAAAAGATTGTCGCCTCCTAATTGTCAATTGTCAATTATCAATTGAATAGTCATGCTCGTAAAAATATACCCCGAAAACCCCCATCCCAGGGAAATAGCCAAGGTGGTCGATATCATGCGCGACGGCGGCCTCGTGATTTACCCGACCGACACCGTTTATGCCATCGGTTGTGACGCGTTGAATGTACGTGCAGTCGAAAAGATCTGCCAGATGAAAGGCGTCAACCCGCAGAAAAGCAACCTGTCCATTATCTGTTATGACCTTTCCAACCTGAGCGAATACGCCAAATTAAGCAACGCCGCTTTCAAGCTGATGAAGAAGAACCTGCCGGGCGCCTTTACCTTCATCCTGCCTACCAGCAGCGAGCTGCCCAAGATCTACAAGAACAGGAAAGAGGTGGGGATCCGCGTGCCGGACAATACTATCATCCGCACACTTGTACGGGAACTCGGAAATCCGATCCTGACCATGTCTTTGCATGACGAAGACGACATCATCGAATACAGTACCGATCCCGAACTGATCGAAGAAAAGTATGAAAACCAGGTGGACATCGTCATCGACGGCGGTTACGGAGGCACGGAAGCCTCGACCGTCATCGACTGCACGACAGACGACTTTGAAATCATCCGCCAGGGAAAAGGAGAATTAATCTATTAAGCAAACAAGACAAGATGAACTGGAACCAATTACTCTCCGGCAAACGCTTCGGAATGGAAGAATATCACGAACGTAAACATGAACGCACCGATTTTCAGCGGGACTACGACCGCCTGATCTTTTCCTCCCCTTTCCGCCGCTTACAGAACAAGACGCAGGTATTCCCGCTACCGGGCAGTATATTCGTGCACAACCGTTTGACCCATAGCCTGGAAGTTTCCTGCGTAGGCCGCTCGTTAGGCAATAATGTCGCCAAAGGCCTGATGCAGAAATATCCCGACGGAAGCGTCAATTTCCCGGAAATAGGTTCCATCGTCTCAGCCGCCTGCCTTGCCCACGACATGGGCAACCCGCCGTTCGGACATTCAGGAGAGCGGGCGATCTCCGCCTACTTCGCCGAAGGCAACGGGAAAAAGTTACAGGAAAAGATTCTCGCCGAAGGAGGCCGCTATGAAGATTTCCTCCATTTCGAAGGGAATGCGAATGCCATGCGCCTGCTCACCCACCAGTTCATCGGACGCCGCAAAGGGGGCTTTGCCCTGACATACAGCACGCTTGCCTCCATCATCAAATATCCGTATTCTTCCGTTTATGCCGGGAAGAAAGGGAAATTCGGTTTCTTCCAGTCGGAAGAGGAGGATTACCTGCGCATTGCCGACGAATTAGGCATTTGCCGGAACCCGGAAGACGCGAACAAGTTCGTCCGTTATCCGCTTGTCTATTTGGTGGAAGCCGCCGACGATATCTGCTACCAGATCATGGATATCGAGGATGCCTGCAAACTGCATATCCTGACGACGGAAGAGGCCATCCGGCTGCTCCTCAACTTCTTCGAAGGGGAACGCCTCGACCATATTGTCCGCGTCATGAAGATGGTGGACGATACCAACGAGCAGATCGCTTACCTGCGCTCCTGCATCATCGGCCTCTTGGTGGACGAATGTTCCCGTATCTTCCTCGAAAACGAAGCAGGAATCCTCAACGGGACATACAACACTCCGCTTATCGACAACATTTGCGACCAGGCAAAGACCGCCTATGAAACTTGCTCAAAAACCGCTTACAAAAAGATATACCGCGCCAAAGAAGTCTTAGACATCGAACTGGCCGGTTACCACATCTTCAGCCATTTGATCGATACGCTGACGGAGGCTGTCATGAACCAGGACCACGCCTACAGCAAGCTCCTGTTGCAACGCATCCCGGAACAGTACGACACGAACGCGCCGACCGTCTACGGCAAAGTACAATGCGTCCTCGATTATATATCCGGCATGACAGATGTATATGCATTGGATTTATACCGCAAGATCACAGGGATGAGCTTGCCGGCGGTATAGTCTGGCATTATCAATATTCTTCCCTGTATTTGCTCTCCTGCTTATCATCGAGGATGCTCAGGTAGCTTTTATATCGCGATTCGCTGATATAATGTTCTTCTACGGCACGCAACACGGCACAGCCCGGCTCGTGGCGGTGGGAGCAGTTGTTGAATTTGCAATCGGCGGAGAATTTGAATATTTCGGGGAAATAATGGGCGATTTCCGCACCTTCCATCTCGATCGTGCCAAAACCCTTGATACCCGGAGTGTCGATCAGGTAACCGCCATCCGGCAAAGGGATCATTTCGGAAAAGGTAGTGGTATGCATCCCCTTGTTGTGATATTCGGAGATATCGCCGGTACGAAGGCCCGCACCGGGAACCAGTTTATTGATGATAGTCGATTTCCCCACACCGGAATGACCGGACAACAGGGTGATCTTCCCTCTAAGGTCTTCTTTCAACGCGTCCAGGCCCTCTTCGGTACGGGCACAAAGCATGGAACAAGGATAACCGATCGTCGTATAAAGATTGATCAGGCCGTCCAGCAATTCCCGATCCCCGCCATGATAACGGTCTATTTTGTTGAAGACCAGCTTCACCGGCACACGATAGGCCTCGGCAGTGGCAAGAAAACGGTCGATAAAAACAGTGGTGGTAATCGGATAGTTGACCGTCACGATCAGCATCGCCTGGTCTACGTTCGCGGCAATGATATGCGACTGCTTGGATAGATTGGAAGCACGGCGGATGATGTAATTCTTCCGGTCTTCGATCTCGGTGATGAAGGCGGTCCCTTCGGCGTTGATATCGATATCGACCCGGTCCCCGACCGCAACAGGATTGGTGGTGCGGATATCTTTCAGGCGGAAATTCCCTTTGATCTTACTTTCTATATCGCGACCATCATCGGTGCGTACGGTATACCAGCTACCCGTATTCTTAATAACCAATCCCCTCATGTTAATTGAAAATTGAAAGTTGAAAATTGAAAATTAAAGACTGAAAAGAAGCGGAGTATTCCTTCATTTTCAATCTTCAACTTTCAATTTTCAATTTATTATACTGTCATTATTTCTTTTTCTTTTGCAGCGTAGAGTTCATCCACTTTCTTGATATACTTATCATGAACCTTCTGCACTTCCGCTTCTGCGTCTTTCTCGACATCCTCAGGAGTTCCGTCGGTCTTGATGCTCTTCTTCAATTGTTCGATGGCATCACGGCGGGCGTTACGGACACTGATCTTGGCAGTTTCCGCTTCCTGCTTGGATTGCTTAGCCAACTGGCGACGACGTTCTTCGGTCAGAGGAGGAATGCCCAAACGGATCACTTCACCATTGTTTTCAGGAGTGATACCGACTTCGGAATCCATGATTCCTTTTTCAATATCCTTGATAATCTTCTTCTCCCACGGGGTGATCATGATCGTTCTTGCATCCGGAACAGTTACGGTAGCCACATTTGTCAAAGGGACAGGAGCACCGTAATACATTACTCTCACGCAATCCAAGATTTTCGGATTCGCCTTACCGGCACGGATATGAGACAACTGTTCGTCCAAATATTCGATCGCGAAAGTCATCTTCTCTTCTGCCGCCTTTACATACTGTTTTATATCTGCCATTGAGATTTATTGATTTATGATTTTTGACTGATGATTTTTAATCGACAAACAAAAATAGTAATTTTTTTCGTGGGGCAAAACTGTTTACGGAAATATGTACAAGTTTCTCCGAAAATCCGGTTTACATGTCTGGGCTACCGCATCTGAAGCAACGCTTCGGGCAATACAGGCATCGCCCCTTTTTTCGTACAGACAAAAGCCGAAGTCTGTACCGCAAGGGAATGCGCCTCAGCTACGCTCTTGCCTTTAAGAAGGGAGGAGATGAAAGCCGCCGTAAACGAATCGCCCGCCCCTACGGTATCGGCCACCTCCACCCGTGGAGTAGGCTGGAAAGAGACATTGCCGGGGGTGAACACATAACTGCCGTTGACACCACACGTGAGGATCAGCATCTTGAGATTGTACTTGCCCAATAAAATCCAACATTTGTCCTGAAGGTCGATACCCGGATAACCGAACATACGGCTCACGGTGACAAGCTCTTCGTCATTTATCTTCAAGATGTTGCAACGCTTCATCGAATTGCAGAGAATTTCCTTATTATAGAATCCCTGGCGCAAATTCACGTCAAACACAATCAGGTTGTCCTCCTTGTGAGGCATCGCATCAAGAAAACGACCAATCGTATCGCGCGACACCACGTTCCGTTGTGCCAATGAACCGAAACATACCGCCTTGGTCTGCTTTGCCAACGCTTCGAGCTGAGAAGTGTAAGGGATGTTGTCCCAAGCCACATTTTCCTTGATTTCATATCGCGGTATGCCGGCCTGGTCAATCTCGACCTGTACCGTTCCTGTGGGATAAGGGACTTTCCCGATCAGGCAATTCAGCCCTTTCGACGTGAAGTTTTCCAGGATTTCATGGCCAAGCGGATCATCACCGATGGCACTGACCACACAACTGGACAATCCGAATTGAGAGACATGATAAGCAAAATTGGCAGGCGCCCCTCCAATTTTTTTTCCTTCGGGAAGCACATCCCAAAGTGCTTCGCCCATTCCTACTACGATATCATTCATGATGATTGGATAACTATTTAATTATAAGGTTATTTTATTTGATTTTCAACGTATAATAAAGCAGATAAAGGACTCCCAGGGTCATGATGCCCACAGCCCCCGCCTGCCCGGTCGCATCGGCGGCATACCCCATGGCAAGCGGGAAAATCGTCCCGCCGAACAGCCCCATGATCATCAAGCCGGAAACCTCGTTCTTTTCACGGGGGGCAGAGATAAGCGCCTGCGAGAAGACAACCGAGAAGATATTGGAGTTTCCGAATCCGATCAAACCGATTCCTACATAAAGGGGAAGAAGCGTGTCGCACACGAAAAGGACGCCCATTCCGGCGAACATCATCAACGCGCTGATCGCAAAGAAACGCTTGGGCGATACAAAACGCAAGATGAACGTCCCTAAAAAACAACCGGCCGTACGAAAAATAAAATAGATACCAGTCGCAAATCCGGCTTCTTCAAGCGGAAGTCCCAAACGCTCCATAACGATTTTAGGGGCGGTCGTATTCGTCCCCACATCAATCCCTACATGGCATACAATACCTAAGAAACAAAGCAAGATAAACGGTCGGCTCAACAATTTCAACGACTCGCCTATGCCGGATGCCTTATCGGGCTTTTCCTCCTCGATGGGAGTCGCGGCCAACAGAGAAATCGAAAGGAAACCGATGATCGCATAGATCACAAACAAAGCTCTCCACCCCAAACCGAAAGTCGGGAAAACAGTCGTAGCTCCCCAAGCGGCTATGATAGGCGCAAGAAAAGAAGCGATCGCCTTGACAAACTGACCGAACGTAAGCGTGGATGCCAACTTGTCGCCGGCAATCAGGTTTGTCACCAACGGATTAAGCGAAGTCTGCATAATGGCATTGCCGATACCCAACAACGAGAAAGAGACTAACATAACCGGATAAGTATCTCCCAAAACCGGAAGGAACAACGACAGCGCCGTTACGATCAAGCTGATAAGCACGGTCTTCTTACGTCCTATCTTATTCATCAACATACCGGTCGGCACCGAAAATATCAAGAACCAGAAAAAGACGAGCGAAGGGAAAAGGTTCGCCTCGGAATCAGTAAGGCCCAAGTCTTTCTGCACATAGTTGGAAGCGGTCCCCACGAGGTCGACAAACCCCATGGCGAAGAAGCAGAGCATAACCGGGATGATTTGAAGCAACAAAGATTTGCGTCCCGTAATAGTAGTTTGTGTCATAGCCTTTTTTATTTAGTCATTAATTAGAGAATAAACCTTCAGATTACTCAGACGGGCATTGCCGCCTTCCGAAGAAAATGATAGCTGCGAATAGGGCCGGCGAGGAAATACAAGATTGGTCATCACAAAACGCCCGCCATCGCCAAACACCTCTATGCTTGAACGGTCGATGAAAAGACGGAGCGAGATGGCGCCTTTGTCCTCAAAGGTCGGAGAAACGGTAACAGCCGGGAAGTTTTCACTGAAATCCACAAGGCCGCTTTCCCGCCGGTCGAAAGACAGGGTATGGCGTTCAGCATCATATTTCATCACCACCTTATCGCCCTCCTCATTGGAAAGCGTCATCGCCACCACCTTCGATTTACGAGCATCCATATCAAACAAGATCTCACAAATGCCATCGTGGACAGCGGGGAGTGAATACGCACACGACTTCCTGCCGATATTCGCCTTTTCGGCCTTCCGAATCTGCTTATCCCGCAAGCCCTCCAATTCAGGCGAAGGAGTACAAGAAGCATATATCTCGCCATCCGCCCCACGGAATAAGCCGACTTCGCGCGGAAGGGTATTTGCACTCCGGTACTGCAGGGTCGGGACATCGGCCGCATATTGCCAGTTGCTCATCCAACCGATCACGGTACGACGATTATCAGGAGCATCGCTCCAGCTCACAGTCGCATAATGGTCCTTGCCGTAGTCGAGCCACTTGGTCGGGATGTTACCGTCTTTACCGGTATCCGCCTTAAAGGTCTTGCCATCGAAATCACCGACAAAATATTGGGTGGCGCTGCCACCGAAAGGACCTCCGGGATTGATATTGCACAAAAGCACCCACTTCGTCTCGTCGGAACCGGCCACGGGCAGTTCAAACAGATCCGGACATTCCCATACGCCGTCTTGCGCACCGATGCCTTTGCCGAAACGGCCTTGCCATGTCCATTTCTTCATATCCGGAGACGAAAAGAACAACATCTCATGATCGAGGGCATGCGCCAGAACGAGGTTCCATTCACCGAGCTTTTCGTTCCAGAACATATTGGGGTCACGGGCTTCGCTCTCTAACGTCAGTGTCGGGTTGCCGGCATAGATGTCGAACGTCATGCCATCGTCGGTGCTGGAAGCAAGGCTCTGCATCTGGCTTGTGCCTGCCGATGTGTACATGGCGACCACGGCATCTTTTCCGAAACCGGCAGTATTACGGGCATCTATCGCGCAACTGCCGCTGAACACCGTCCCCAATCCGTTCGGCTTAATAGCATTCGGCTTATGCTCCCAATGGATAAGATCCGAAGAGACAGAATGCCCCCATGTCATATTCTGCCATTTGGAACCATAAGGATTACACTGGTAATAGAGATGCCATTTGCCGTCCTTGTAAAACATCCCGTTGGGATCATTCATCCAGCCGTACAACGGAGTGTGGTGAAAAGCAGGACGATATTTCTCACGGTTGATGGTATCCAACGCATCCACAAGTTCCAACCCTTTCCAGCAGGCATCCTCCTTTGCCTCGCGAAGGGATTCCCGGCCTTGCGGCGTCACGATTTCAAAAACGACATGCTTCCCTTTATAAGGGGTCAGGTCGTAAGGCACCGTGTAGTCCGTTTTGCTCCGGGCAAGACGGACATAGATTGTTTCGACGATATTGCCATCTACCAATACATGGATACGGGCATCATCGTTGGCTTCTTGAACCGGGAACAGCAGGTAATTTCCGTTTCCCGTCACCCGGACAAGGGTGTTGTTCACGCCCAGATGGTTTACCTCCACCCCATCCGAAGCTGCCCATGCTGCCGGTGTAAAGAAGGTCGCTCCACACAGCATCAGGGTTGCCAAACGTCTCGTTATTTTTTTCATATTCATCAGAATTAATATATATATATGGATTATTAAATCAGTTTGCCTGTCCGATACCGCAAAGCTACTACAACCGGAGAGGAAAGGATATAAAAATTCGTGCTTTCGTTATCAAATTTGTTGTATCGCTCGTTTTTTCATAGCTTACACACTCTTTTTCATAGGATTATGTTTTAATTTTGCGAAACACTAAATTGAATACCATCGATGTACAGAATATTCTTGTATAGCTTTTTGCCGCTCCTTTTACTGGTCGGATACGGATGTACCCAAAGCAAAGTCTACAAAATCGGAGTATCGCAATGCAGCCAGGATGACTGGCGGACCAAGATGAACGAGGAGATCAGCCGGGAGATCATGTCTCACGAAGATGCCATCGTGGAAATACGATCCGCCAATGACGACAACGCGAAACAGATAGAAGACATCCGGTATTTCGTCCAAAACGATTTCGACATCCTCATCGTGTCGCCCAACGAGGCGGCTGCCCTCACCCCTATTATCAAAGAGGTATATGAGAAAGGCATGCCGGTCATCATCTTCGACCGGAACATCATCGGTGACACCTACACCGCCCGGATCGGCGTGGATAACGTGGGATTAGGTAAATCGGCCGCCCATTACGCACTGCACCTGTTAGGGAAAAAGGCCAACGCTATCGAGATTTTCGGCCGTAAAGGCTCGACGCCTGCCGAAGAGCGCCACAACGGGTTCGCTGCGGAATTGACGGCAGGAGGAGGCCGCCTGCTGGCAAGCGTGCCGGGCAACTGGAACAAGGAGGAGGCGATACCCATTGTCGATTCGTTACTCAAGCTCCACCCGGACGTCAACCTGATTTACGCCCACAACGACCGTATGGCTATCGGGGCGTCGGAAGTGGCCGTACGGCATGGACGCGATTCTATCAAGATCATCGGTATCGATGCCGCTCCCAATATCGGAATCCAAGCAGTCGCCGACAAAGTAATCGATGCCACGTTTCTCTATCCGACGGAGGGACACCGCCTGATCCAGACCGCACTCGCCATCCTCAAAGGTGAACCCTACCAACGGGAAGTCCTTTTGCCCGTTTCTTCGGCCGTGGACCTGACAAACGCTGATATCCTGCTTTTGCAAAACGAGACATTGAAACAAGAAACAAGCAAAATGAAAATACTAAAGAAACAGATCGATGATTATTGGACACAACATTCCGCCCAAACATCGCTGTTCTATGCAAGCATTGCCATCATCCTCTTGTTGGCCGGTGTCGGTTTCCTTTTGCTCAGGGCCTATTGGCAGCATGTCAGACATCAAAAAATCTTATTGGAACAAAACAAACTGCTCGAAGAGGAACGCGACAAACAAAAGCGGCTCAACGAACAACTGGAACATGCCACACAATCCAAACTGATGTTTTTCACCAATGTTTCGCATGACCTGCGCACTCCGCTGACTCTCATTGCCGAACCGGTCGCCCAACTGGCCAGAGCCGGCAATCTCACTCCGCAACAGCACACTTTAATCAATATGGCCGACAAAAACGTCCGCATCCTCCAACGTCTGATCAACCAGATTTTGGACTTCCGTAAATATGAAAACGGGAAACTCAACCTGCACTTATCCGAAACAGACTTCTGCCAAGCCGTCCATGACTGGATAGAGTCATTCTACACGATTGCCCGAAAAAGAGATATCAAACTGGTATTGGAAACGCCCGAACCGGACGTACCCTTGTCTCTGGCCTTAGACCCGGAGAAAATGGAGCGTGTCTTTTTCAACCTGCTTTCCAATGCATTCAAATATACGCCCGACAACGGGACGATCACCGTCTCATACGCATACGACGAGCAAAACCTGACCCTCAAGGTGGCCGATACCGGCGAAGGAATCAGCGAACGCGATCTTGGCAACATCTTCGACCGGTTCTATCAGGCCGACCGTGTCCACCCGAACGGCTCCGGTATCGGGTTGGCACTTGCCAAGGCGTTTGTCGAACTTCACGGCGGGACGATTTCCGTAGAAAGTGAATGGAAACGAGGTTCGGTATTCACCGTCACCTTACCGCTCAAGCACATAGCAGACACACCCGTTGAATCGACAAAGAGGATCAACAGCCAGGAAGTGGAGACCGAACTCGATGCCCCGGACATTCCCCTTATTGCCGACCCCGACAAACCCATTCTTCTTATCATAGATGATAACAAAGATATGCGGCAACTTGTCGGAGAGTTGTTGAATGCCGACTATAACATCCTGGTCGCCTCCAACGGTAAAGAAGGGATAAAGGCGGCGGTAAAATATACCCCGGACCTGATTGTCTGCGATGTGATGATGCCGGTCATGGACGGCCTTGAATGTTGCAAGCGACTCAAAAACGAAATGTCCACCTCCCATATCCCAGTCCTGATGCTGACCGCTTGTTCGATGGACGAACAAAGGGTACAAGGATATGACAGCGGGGCAGACGGCTACCTGTCGAAACCGTTCAACAGCACGGTCCTCAAATCCCGCATATCCAACCTCATCGCCAACCGGAAACGCATCCAGGAACTTTGGCAGAACGAAATGCCGGCAACGGTTAAAAGCGAAAAATCCTCCCAACACACCAATACATTGCCGACTTCCGACATCGACAATGCGTTCTACAACCGTTTCCTCGAACTGTTCAGAACGGAAATGGGCCATTCAGACCTCAATGTCGATACGATTGCCGGAAAAATGGGACTCGAACGCAGCCAGTTCTACCGCAAAATTAAAGCACTCACCAACTATGCTCCGGTCGAACTGATGCGTCATTTACGCCTCAAACAAGGGAAGTTGCTGATCACGACCACCGAGAAGAACATCAGCGAGATCGCCTACGAAATCGGTTTCTCCACTCCTGCCTATTTCACGAAATGCTATCGCGAAGCGTATGGGGAAACGCCCACCGAAGCTCGCAACAGACTTACAAAGGCGTAGTTCACCACAATATTCATAGGCTTAATTATGTACCAGTGTTCCGATGTTTTCACCGCTCATCACCTTTTTCAGGTTACCGTTGGTGTCCATGTCGAAGACGATGATCGGGAGGTTGTTTTCCTTACACATCGTGGTTGCCGTCAGGTCCATGACCTTGAGGCCGCGCGTATAGATTTCATCGTAAGTGATGTCCGAGAATTTGGTGGCCGTCGGGTCTTTTTCCGGATCGGCAGTATAGATGCCGTCTACGCGGGTTCCTTTCAGCATCACATCCGCTTCGATCTCGATACCGCGCAGGGAAGAACCCGTGTCGGTCGTAAAGAACGGATTGCCGGTGCCGCCCGACATGATCACGACATTGCCCTGTTCAAGCAATTCGATCGCACGCCATTTATTATAAAACTCGCCGATCGGTTCCATACGGATAGCAGTTAGCACTTTGGCTTTCACACCTTGAGCGACAAGGGCAGAACTCAAAGCCAGACTATTGATGACCGTTGCCAGCATCCCCATCTGGTCGCCCTTCACACGGTCGAAGCCTTTGGAAGCCCCGCTCAGGCCACGGAAGATGTTGCCGCCACCGATCACAATTCCGATCTGGACACCCATTTCGGCGATCTCCTTGATCTGCGCCGCATATTCGTTCAGACGAACTTCGTCTATACCATATTGTTTACCTCCCATAAGCGATTCGCCGCTTAATTTCAACAGGATACGTTTGTACTGAGCCATATTGTTATTCGATTTGATTTGTCAGATCACAAAAGTAAAGCATTTCAACGATTTGAACAATAACGTTCTCTTAAAATACCGGATTTGTTAGCGTAGGAGGATAAACGTCCTCTTCTCCCCATAACAAAACGAGGCTCCGGAGGTGATCGACATCTCCGGAGCCTGTTTTGTGTACGCCTTCATCCTTCACAGGGGAAAGGCTACTTGAACTTTTCAATTCAATACTTTAGTATTATTAATATTAAATCCGGCCGCCTGTTCGCCTGTCGCAGGGTAGTTGCCGTTTTCACGGCACACGGCCAAACATTTTAGAATTATTTGATTATAAATTCTTACTTAACGATCGCTTTTACAGCATCTTCGCCTTCGACAGCTACTACCACCACACCTGCCGGAGCAGCGATTGTTGCATTGTCGGAAGTGAGGATCGTGTTAGCCACTACCTGGCCCAAGATGTTGCTGATGACAACTTTCTTGCCTTGTGCACCGGCTACAGTCACAGCACCTTGGGTTGCCATCACCTTGACAGATGATTCGGTACCTGCGATCTCTTCGTTAGCCACGTTGTTGCCTTCCTGGTCTTTCAGCGTATAGAAAGCAGCATCAGGAGATGCAACTACGAAACCGTTCAGATAAGTAAGATACGAATTTGTTGCAGGGTTGAAGATGGCATATTCTTCCGCGTTATCCATGTTTACACGGAATGCGAACAGAGCTTTGTTTTCAAGATTCAACCACTGATCCTGCATCTGTTCTACAGTTGCATTGTCTTTAATCTTACCGGCCTTCAATGTATCGGTAGCAATAGGATGAACACGGTTCACGATCAATGTATCGTTGATGTGCTTAGCGTCGATCATCTGAAGTTTTGCATAGAAACTTTCGTTATAAGTATAGCCATACTTCAAATCGTTAGCTCTTGAAATACCCAGAGAGTCGCGCATCACGAACAGGAACTTACCGGAAACCGTGTCATTTACTAACGGAGCCGGACATACATGGTCTTTGCCATTGTCGTGGATGTGAGCAACAGGAACGGAATCACCGCGGACAGCATCGTAAGTGATGTAATACAACGGCTTTGTGTTACCCGGACGATTTACGTAAGCAGTATCCAACTTGAAGTCGAATGCGGCCTTTTCGTATTCAGCACCACCGGCTTTCAACTCTGTTACACCTTCATACAAGAAGTCGTCAGCACCCTTCGCCAATTTCCAACCCAAGTTTTCAACAGAGTGGAAGTTTACTTTTACCAAAGTGGTATCAGTATTGCCCAATACTTCAGCGAAGATACGGTTAGCCGGTTCTGTCAGTTCGAATGCGTGACGCAGGTCGCTATCCAAAGCGACACGTACTGCGTTTCCGTTCTGGCTGTCGATAGCCAATTTTTCTGAAGATGAATTATATAATGTCGTGAGAGGAACCAGAGCGACATTTCCACCTGCAAGTTTTGTTATAACGAAACGATCACCATAATACGGTTGACCTGCTTCAGCATTAGCTTCATTATATTGTTTATTCGTGAAGCGATATACTTTCTTTTCAGAATCATATGCCAAGAAATAACGCCCCACCTTAACAGTGTAAGGAACAACCGTCAATTTATGATTTTCTACACCAATCTTGATAGTATCATTCATGTCATACAATGTTGACATGGCAAAGAAACGAACTTCAGCTGCATTGTCCTTATTACCTACAGCAACCGTCATAGTAGAATCTGCATCCTGCTGTACATAAGCATCGTCACCCAACAAGTCGCTGATGAAACGCAAGCTGAATACTTTGTTCATCTGTTCTTCTTTCGTGATATGGCGATAGCCGTCGAACGGAGACAAAGTTTTAGGATCGATCTTCACCATCTTGATAGTATCGGCCTTAGCACCGTAAGTGTACAAGTTTTCTTTAGCATCCACAACATACAACTGGACGTCTGTCAAAGCAGTACCAACTGTTCCATAAACAGAAGCAGCAGCATTCGCACCCGTTTCGCGGTTTGCAAATGAATAAACATTGACGTTGTCTTTCTTCAGGGCAACCCACTGATGAGACGGAAGAGTCTGGTCCAATTTATCTGCCTTCACGAATAACTGAGTGAATCTGTCCTCCATATTGTCGATAATCAACGCTTTTCCATAATCAGGATTAACCGTTTTCTTATCTGCTTTTGTTTTGTTCATGTCGTAGATGACATAAACATCACCTGAAGTAAACTGGGCAATCTCTGTGTCGATCAGTTCCCATGTCGGGAATTCGGAAGGAGTAATAGACGGAGTTGCAGTCGCATCGCCATTATAACGGGTCGTTAAAACGGTCTTATTACCGAATTTCTTAACGATGATCTCTTCGTCTGCATTTGCGTTTACATCGATAGGAGCAGCAGCTTGTGCAAAGTAGCCATTTGTTACTTTCGGTGTATTCTTCGCTATTACAGTGATTGAATCATTAACGAAAGATGCTTTGATATCGAATTTGTAAGCCTCTACATTGCGAGTCCAATCAGCAGCAGCACCAACTTCAGGCAGTGTATCCAAAGCCAACTTATAATTCTGGGCATTAGGTACATCATAATAGAAAGTATCGACAGTCAGATACAAGTCACGACCCGTTTTTTCCTGTTTTGCACCGATAGCTTTCAAATAACCGTTAGCTGTATATTCCCAGTTGTAAGCAGCCAACAGGTTGTCTTCACCTTCTGATACATTCTTTGCAAACTTGAAGCTCGGTTTTTCGTAACCGATGGCGTCTTTGATGTTATTTGATGCAACAGTTATGTCTAAATTCTGCGCGATCTGCCCTGTGATTCTAAATAATTTATAAGAACCTGAACCTATTGTTCCCAATCCGGTAGTCGAGTTGAAATCTACGAGAACTTCATTAGTATTCTGCAGTTCTCTGTCGAAAGCAGCATTATAGTTAACTTCCATCACCTCCATTGCACCAGAAGGATTCACCACCAAAACATAGACAGTCTTAGGAGTATCATCCGTAGCAGATACACGTGTAGCAACCACAAACGGTACATATCCAAAACCGGAACCAGAGATGCCACCATCTGTCAAATATTTTTTAGACAGTACCCATTTGTTCAAATCTCCATTTGTATTCAGATAAGCCGGAGCTGTTTTCTTTGCTGCCGGTTTTGCAAACGCGAACTTTCCAACCTTGTTTGTAAAAGTAAATGCATACTCGAATGTGGCAGTTCCATTATAATCCAATGCTGTTTTTTCATAATCAACTTTAAACAACAACGAATCAATATGAGCTTTAGAACGGCCGGCAACCGCAGTTCCATTCCAAATCAAACTGTCCTTGTGAGAGTTTGCTGTCCAAGCACCTGTAAAATCAATCTGCCAAGAAGCATTATAATCCAAATATACCACGTCCCCGGCATCCAATGGTTGCGCCGGATTTGCAACAGCAGTAGCTGCAGGCTTGGTCGTCACCGGAACCTGCTGCGCATTAGCAGACATTGCCCCCATCAGCGCAACACCTGCCAAAAGAGTAGAAAATCTCTTGTTCATAATCATTAAAAATTAATTGTTAATAAAATAGAGTTAAAAAATCCAACAACTAATTTCACGAAGGGGAAAAACAACCCCCGCGAATGATTATGAACGGGCATAAAAAAACGCGGGCCTATTGTCTATTATCAAACATAAGGCATCTGCAAAAGCCCGTATACCAATAATAGAACAATAGCCCGCGCCTTATACGATATAACACACTCTTCCCATAACAATGGTAGATGAATTTATACGTAACCAGCGCAAGCATTTACTGTCCATTATTCCGGTATACTAAAAAATTTTGCAGATTTTTATGTTCAGAATAATCTTCGTAAAATGCTTACAATATGTAATTGACCCCGCGCCCTGTGAGCCGCTGCCCACTACGGAATCGTTGCAAAGGTAAATAGGTTTTCCGAATCAACAAGTAAAAACACTCATAATTTTCCAAAACATATGGGTTACAGGACAAAACAAGGCCGTTTATGTAACATCCTCTCCGGTTTCGTGGATAAAAACGCTTTATTGTCTGTTGGCAATGCCCCGGCAACAGCAGTCCTTTGTTTTAGTAAAACATTTTGACAAGACTGTACCTCTGCA
Source organism: Parabacteroides sp. (assembly GCF_977054455.1). Lineage (NCBI taxonomy): Bacteria > Pseudomonadati > Bacteroidota > Bacteroidia > Bacteroidales > Tannerellaceae > Parabacteroides > Parabacteroides sp. Next base: position 145,761 of record NZ_CDRTCT010000003.1, on the reverse strand, counting down.
GTGGAGCGCAATACTTATAAATACGTTAAAAACCGGAACAATACGGATTTACCTCTTGTTTTGAGGAGACAAAACTAAAGTAGTAATCATTTAAAAACGTAATGGTATGAAAGATTTATTAATCGGTATGGTAGTCGGAGTCGTAGCAGGTTATGTACTCCGCAAGATGGAAGATGACGGTAAATTCCGTTGCCTTCATGCAAACCTCCACGACCTTGCTTCAAAAGCGAAAGAAGAAGCAATGAACCTGAAAGACGCAGGACTGAATAAAGTAGAACATGTCGCCGACCGCGTTCATCAGGTCGCAGAGCAGGAAAAGAGCAAAAAATAAAAAAAGCAGACAGCAATTTGAACGGAGGTGTGTCAACATCGCCTTGCTACCGTGCCAAGCGCGGGAACAGGAGCGTTTGGCACACCTCCATTCTTATCAGAGTTTATCTTTTAAATACCTTCCCGTGTAGGATGCCTCGCACATCGCCACCTCTTCCGGCGTTCCGGCGCAGACCAGGTTGCCTCCGGCATTTCCCCCTTCGGGACCAAGGTCAACCAGATAGTCGGCACATTTGATCACATCCATGTTATGCTCGATAATGACGACCGTATGGCCTTTATCGATCAGGGCGTTGAAAGCCTTCAACAAAGTCTTGATGTCATGGAAATGCAAACCGGTCGTCGGCTCGTCAAAGACGAAAAGCGTCGGTTCCTGCTTCTCCTGGCCAAGATAGTAGGCAAGTTTCACACGCTGGTTTTCACCGCCGGACAAAGTAGATGAAGTCTGGCCGAGCTTGATGTACCCCAGCCCGACATCCTGAAGAGGTTTCAGCTTTTTGACGATCTTCTTTTCCTGTGACCCCGGATACTGCCCGAAAAACTCGATCGCCTGGTTCACGGTCATTTCCAGCGTGTCGTAGATGCTCGCGCCGTGATATTCGACATCGAGCACATCCTGTTTGAAACGCTTGCCGTGGCAGGTTTCGCATTCGAGGGTGATATCGGCCATGAACTGCATCTCGACCGTGATCTTCCCTTCTCCTTTACATTCTTCACACCGTCCGCCTTCCTTGTTAAAAGAGAAATAGGCAGCCGAATAGCCCATCTGCTTGGCAAGAGGCTGTTCGCCGTAAAGCTTACGGATTTCGTCGTAGGCTCCGATATAGGTCACCGGATTGGAACGGGAACTCTTTCCGATGGAGTTCTGGTCGACAAACTCGATACTTTTGATCATGTGCATATCGCCCTCCAGGCCGGAACAGTCTACCATCAGTCGGGCGGCCTCATCCAAATAATGCTTGACTCCTTCGTAGAAGATATCACGCACGAGCGAACTTTTACCCGAACCACTGACGCCCGTCACGACTGTCATCACGTTCAGGGGAAACTTCACATCGATACCTTTCAGGTTGTTTTTGCGGGCGCCTTTCACCTCGATATAATTATTCCAGGGACGACGATAAAGGGGCACTTCTATCTGGTCCTCCCCTGTCAAATAGCGGACGGTATAGCTGTTGCTGCTGGTTTTCAGGTCATCCACATTCCCCTGGTAAACCACTTCTCCGCCCAGGCGACCGGCTTTCGGACCGATATCGATAATGTAATCGGCCGCCCGGATAATCTCTTCGTCATGTTCCACCACGACAACCGTATTGCCTAATGCCTGCAATTGCCGGAGAACCTTGATCAGCAAATCGGTATCGCGCGAATGAAGTCCGATACTCGGTTCATCCAATATATAAAGAGACCCGACCAGGCTGCTACCCAAAGAAGTCGCCAAATTGATGCGCTGGCTTTCCCCGCCAGAGAGGGAGGCGGACAGGCGGTCGAGCGTCAGGTAGCCCAATCCCACATCCAGCAGGAATTGCAGGCGGTTGGTGATCTCCGTCAGCAACCGTTTGGCGATCGACGCCTCGTTCTCATCGAGTCGAAGGTGATCGAAAAAGGCTTTTGCTTCCGTGATCGGAAGGGAGACCAGTTCCGCGATATCTTTCCCTCCCACCTTTACATACAGGGCTTCGGGACGCAGACGGGATCCTTTGCAGGTCGGGCAAACGGTCTTCCCGCGATAACGTGCCAGCATCACACGGTACTGTATCTTATAGAGGTTCTCTTCCACAAACTTAAAAAAGTCGTCGATGCCGTGCAGTCCGCGGGCACCGTGCCAAAGCAGGTCTTTCTCCTTTTGCGTCAGGTCGTAATAGGGGCGGTGGATCGGAAAGTCGTATTTTTCGCTCTTCACGATAAACTCTTTCAGCCACTCTCCCATCACATCGCCTTTCCAGCAGACTACCGCTCCCTGGAAAACGGACAGGCTTTTATCCGGCACGACCAGATTCTCATCGATACCGAGCACCTTCCCGAACCCTTCGCAAGTCGGGCAGGCGCCTAACGGATTATTGAAGCTGAACATCATATCGGTCGGCTCCTCGAACACCCTACCATCGGCCTCGAATTTCTTGGAATATTCTTTTACAACCGTCCCTTCGGGTGTGTAGATACGGATGATACAGGTATCGTGCCCTTCGAAGAAAGCCGTTTCGGCAGAATCGGCAAGACGGCTTTTCAAGGTCTTGTCATCCGATACGACCAGGCGGTCGATCAACAGTTCGATCACGGGGGAAGAAAGCAATGCGTCGTCCGCCAGCACTTCACCGATACGGTAAACGGTCTCGTTGATGGACAAACGGGTGTACCCTTCTTTTTGCAGGATTTCCAATTGCTCCTTTATGCCACGCCCATCCGGCAGGACGACAGGGGCGTACACGGCAAAGCGCGTTCCGGCGGGATAGCCTAAGACTTCTTTCACGATATCGCTTACCTGATGTTTCTTCACTTCCAGCCCGGAGACGGGAGAGATGGTTTTCCCGATACGGGCATACAGGAGGCGAAGGTATTCGTATATCTCCGTAGAAGTTCCCACCGTCGAGCGCGGGTTGCGGGTGTTCACCTTTTGTTCGATGGCAATGGCAGGGGGAATACCTTTGATATAGTCGCACTCCGGCTTACTCATACGCCCCAGGAACTGGCGGGCGTATGCCGAAAGGCTCTCCACATAGCGGCGCTGCCCTTCCGCATACAACGTATCAAATGCCAATGATGATTTTCCACTACCGGAAAGGCCGGTTATAACGACCAGTTTATCTCTGGGAATCTCGACATCGATATTTTTCAGGTTATTGATTCGAGCTCCCTTGATGAATATAGAATTGTTTTCGGACATAATGATGATTTATCAGCCTGACATATAGGCACGGATCACACATACGTGTGACCCGTGCCCAATATAAACATCGCAAAGGTAAAAAAGGATTGCCGTTTTGCCAAGTAAACGATTGACATTCACATTCGGAAACAATCAATTCACACTTTCTATATAAACGGGACCGACCAGGCCGGATTTCTGCAACGTATCGGCAGGTTTCCAACTGTTGCAAGGCGTCCAGGTTTTCCGTTCGGACTCCGGTAAACCGCTGTCGCCGATCAAGCGGTTCATCCAAGTGGTAACGACCTCTATTTCGACTTTATTCTTTCCTTTCCGAACCCAATCCGTGACATTTACCCGGTAGGGAGCCGTCCAAACGCCTCCGGCATACCGGCCGTTGATCTTCACCTTTGCCATTACACCGACATCGTTCAGATTCAGATACAATTCGCCTTCCGGTTTCTTTTTCAGCTTAAATTCCGTCTCGTACCAAATCGTACCGGAGTAATAGCGGATATCGGGGTCCTCGTTCTTGCTGATATCTTCCAGGCGGGCGAAAGTCCGGGTCGCCGGGCCCCTCCTCTTTTCCTCGAAGGAGACTTTCCAGGGGGCATCCAAGCGAACAAGCGTCTGCGGAACCGGATAGTTCAGCCGCAATCCCGTTCCCGCAGCCTTTACGGCAGGCCGACGGAACACGACAAAAGCGCTCTCATAGGGACACAACTTCAAAGGGACGACCGTTCCCGCGACTGTCTCTTCATAAGCCGGGAGCGTACGGATACGGCCGGTTATCGCATCCCACAACTCCGGTTGTCTCGAACGGATACGGAATTCCGGACGGATCTCGACCGTCTCGTCTTTCTGGTTGGAGATAAAATAGATCTCGGCATCTCCGGCAGAACGGTGTCCGTAGAGCACCGGAGCATCCGCCGGCAATCCGCAGTCCGGTACACAACCGATATGCTTCAAGGCCTCTTCCATTGTCATGCCAAACAGCAATTCTCCTTTTCCTCTTTTGACCGCCTTCACGCTTCGCCCGTCCAGGCCGGACCATAATTCGCCGGCCAACTTCTTAACCTGTCCGTCAGCCGCCGGGAAAGATTCGCCGCTCGGCGAACGTTTCGGGGCAGGTCCTAAGACCACCGCCCCGTCTTCGATCAGTTTCCTGATCTTGGCAAGCAGTTCGGGCCGCATGGTTTCGAGCTTGGGAAGTACCAGTATCCGGTATTGCGTGCCGTGAGGCAACGTCAGCAAACCGTCTTTGACAAAGAGGTCGCGTTCGATCACCTCGGCATTGATATAATCGAACTGGTAACCTTTCGGCAGTTCCGGTTCCGCGATACCGGTCATCTTGGGGGCATCTTCGCCGATGAAATAAGCGACATCGGCAATATTCAAACCTTGCTGCAACATATAATTGACACGTTTCAGATAAGATGTAAACAAATCCATCTGCGGATACCAGGTGTTCAACCGATTGAATTCGCTACTGAACCAGGCGTTCATCCCCGGCTCCCGTTCTTCCGAAGGTTGCGAGATGTAGACGTGCAACAACGTATTGTTGATTCCTTCCGTAAAGAAACGGTCGCCACGCTGTTTCATCATGGCGGGATAGCAGCTGAAAGGCGTCCCGCCGCTAGTGAACGATTCGGCCGAAATCTTCCGTTTTCCATAAATATGTCCGCAGGAAGAGGCGGCACGGTTCTCGATATTCCCCAAATCGCCAAAGCTCCAGAACTCGCCTCCTATCTCGTCCGACTGTCCGCCGTATTGCAGGAATTCACCGGGGAACCCCCAGTGCCCGTAGTTTTCCAACCAGGTCGTCAAGCCATATTTATGGCAGACATCCCGCAAACCGCCGACATAGTCGTATGCAACCTTATCTGCGATCAGGCGCCGCAGGTCCCACAGGAAACGGTCGGAACGGTCCTCGCTCTTGACCACATATCCTTCATAGACGGGAAGGAACGGTAACGGGTCATAGCCGTAACGCGCCTGGAATTCCGACAAGAAATCGTCGGTAAAGTTTTGCCCGCCTGTTTCGTAGCTGTCTTGTACGACTACTTTCCAACAGGCACGGTCTTCTGCCGGAATACGACGGTATATTTCCCCCATGAAAGCCTCGAAGTGCGCTTCGACATGCTTGCGGCTCATCTTATCCGTCTCCAGTCCGGTCGCTTCGGGATCGGCCGGGCTGTTTGTCACGCCTGTCGGGAGCATACCGGTACGCAAGATCGTCCATTCTCCCGCCGGAGCTTTCCAGACAAGGCGGTCTCCCTGCAAGAAGGCTGAAATATCCAATACTTCCCCCGGATCGATCACCATAGAGGGCTCATCCGTTTCCGGTTGTACCGGCCACTGGTATTCATGCCAATAGGGAAGCGGTGCCTGAAACATCTTGGCCAATGTCTTTTCAGGATAACGTTCGACGGCAGGAAGGGAGGAAAACTCCACCTCTCCCAATCCCGTACCGGATTCCGTGTTGGCCAGTTCCAGCCGGAACTCGCTCGCCGTCGTTGCCGGGACAGAAATGACGACCGGAGCATACGGATCAAAGCCGACATTCGGATTCGCATTGAAACGGTCGATCTTAAATTCGGACAGCATCCGGTAGTCCCCGTCTTCTTTCACCAATAAGCGGGCATTGGTTTGAATCGGCTGACGGGCGGGGAAGATTTGCAAGCTGCGTAAAGTAAACGGTTCGTCCGTCTTGAAATCGATCGCCACCGGCTTTTCGCTCTTCTCCGTAAAAAGCATGGCTGTTTCCTTATCACCGTCAATCAAACGGTCCGGATGCTGCAAAGACATAGCAGATGCCACTTTTGTATTTGCCGCCGACAACCGGGTGGCTTTCTTTTCGACAGAAGGAAAGGCGATCACCTTTACATCCTGAAAATCCTTATCCGGCTTCGCCAAAACCACCTCGACCTGTTTTCCTCCGCTGACTTCCGCCTTTACCGATGCCAGATAACGCATCGCCTGCTCCGGTTTCACCCACGGTCCGCCCGACTGGCTCCATCCGGGTGAATTAAAGATGCCGATCTCTATGCCCAACTCCGTAGCGGTTTTAAGGGCCGCATGCAGTATCTTCCACCATTCCTCACTGTAAAACGGCACAGTCTTATAAGGTGTATGGATTCCTTCCAACCCGATATTCCCGATAAAAGCCCGGTTGATCCCGGCTTCTTTCATCGAATAGAGGTCCTTTTTCACGCCTTCTTCCGAGATATTCCCCGAAATCCAATACCAATAAACGGAAGTTTGTACCTTTTCAGCCGGATTCACAAAGCCGGATTCAAGTTCCTTCTCATCCTGGGCATTCCCCGTAAAAGAAGCCGATAGCAAAAGGCAAAGCAATGTTTGAAGCAGAGGTTTTCTCATGGTCTGTTCTTTTTTAAGATTCTGCCGGTAAAAATAGCAAGATTATCTTTCACCTCTGTTTTCTATATTGATTTATATCTTTTCAAAAATGCTTTTTCAAATTGACAAGATTTCCCCTTGTTTGACGACTATCTGATTTGTTAAAATATATTACCCGCTATAGTAATACCATTTATATGGGGTATTAAACCCGATTACATGCAGAAGCAGTGACATTTTGATTATTTGCTTTTCTCATAAACAATCCGGAATGCTTGCTCCGCCAGTCTCTCACCAACGATTTTTTTATTTCTCGGATGCACATCATACGGATCACCGATATCCAGGGAATAGACCATACCGGTATTGGGTAATGCGACATGCTGCTTTTCCCGGAATAACTGATAGGGCGGCTCACCAACCTCCGGATCTATCTCCGGTAACAATGATATTTGCTTCAAATAAGATTTTTTCTTGTATCTATCTGACTGATAGGCTATAATTGAGAAGTAACAAGTTGTTGGTAACGATTTAGCGAAAGTCAGGCCGCACTAGTTATCAATGCTTTACCTTCCCTAAAACAACTCTATGTAAATATAAAGGGGATTTTGTTAATAACCAAGATATTCAGGAGTATTATACACGGAGACCAAAAATCCTTCTCAGTCTCCATTATAGCTTGAAGTTTAAGTTATTCTCTTTTTTTCTTATTCTTATTCAGTTTTTGAATATCTTTCTCCAACTCTTTGATACTTTCCAGTCGCTCCAACTGTTTTTGCACCTCCTTGTATTTATCATACTCATCAGTGGCTTTTTGCAGTGCCAATTTATGAGAAATTGACCCGGCGTGCTCCAATATGTTTTTATCATTCATAGTAAGTACTTGCTTCAGTTTCTCAATCCAATCCCGCATATACATCGGTTTGTGTTGGATGGCCTGAGTCTCTGCATAAGCAAGAAATTGTTCCACGATCAATTTCAAAAGCCCGATCTCCTCTTCATTCAGATAGTTCTTTCCAATTTCCACATCTGCCTTACGAACCTTGTTGGGCAAAGATGTTGATGTCAGTCCCATTTGTGGCAATGCGGCATTTGCCCGATAATAAATCAGCTCCGCCGCAGTTTTCCCGCTGACCGCCCAAAGAAGTTTGTTTTGTACTTCTTTATAAAAGGCAAGGGTCATCTCATCGGATGGATCGTAATCAATACTTGTGGCATAAATATCTTTGATTTGTTGATAGAAAAGCCGTTCAGACAAGCGAATCTCCCGAATCCTGTCTAACAGTTCTCGAAAGTAGTTCATGGATGAACCGCTCTTGAATCGCTCATCGTTCAGAGCAAAACCCTTGATGATATAATCCCTCAAACGCTGCGTTGCCCAGATACGGAACTGCGTGCCTTGCATAGATTTCACTCTGTAACCAACTGAGATTATTACATCCAAGTTATAATAATTAACCTCGTGGCTCTGTGTTTTATCTTCAATTGCACCATGCTGAGTGGTTGTTCGGAATTTCCGAACAACCATATTCTCATTCAATTCTCCTTCTTCGAAGATATTTTTGATATGCTCACTTATAGTAGATTTGGCCTTTCCAAACAGAGAACCGATCTGCGTCTGTGTTAACCAAACCGTCTCTTCCGAGAATAGTACATCGACTTTTATCGTACCATCCTGAGACTGATATATGATGATTTCATTTTGTTGTTCCATGTATACTCCTAAATATTAGAATCGCTCTTCACTCCTTGATTATTATTTATTCTATATCTTTACTTTGCACAATATGCCTACTTGCTACTATTAAATAACTCTTTCATATCAACATTCAGCAACTCGGCTATTTTAGCGAAAGTTTCAACGGGTGGTCGGATAGAATTGGAGCACCATCTCGATACTGTAGCTGGGTCTTTGCCCAATTGCTCGGCAAGCCATTTTCCTGTTTTTTTGCTTCTCTACTAAAACGACTTTTAACTATTGATATGCTTCATTCTAACTGATTTAACTTGACATTTTATGCAAAGCTATTGATTATTCTCGAAAATGGCACAATATTTAGCAAAAAACAGAGCTGTTATATGGGATTGGAATGTCGGGGCGGTCGTTGCCATTTCAGAGGTTATCCCGGCCTGGCCTTTTACCAGCCAAAAGAAAGTAACGAGATAGTAATGCAACTTTGTCGCTTTCTGTTCTCTCCTTTCTCTCGCCTAAACCGCTATTCATCAGCCTTATTACTGCGTTCTGTACTAAGTCTCAATTTTATTTTATATCTTTGTGTCGAATTGTACAAAGTGTATAGGACAACAAACAAAAGAATCTCAAACTCACAGACTTCATGATGGCAAAATACCTCCGTCTGCTACTGATCTTGCTGCTTGGTGCAGTAACGTCATGTAAGACGACGCAACAAATACCGCAGCAACCGGCTGGGAAAGAAGCGAAACGGGAATTTCGCGGGGCTTGGATACAGACGGCTTTCCAGGGAGAATATAAGGATATGACACCCGCACAAATGCGGAAAGACTTCATCCGCAAGCTCAACTATCTGCAGAAATGCGGGATCAACGCGATCATCTTCCAGGTGCGGCCGGAAGCCGACGCCTTCTATAAATCGGATATCGAGCCTTGGAGCCGTTTCTACACCGGCAGACAGGGACTCGCCCCGGCAGGGAACTTCGACGTGATGGCTTTCCTGATCGAAGAATGCCATAAACGGAATATGGAATTCCACGCCTGGCTGAATCCTTACCGGGCAAGCACAGCCGGAAATACCCGTTTTGCCGATTCACATATATATAATAAGCATCCGGAATGGTTCGTGACCTACAACAAGCAAATCCTGTTTGACCCCGGATTACCGGAAAGCCGGCAGTTCATCTGCCGCGTGGTACGGGACATCGTGAGCCGTTACGATGTAGACGCGATCCACATGGACGACTATTTCTATCCCTATCCGGTAGCGGGCATGCCTTTCCCGGACGACAAGAGTTTTCAAAAACACGGCTTGAACAAAGGATACAAAGCATCGCAGCGTGCAGACTGGCGAAGGGAGAACGTGAACAAGCTGATCCGCGAGATCAAGCGCACCATCCTGCTGTCCAAACCGTGGGTAAGATTCGGCATCAGCCCGTTCGGCATCTACCGCAACAAGAAAAGCACACCCGACGGTTCAGGCAGCAACACCAACGGGCTGCAGAACTACGACGACCTGTATGCCGACGTGACACGCTGGGTGAAAGAGGGGTGGATAGACTATAACATTCCACAGATATATTGGGAGATCGGACATCCGGCAGCCGACTATATCACGCTGGTCAAATGGTGGGACAAAAACGCCAATGGCGGACACCTGTATATCGGCCAGGATGTAGCCCGCACCATGAAAGCCGGAGAACTGACCCGCAAGATGCGCTATGAACGCGCACTGCCCCATGTCAGCGGAAATTGCTTCTGGCCTGCAAACGAAATACTCTGGAACAACAAGGGAGTGGCCGACAGCCTGAAACGGAACTACCACCGCTATCCGGCATTGATCCCGGCCTATACCCATCTGCACAACCGGGCTCCGCAAGAGGTCAAGAAGCTGAAAGCCGAATGGACGGCCCAAGGCTATCTGCTGCACTGGCAGGCGGAACAAAGCAAGACCAATCCCGAACTGGCAAGCTATTTCGTCATTTACCGCTTCGAAGACAAGGAGCCGGTCAATCTGGACGACCCTTCGAAGATCGTAGCGGTCACACGCGAGACGAACTACCTGCTGCCCTACAACGACGGGAAACGCAAATACCGCTACGTGGTCACAGCCGTAGACCGTTTCCATAACGAAAATCAAGGTAAAAGCAAAAAGGTAAAACTCTAAACACAGCCGCGCATGTCGGATTTCATCTGTCAGAAATATACAGACTGTTCTTCCTGCTCCCGCTACCAGAAGCAACTGTTCAAATACCGCTCCTTCCCGAAAGGGATGATAATCCCGAAGGAACGGTGTTCGCAGAATACGATCTACTTTTTGGTGAGCGGCCAAGTCCAGGTCGATAGCGAGGAACATCCCGGCACGATCTTCCACGACGGACAGTTCATCATGCAGCCGATCGGTTCGCGTGTGGAGTTCCGCATGCTCGAAGCGACGGAATGCATCCTGTACCTGTTCGAAACTCCCTTGTCCATTTGCAGCGACCGTTTCAACAAAGGGCTCGAACTGGCAAAAGAATCGCCTTTGCTTCCTACCGTCATGGACATGTGTTTCCCGCTCCGCCTTTTCATCAACGGGCTGAAGATGTACCTCAACAACGACCTCCTGTGCACCGAGTTTCTCAAAGCCAAACAGACGGAATTGTATTTTCTGCTCAACTGCTATTACACGCTTAAGGAGATCGCCACTTTTTATGCACCTATATATAGGTATAGCAAGACATTCCGCTATTTCGTCATGCAAAACTACCTGAAAGTAAAAGACGTGGAGGCTTTTGCGCAATTAGGCGGATACAGCACGCCCACCTTCCGACGTCTTTTCAAAGAGACTTTCGGGGAACCCGCCTACCAGTGGATGCTCAAAAAGAAATGCGAGGACATACAGAACGACCTGATCGCCACCAACCTCAGCATTTCCGAAATCTGCTACAAGTATGGTTTCGAGTCACTCTCCAACTTTTCCCACTTCTGCCGCGCCAATTTCGGCAAGTCTCCACGCGCCGTCCGCAACGAAAGAAACGAAATCATATAACAATCAACAGATATTGCAAGTTTTGCAACTTTTTGATTAAAAAAAGCAATTTCACCTGTTTCCAATCTCTCTACATTTGCATCATAACAGTAAGGGAGTATCGGCAATCGATACTTATTAGTAGAAATGGACATTCAGAATTGTATAAAAACAGGGATCGCCTTTACCATTTGTTGCATCATAACCACGCTGATAAAGTGCAGCAAGGAAAAGACTCCGGATTTGGAACAGCAGGGACACGTGCAATATTCCTTCAAATGGGAAAAATTGTTGAAAGGATATCCGGTTCCGGGACAAGTAAGGTACTGTTTTTATCCGGCAGACGGCGGCTCGGTCATCCAGATGGACGACGATGCCAACGGAATGAGTTTCACGTTGCCGCCCGCCCGCTACAAGCTTTTGGTGTTCAACTGTGATGCAGACGGCATCGCTTTCAGGAATACGAACAAGTACGAAACGGCGGAAGCGTATATCCAAACGACGAAAGCCGCCGACGAACTTCAAGCGGGCCAGGTCCCCTTATACGGAATCGCCCTGGAGGAGTTGGAAATAAAAGCGGGAGACAACGAGTTGGTCGAATTTGTCCCCGAACCGTTAGTCCGCAACCTGTCCATCAAGATCAAGGTCGACGGAATGGAAAAGATGGTAAGTTGCAAAGGGACCATCAGCGGGATGTCGACCTCGATCAACCTGAGCAAACAGGAGATCATGGTAGAAGAGACGGCAGACCTGACATTCGAAACCACTCCCTCGGAGGAAGGAGTTCAAGCAAACATTCTGATGCTGGGAAAACCTAAAGAACAAGGAGAGGAGCCGCCGGTACAGCCCGGAGAACCCGGACAACCGGAAACGCCCGCCCATGAGGTAACATTAGACTTTACCTTATCCGACGGCAGCAACAGCTCTTCCACGATCGACTTAGGAACATCCATCGACGAAACCGAAGGTCACGACATAGACGTAGCCATAGAAGCCACCGTCGTTCCCGGTCCCACCTTCACAGTCAAAATCAACCACTGGGAAGTCGCCATCGGAGACAGCTTAATCATCGAATAGACAAATAAATAATAAGCGATTATAGGGTATAACAACAATTAAAAAAAGGAATATTATGAAAAGTTTAGTATTAAGCATGCTTGCAATTGCAAGCATGGCAGCTATGAGTAGCTGCTCGAATGAGAATGATCCAGTTGACGAAGTTATTAATGCTGGGAATCAGGAGAAGGTGGAGATTAAAATTGCAGCAGGAGTTCTTAAAGCTGAGACTAAGGCTCCTATAGGAGATAGTGATCCAGTTGATGTCGCCATATTAAGAAAAGATGGAGAAGGGGCATGGAGCACAACTCCAATTGAAGTATCAATCACAAAAAATACAGATGATCTCTTCAAAAATAATGTACAATATTACAATGCGAATGGAGATAAAGCTGTATTTTTCGGATTTTTCCCAAAAGGGACAATAAACGAAACCTCTACTACGTTTAATGCGCCAGATGGTAAAACAGATGTTTTATTATCTAACGAACTTGATGCAGGTACAAGATTAGCTCCTACAGCTAATGCATCTTTAACTTTTAGTCATCAACTTGCGCTCATAAAATTCACTTTTATAAAAGGAGATACCTATGATAGTAGTGACGAAGTAACTTCTGTCAAACTTATGGGAGCAGAACTTCCTTCAGGCATTGATCTTACAACAAAATCATTAACATGGACTAAAGACAAATCAAATGGTATAGAAGCTTTTACAAGTGGGAATTATGAAATAGTTGCTACCCCTGGTACTACAATTGGTGATAATGATGCTCTAATGATTCAGCCTGGTAAGAAAATATCATTAGAAATAATTACAAAAGACAATGGGACTTTTACTGTTGACAACATAAAAATAGCAGGAGAAGACAAAAATCCTGAAAAAGGGAAACAATATAATATCAAATTAACATTCAACAAGAAAAGCGTAAGTGCAGCAGCATCCATTGAAGGTTGGGGAGAACTGATTGAAGGATCAGGTACTGTTGAATAATAAAACAATCCTTGATGTTGCATCAAAGTCATGAAGTTATGTAAAAATCCTCTTGTTCCCGCGCTTGACGCGCGGGAACGGGACACTATTGACACACCTTCAATATATTTTGATTCCCCATCCCTCTTACAAATCAATTACAACACATGCAAATCATCAAATACACATTTTGGTTATTATTTCTTATATTTTCTGGTTGTAATGAAACAGACACGCCACTTGTGGAAGCAACGCCATCGCAATCCATCCACTTCTCCACCCATATCCAAACCCTTACCACCAAATCCATCATCACCGAGACCACCCTTCCCGACAACTCACAAATCGGAGTCTTTTCTTGGGGGCATCATAAAGATGACGGAAGCGTCAATACGACGCTCCGTAAGGATCTGGCCAACCATCTCTATACCAAAGAAGCCGGCAGTGCCGAACTGACAACTTCGACAGACGCCCATTATCCGATCAATCCCGACACCTTGCTAAACTTCTACGCTTACTATCCTTATACACAATCGGCCACCCATACGCCCGGAAGTATTCCGTTCGATCTAAGCAAACAAGAAGATATCATGTGGTCCACTCCCGTATTGAACCGGAGTAAAGCCACAAGCGAAGAGACGGTCAACCTCTCCTTCAACCACCTCCTCTCGGCTATCACCATCAAATTCCAGAAAGCCGACGACATCAAAGAAGAGATGATCTTGGAAAGCATCTCTTTAGCCAATTACTCCCCTGCTCTGCAACTCAACATTCAGACAGGCAAGCTGACGCAGGCGGTTTCCACAACGGCCTACACATTTATCAAGGACTTAAAAACCCCTGTCACCCCGGCACAACAGACAATCGTTGCCGACCACCTGCTCTTCCCGGTTGCCCAGCCCGTCTTTATCGTCCGTATGAGCGGTAAAGACTACCGCATCGAATCCTTCAAAGCATTCGAACCCGGCAAGAAACAAACCTACGAATTCACCCTGCAAGCAAAAGACATCCATCTCTCCGGCAGCATCAACCCGTGGGTAGACGGCGGTTCAAGCAACGAAACGGTTTACTTTTAAACAAGAGTGCAGCCTCTCTTATAAAGACCGGATTGTTTCCTCGCTCAAGCCGGTGCACTTTGCGATGGTGGCCATGTCTACGCCCGTCTCTTTCATCCTGACAGCGACTTGGCGCATGCCTTCGGCAAAACCTTCCGCTTTTCCTTCGGCGATTCCTTCCAGCTTGGAAGTATAGATCGCGTTGTTCTGGATGTTGATGTCTTCGAGGTGACGGATGTAGACGAGGCGTTCGTCGGGCGACATGGAATAGAATTTCAACTTTTCGCGGGCTTCCTTCAGGCCGGGGACGGTCGTGTCCGGGCGGATCGTGCCGTCTTTCAGGTATTCCATCCATTCGTCCAAGGGCGTGAGAGCCACTTTGTCGAACTCGTTCACGCGGATCAGGATATATTCGGGGAAGATTTCGGCGGGGAGGCGCGAGACGAGGACATTGCGTTCGCGCTCATTGACACGCAACTGGTCACCCGTATGCACGCCGACGAAATGGTTCTGGCCGTGGTAGATATAGTCCGTCCCGATACCGATGTCGAAATAGAGGACGCTGATGGAGTAGACTTTCTTGATCTTGTCGTAGTCTTCACCCAAAGATTGGCCTTCTGGCGCAACAGACGCTTGATGGCCCAATCAAAACGGATATACCTGTCCTGCAACTCTCTTCTTTCCATCTCTTCCATGATTTTCAGATCCGACTCTTCCTTTTTCATAGTTACTGTTTTTTATTTGTTATGTAATCCACAAATATACATATTATTTATGAATGGGAGGACGAAACGGGAAGAATCCTCTACATCCGATTGTTTTGGACGGTCGCACCCGGATGTCAGAAGGAATAAAAGGGCAGGCTATCCGTCAAGACATTTATATACACCTTCTTTGTAACGCCATCATAGTTTTTCAGTTCGCCGACCAAGACGAGTTCCGCGCCCTTCATCCAAGGTTCAAAAGGAACCGCTTTCCGATAGATAATTTCGCGAAGCAAGGACGGCCGGTTTTTCACGACCAGATAAGCCCCGTCATCCGCTACGACTTTGCCTTCGAAAGCGAGCTTCCGTTCGTACATCTTCTGCTTATTGGCCCCGTTGACGACGATCGGTTGAAGCATCAGCGAGTCGCGTCCTTCGCGAAGCATCGGTGCGATCGCCAGGCTCTGGTAACGGCCTACGGACAATCCGGACAAGTCGATTTGCAGGTCCAACACCAAGTTGTCTCCCTGTCGTTCGATACTATTCTCCTTCACATGCACCATCCCCCGGTAATCGGACAGAAGTTCCTGGGCATGGCCGGACAGGGCGGCAAAAAGGAAAAGCAGGATATACGGAATTGTTCTCATAAGGCTCTTATTTAATGATATACATGATACTTATCCCTAACTTGGTAGGCCCGAAATAATCGTTGCGGTAATTGCCCGACTCATCCCGGCTTCCGGGGAAAGGGCTTTTGTCGTATCTAAACCGGACATACCCGATTCCGGCTGTAAACTCGATGTTCCAACGAGGTGAAAGATAAAGCTGGTAGCCATACGAAAGTCCCCCTCCAAAAGCATTGCCGTCGTAGGCATAACGGGATTTCATCACATTCAACAAGGACTTGCCCGCCACCTCATAGTCGGCATACAGGGCATGGGCGCCAAAGAAATGCCCGTTGAACCGTTCGTGCAGCCAGTAGCGCAACTCCGGTTGCACGAGCCAGTGCTTGAGGGATTTATCGTCCCGGAGAGTCCAGGGATTGTAATTGCCCGAAACATCGAGTGAAAGATGTTTATTGAATGCCACTTCCGCTCCGAGGTTGAAAGTCGTGGTCGCGTCATACAATACGTTCGTCTTTACGGCAACCATCTGCGACCGGGCACAGAAAGCGCAACACAGACTGATTAGGACAAGATAGATTCTGTTCATCGACATTTATTGATTTACATCCTGAATTAGAAAACAAAGATATGCAAAATCTATATGTCTATAAACAGATTTGATACTTAAATGCACGCGCCGGACAGATTAATTCCTTATCTTTGCCTGCATAAATTATTTAGTATTGGGGGTATATGAAATTTAAACTGATCACTCTGTTTATCATCTTTTGCTTAGGACTTGCAAGTTGTTCCGAAAATGAGACTCCGGAACCCCGGACAACCCGCACCATTTTAGTCTACATGATGGCCAATAACAGCCTGAACAGTTTCGCATCCAAGAACATAGAGAGCATGATAGAGGGGGCGACCGGCAAAAACCTCAACGGCGGGAACCTGATCGTGTATTATGCCCCTGTCGGTTCGAACCCGGAACTTCTTCAGATAAAAGAGGAGAACGGTGTCGTCAAGAAATTCCACCTGAAAGATTACGAGAAACAAAATTCGGCAGATCCCGACGTGATGCGGAGCGTGATCGGCGAAGTGGTTTCGCAGTATCAGGCAGACAGCTACGGATTGGTCTTATGGAGCCACGGGACCGCCTGGCTGCCTTCGGATTACCAAAACAAGCTGAAAGCGTTCGGGCAGGACGGCAACAACTGGATGGAGATAGACGACCTGGCAAAGGGACTGCCGGACAACGTATTTAATTTTATCTTGTTCGACGCCTGCTACATGGCAAGTGTCGAATGCGCTTACGAGCTCAGGAATAAAGCGGAATATATCTTGGCTTCCCCCACCGAGACACTGGCGGACGGATGGCCTTACGCGGAGATGATGCCGCAACTGTTCGCCACCGGCCTGCAACTGGAAAAGGTGGGCGAAACGTTCTACAACTATTACCAGAACAACTCCTATCCGTATGCGACCGTCTCGCTTACGAAGACAAGCGAACTGGAGAACCTGAAAAGCGTAACACATGATATCTTGGCAGATAAGACCGAAAGCGATATCTACGGCCTCGACCTCAAGAAGATGCAAAGGCTGGAATACTTGTATCGCAGCTCTGGAATGTTGTATGACATGGCAGACTATATCAAACAGTTGGCGACAGACGAACAATACGACCAGTTCATCAGCTGCCTGGATAAAGCGGTTGTCTACAAAGCACATACTCCTAAATCCTATTATTACTACGGCACCCCCCAGCAGGCATTACCGGTGGACAGCTATTGCGGCCTGACCGTTTTCGTCCCGCAAGAATCCTTGCCCAAAATGCTCGAATGGTATAAACAAAGGGTTAGCTGGTGTAAGGCGGTTTATGAATAAGCCTATTCCCGCATCATTTCTTCAATCTGTTCATAAAGGACAAACTCAGAACAGATCTCTATGTTGTTGCAAGAATTTTAATTCATCTTCTTCCATAAGCATTACAATTTATTTAGGTAATGTTTCATGCTTATAGAAGATATGACAAAGTTAAAGAATCAAGAAATCTTCCACAAGCATAAAGCCATTTATTAATCAACTACTTATTGACAGTTTATCACCGGATCAGGAAAGCCTTCTTAAAGCGTTTTACCGTACCTTCGGGGTGATATATTTCAGCATAAAAGATATAGACGCCTGTTTGTAGCGGGCTTCCGTTGCTGGCAATGCCGCTCCAAGTAATTTCGCCGGACGTTCCTAATAACTCATGGTTGGCTATCTCGGCGACACGCAGGCCGGAGGTATTGAAAACAAAGGCACGGCAGTTATATCCCGGACGGTCGAGCAGGTAGGAAACGGTATAGCTGCCCGATTCTTCTATCCAGACAGGAGGCTCTATCCCCGTAGCACCTCCAGGCGAAACATTTTTATATTGGGAGTTCCGATAACCGGGCGTGCCGTAACCTGCCGTTTCGGAAGCAGAGGTCCAGTTTGCCGGGTTTTGCGTAGCGGCATCCGGATCAATGCGTTCAAGGGCGACTCCTTTTTTATTTTTGACGGAATGAGCGTGCCATTTCGACGAATAGGCGACTTCATCTATTACTGTTTCATCCGCAGCACGGAATAATACCAAAGTAGAAGATGTATTGGCAAGAATAGGAAGTTTGGCCATCCCGCAAAGAGCGGACGGATCGGATATATCGTAGAAAGAGGCAACGCCTTCCAGGCTCTTGGTCAAGAGGAGGTAGCTTTTTGCTGTCAGGTTGCGCGGGACAGAGGCCAAAGGATACCGGGTGCCGAGCGTCCCGTCCGATTTACGGATGGCGACAGAGAGAGCAGACAAGGACAAGGGGTGATCCGAACGGTTATACAATTCGATATATTCGCTGCCTCCAGCATACGGGTCGGGGAGCAACTCGTTAATAACGATTTCTCCGGGCTGGACAGGATCTGCGGTTACGGGGATGTCGGGATCAGCCGGATTATCCGGGACATCGGGTTCGTCCGGATCGGCAGGATCCACCGGCGGCTCTTCCTCATTACCCGGAGAGGAATTAACCGAGCCGGGCGTTCCTCCACGGGGATCAACGCTGAGATGCCAGCCCGAAGCGGAACGTTCCCAGGATTTGCCGGAAGTGGCTTTGGCATAGGTTACTTTGTCTACCACTTTTCCCGAAGCATCCCATAATTGCAGTTCTTTACCTGCATTAGCCAATTGTGAAGGGAAATTATCCATCGGGACAGCTATGCCTCCGTCATCAATATTTATTTCCCTACCCGAACGATATAAAACTAAATAACCTGCTGCAGGGACGCTTACATTTCCGATCGTTTTCGGCTTTTCCTTTCCGTATATAAGCTGCCAACCTTTAAGCGACAGTTCCTTTCCCGACGCATTATACAGTTCTATATATTCCGTTTTCTCTAACTCTTTCAGCCCAACAGCATCAGCCATAATTTCATTAATCAAGAGCGTGCCTGAACGTCCTGGTTCCTGTTTGTCCTCTCCGTAAGCAGATATAAACGTTGTATCACCTTTACATTCACCACCCGACTTGTTGAATATACCAGAATAAGACAGAGTATAGGTTTTGCCCTTCAACATGGCTTCATTCCATGCAACTTTCAGCACCTTTTCGTCTTCTGAGATATAAACATCATCGGCATCGCCTATCTCTGATAAAGATATTTGGTATTGGGCAGGATCTACGGGATCATCGAACACCATCAGAAGTTCTGTCGCACTCTCTTGCTCCAAATCCTGCAAAGACAGAGTTTTTACATCTTCATCAGATGTCCCCGGCTTTTCTTCCGGTTCAAGCGGAGTAGAAGTGACATGGTCAGAAATAATGATATTATCAAAAGAAGTAATCATATTATCCTTTGATGCAGCCATATACCTACATTGCAAATTTAAAACGCCACCTTTCCTAATTCCTAAAGAGACAACTTTACATTCTCCTTCTTTATAAAAACAACTTTCTGTGTCTAAACGTGTATACAAAACCAATTTAGAATTATTCTCCAAAGTCAATTTAACGCGAATGTTATTACTCTCCTTCGTTAAGATACCACCTCTCCCTTTTATTTCCCTTTGTGAATCGGAAGAAGAAAGAGGCCATGAATACAAAGATACATTTCCCTCGTTATGGCCCACTTGTATAAAATAAGCGACATTTGTAGGTTCACCGGTAGCATAGACAAAAACTCTTACATTATTATTGTTTGTAGGCTTATAAGAAAAAGAAACATCAAACATCCATTCCATGCTGTCAACATTGTAAGGGATGTCCAATTTGATCGTATGAATGCCTTTAACCCTTCGGCTTGCATCGAACTGCAACCGTCCGTCTTTCACAAAGAATCCGGCTGAATCTTCACGCCAAGGATTAGCCGAATCGATCTCCGGCCCGTCAAACGTCTCATTTACCTGTGAAGTCACACAAAAAGGAAGTAATACGAAGAGAAAAAGAATAAATTGTTTCATAGCCTTACAGTTTTGTTTATAATTTGTATATCTTTGCACCCCAAAGCGTTGTAACGGAGGAAGCGCAGTGCTTTTTATACACGCTGTAAAGTTATACTATTTTTTTTATAAACAAATTAATTAGTGCTCAAAATGAAAGTAGCAATTGTTGGAGTGAGTGGAGCCGTAGGACAAGAGTTCCTGCGCGTACTCGACGAGAGAAACTTCCCGATGGATGAGCTTGTGCTTTTTGGCTCATCTCGCAGTGCCGGACGTGTTTATACTTTCCGTGGTAAACAGATTACCGTCAAGGAGCTTAAGCATAACGACGACTTTAAGGGAATCGATGTTGCTTTTGTTTCGGCCGGTGGCGGTACTTCTGTCGAATTTGCAGAAACCATTACGAAACATGGTACTGTGATGATCGACAATTCCAGTGCATTCCGCATGGATAACGACGTACCTTTGGTTGTTCCCGAAGTGAACCCGGAAGATGCACTCAATCGTCCGCGCGGTATCATTGCCAATCCGAACTGTACCACCATCCAGATGGTCGTTGCATTGAAGGCAATCGAAGGCCTGTCGCACATCAAGCGCGTACACGTATCGACTTACCAGGCAGCCAGCGGTGCAGGCGCAACAGCTATGGCCGAACTGGTAAAACAATATGAACAACTGCTGAAAGGCGAAGAACCGACTGTCGAGAAGTTCGCTTATCAGTTGGCTTACAACGTCATTCCGCACGTAGACGTATTTACGGACAACGGCTACACGAAGGAAGAGATGAAGATGTATAACGAAACACGCAAGATCATGCACTCCGACATCGAAGTGAGCGCCACCTGTGTACGTGTCCCGGTCATGCGTGCCCACAGCGAAGCGACTTGGGTCGAAACCGAACAGCCGGTCAGCGTAGAAGAAGCCCGCAAGGCGTTCGCCGAAGCCGAAGGTGTTATCCTGCAAGACGAACCGGCAAAGAAAGACTATCCGATGCCGTTGTTCATCGCCGGAAAAGACCCTGTTTACGTGGGCCGTATCCGTAAGGACATCACGAACCCGAACGGCTTGACTTTCTGGACAGTGAGCGACCAGATCAAGAAAGGCGCAGCCCTGAATGCCGTGCAGATCGCCGAATATCTGTTGAAGGTAAAGAATATCGGATAAAAAGTTTTACCATTTTCCACCATAAAGAAAGGGACGGTCTCCAGTGGATCGTCCCTTTTTCGTTTAAACATCTTCCCCATCCTTTGCACATTTATCTTCTATAATCGATAAAGTCATAGGCATTTTATCTTTTATAATCGATAAAAAGCCTTATATTTGTCGATTACAAAAGGTAAAATCGTATGGATAAGAATACAATAAAGTCTCTAATCATTGAATACCAGAATTTTGTCAGCGAAATAACGCTGATAGAACGAAACATTCATTTATCAGATCAGCTAAACTACGTATTCGTCGGTCTCCGTCGCGCCGGTAAATCCTATCTGATGTATCAACAGATACAACATTTGTTGAAAGAAGGGCATCGGATAGAAGAAATCCTGTATTTCAATTTCGAAGATGATCGTTTGGTCAACCTGACTGTTGAAGACCTCGATCTTATAAAAGTCTGTTACGAGGAGTTGTATGCACATCGTCCTATCTTTTTTTTGGACGAAATCCAGATTGTGGAACATTGGGAAAAGTTCAGCCGTCGGCTGGCAGACCAGAAATACAGGGTGTACATAACCGGAAGCAATGCCAAAATGTTAAGTAGCGAGATCGCCACGACACTCGGCGGACGGTTTATCATTCAAAATGTATATCCTTTTTCATTCCAGGAATACCTAAAGGCCAATCATATAACTGTCGAGCCGGTTTGGTATTTCAAAAACCGTACTGAAATAGTCCGTGCGTTCTCTGCCTACTTCTACTTTGGCGGATTACCGGAATTGGAGCTGATAGAAGAGATAGAAAAACGCCAATGGCTAAGCAGTTTATTCAACAAAATATTTTTTGGTGATTTAATAACACGTTATTCCATCCGAAACGATTTGGCAATGAAAGTCCTGATCCGCAAGTTGGCAGAAAGCGTAAAACAACCTTCTTCCTTCAACCGGTTATCAAACATCGTTTCATCCACAGGAGTTAAAGTCACGACAGATACCATCATCGATTATCTGGAGTTTGTACAAGCCACCTGGTTGATATTTTCCATTGAAAACTATGCCAGCAAATTAGTAGAGAAAGTTTCCAACCGGAAATACTATTTTATCGACAATGGCCTACTGAACCTATTTTTGATAGATCCGGAAACATCTCTGTTAGAAAACATAGTGGCTATCAGTTTAAAAAAGAAATACGAAGACGAACTTTATTTCTACCTTCAGAATATTGAAGTCGACTTTTATATACCGACACAAAACTTAGCCATACAAGTATCATACAGTCTGAAGGACGAACCAACACGCAAGCGTGAAATTAGCGCCTTACTGAAAATAGCCAAAGTCTTGGATGCAGATAAACTGCTCATCATCACGCGGGACGAAGAAGAAACGATTGTCGAAGAGGAGAAAAAGATCACTGTCGTCCCGATCTGGAAATGGCTGTTGGAATAAGAGACTTTTGCAAAGGCGAATAACGTAGAGAAAATCGAGATTCCCTTTATCCCATTTCCCTTAGTCCCTCTTCCAGCGTATGCGGGCGATAGCCTAATTCGCGTTTCGCTTTTTCGATGGACAATCCGCTATTACGCGGACGCGGGGTTGCCTCCTGCATCTCCTCTGTCGTGACGGGACGGATCAGGGAACGGTCCAGTCCGAAGTAATCGGCTACACGGTACGCCATTTCGGCGATCGAGAGATGCTCCGGGCCACAGATATGATAAATGCCGGAATTGTCGGAATGCACCAGCCTCTCCACTCCATCGGCAATGTCCGCCACCCAGGTCGGCGTACGGTACTGGTCGGAGACGACGCGGATCTCCTGCCCTGCCTCCAGGCGGTTCTTGACCAGTTGAAGGACATTGCCATGCTGCCCCGGCAATGCCTTTCCGTAGACGACAACCACACGGGCAACCGCATAGTTGCGGCAAATACTCGCTACCGCCTGCTCTCCCTGATACTTGGTCACGCCATAGTAGTTGAGCGGAGCGGGCACGTCTTCTTCCGTATAAAGGCTACCGCTCTTCCCGTCAAACACAAAGTCTGTCGACAGATGGATGAAGCGACTCCCCTGATGCTCGCAACAATGAGCCAGGTTTTCTACCGCCGACACGTTAAGGGCATACGCCTCATCGTGGTGCTGCTCGCAATAATCCGGGACCGAAAGAGCCGAGCAATTGACGACGGCATCGGGGCAGATATGGTCGAACAAGGCCTCCACCGCCGGATAGTCGTTGATGTCCAGCCGGACGAACGTATGGTTCCCTTCCGGACGGATATCCGGATGGAGGGAACAGCCGAATACCTCGCAAGCCCCGTTCCCCGAAAGGTTATCCAGGATCCTCCGCCCGGCAAACCCGTTTGCTCCTACAATCAATATCTTTTCCATCAGAACATATAGATCAGGACGCCCAGCACGCGGTGGTTCGTCACCGAATGGGTATCCTCTATTTTACCGTTTTTTGCATTCGTTGTGCCATACCAGGCAAGAGAAGGACTGTACTCCACTCCCAACTTCCAGTGAGGCAGATTATAAGAGAGCTGGAGGTTGGTGGTAAACAGCCGGTCCACATCCAGCCCAACGCCGTATGCCGGTCCGGCGATCGCCTTTCCCGTCCCGAGGTTCTTCAAATATCCGACAAAGATCCCCGGCTTCCATTTCTTGCCATAGACCACATTCAGCCAGGTCATGGAATGGCGGTAAGGCGTGTACTCCTGTTCCCCGGTACGCGGGTCGACGGAGGTAACGGCATACCCGCCCAACATGGAGGCTTGTGTCAGATTGGAAGCCAGCAAGGTCTTACCGGCAATCAGCCAGTTCGGAGCCGTATATTTGGCATGCGCCTCGAAAGAGAGCGAGGTGACCCGCTCGTCTACTTTATACACACGGCCATCCACCGTCGCCTGCCGGCGGGGTTTCAGGGACAGCACTTCCATGCCGACGCCGGCAATCAAACCGTCCGCCTTATAATCAGCCGAAACGTAGACTTCCGGGATACAGCTGTTCTTGATATACTCCTCGCTCTTTCCGTTCGGGCCGGCAGACAAATACTGCAACTGCCAAAGTACCGCCCCCGTCAGCTGCAACCCCTTGCCGGACGTGTACCGGTAGCGGATCTGCGGGCTGCGGTTAAACGGCTGGAAAGGCGCACCGGTCGAGAGGTTCAACATCTGCGGAGATACATCGCCGAAGAGCGGATGCCAGGTTTGTCCCACCAGCACCGCCGACTTCCCCCAATCCAGATTGACGTATGCATGGCGGATACGCAAGACCGCCCAATTGCTGCCGGAACCCCGGAAGTCCGCCTCCAGCTTGGCTGTCGTCACGGCTTTCCCGATATCCGGTCCCTTCACGTCCACTCCCAGGCGGGAATAGAGCAAATAGAAACTCCCGTTTGCCGTGGCATTCAGGTCATTCCCGTCGGCATCCGGGTCCTTGTCTTTCGGATAAAGGTGGAACAGCCCGTCCACCGTCTCGGCATTGGCGCGGGAATTGTAAAACAGGTCGCCACGCACCTGTCCGTAAAAGGTATAAGAAAAATTCTTTTTCTGAGCATAACCGGCCATCCCCATACAAAGGGCTGTAAGGAGCAGTAAGTATCTTTTCATTTTTTGTCCATTCAAATAGACTGCAAAGGTAAGGAAGTTTAAGATTACTACAAAACCCGTCAGCAGACGGGCTGGCATGAATGACAATTCTCATGCGAGTGAGAAAGTCTTCCCATCAGCATGAGAAAGTTTTCCCACCCGGTTGAGAATCTTTTCTCACCTGCATGAGAATCTTTTCTCACCCATATGAAAACCCGTGAGAAAAGCATACGAAAATATCGTATCATTAAAAGTAATACATCACAAGCCCCAGTATGCGATGATTCGTGACGCTATGCGTGTCCACGACCTTGCCGGAAGCCATCTCCGTATCGCCGTACCAGGCTGTCGTCGGCATATATTCCAGGCCGATCTGCCAATGGGGCAAGTTGTAGGAGAAGGCGATATTGGTCGAGAAGACCTGGTCGATATCCAACCCCATGCCGTACTTGGTGGGGGAAGCCAATGCGTCGGCCGTTCCCAGGTTCTTGGTATAACCGGCAAAGAAATGCCCTTTCCACTTCGTCCCGCAGGTGAAATTGACCCAGGAAGTGGAATGACGGAAAGGCGTATATTCCTGTTCGCCGTTGTCCGGGTCGATGGAGCTGATGCCATAACCGCCGATCAGCGCCGTATGGTCCAGGCAGGAAGCCATCAGGCTCTTGGCGGCAAAAGTGAAATTGCGCCCGGTATATTTGACATGGGCCTCGTAGGAAAGCGTCGTCATGCGCTCGTTCACCTTATACGTCTTTTCATTCCAAAGGGAAGACGTACGGGGTTTCAGGGAGATCAGATGCACGCCGCCACCCGCCAGCCAGCCACCGACGGAGGCATAATCGGCTCCGACATAGAACTCCGGCACGCAACTGTTCTTGATATATTCCTCGCTCATGCCGTTCGGGCCGCTCGAAAGGTATTGCAATTGCCAAAGGGCGGAAGCCGTCAGCTTCACTTTCCCCGCCTTGTACTGGTAACGTATCTGCGGTTCGCGGTTGAACGGCTGGAAAGGAGCGCCGGTAGAAAGGTTCAGGATATCCGGGCAGACACTCCCGAACAAAGGGTGCCAGGTTTGTCCGATCAGGACCTGGCTCTTTTCCCAATCCAGGGCGACATAGGCCTGCCGGATACGCAACATGGTGTTGCTGGAAGAAAAGCCTCCGAAGTCGACTTCGATCTTCGCAGACGAACGTGCCGCACCGATATCCGGACCGGTCACGTCCACGCCGAGGCGCGAAGTGAAGGTGTAGAAACTGCCGTTGGGACCGGCATTCAGATCCTTGCCGTCCGCATCCGGCTTCTTGTCCAGCGGGTACAGGTAGAAATTCCCGTCTACCGGAGCCATATTGGCACGTGTATTATAGAAGAGGTCTCCGCGGACAAAGCCGTAGAATTTGTAAGCGAAGTTCTTCTTCTGCGCTGTCGCCTGAAACGTCATGCAGATGCCGGCCAGCAGTAATATCAGCTTTTTCATTCTTATAGTTCGTTACCTGTTTAACAGAGTTGTGAGCCGCAAAGATATATATTTTCCTGTATTTCATTTGAAGAACGAAATATTATTTGTTACTTTGCTTCCAAGTTGTAAGCCTTAGAGGCCAAATCGATCAATAATGTAAACTACATAACAACATCATGGAAAGTAAGAAATTTTTACTGCAGGAGAAAGATATCCCTACAGCCTGGTACAATATCGTAGCAGACATGGAGAATAAACCGCTTCCTCCGTTGAACCCCAAAACAAAGGAACCGCTCAACCCTGAAGATCTCTATCCTTTATTTGCCAAAGGATTGGTAGACCAGGAGATGAACCAGACGGATGCTTGGATCGAGATACCGGAAGAAGTTCGCGAGATGTATAAAATCTGGCGCCCGACCCCGCTGGTACGCGCTTACGGACTTGAAAAAGCGCTCG
The DNA here is from genome assembly GCF_977054455.1 of Parabacteroides sp. Lineage (NCBI taxonomy): Bacteria > Pseudomonadati > Bacteroidota > Bacteroidia > Bacteroidales > Tannerellaceae > Parabacteroides > Parabacteroides sp. Next base: position 119,017 of record NZ_CDRTCT010000003.1, on the reverse strand, counting down.
ACACGCCGGCCCACATCTACTTCAAGAACGAAAGTGTCAGTCCGGTCGGCTCCCATAAACTGAATTCCGCCATCCCGCAGGCTTATTTCTGCAAGAAGGAAGGCGTAACCAATATCACGACCGAAACAGGCGCCGGACAGTGGGGCGCTTCGATGGCTATGGCTGCCAAACATTTCGGATTGGAACTGGCCGTTTATATGGTCAAGGTCAGCTACAACCAGAAACCCTATCGCCGTTCTATGATGCAGACATTCGGAGCCGAGGTGATCGCCTCGCCGAGCATGAGTACACGTGCAGGCCGCGACATCATCACCAAGCATCCGAATTACCAGGGTAGCTTAGGAACAGCTATCTCCGAGGCTGTCGAACTGGCTATGCAGACTCCCAACTGCAAATATGTATTGGGTAGCGTGCTGAACCATGTGATGCTGCACCAGACGGTGATCGGCCTGGAAGCAGAAAAGCAGATGGAGATGGCCGGAGAATATCCGGACGTGGTGATCGCTTGCTTCGGAGGCGGTTCGAACTTCTCCGGCATCGCATTCCCGTTCCTGCGCCATAAACTGACAGAGGGAAAAGACCTCCGCGTCGTGGCGGCGGAACCGGCTTCGTGCCCGAAACTGACACGCGGACAGTTCCAGTACGACTTTGGCGACGAAGCCGGCTATACGCCGCTTCTGCCGATGTTCACCCTGGGACACAACTTCGCCCCGGCCAATATCCACGCAGGCGGTCTGCGCTATCACGGTGCAGGCTCTATCGTCAGCCAGCTGAAAAAAGACGGGCTGATGGATGCCGTAGATATCCAGCAGCTTGAAACATTCAAAGCTGCTACGCTGTTCGCTCAAAGCGAAGGCATCATACCGGCTCCCGAATCTTCCCACGCTATCGCTGCCGCCATCCGCGAAGCTGAACAGGCCAAGATCGAAGGCAAACCGCGCACGATCCTGTTCAACCTCTCCGGTCACGGCCTGATCGACATGGCCGCTTACGACCAGTATCTGGCAGGCGATCTGACCAACTACGAGGTAACAGATGCAGACGTGGAGAAGAATCTTTCGGAGATCGAGAAGATCATCAAGTAAAGACGAGATAAAAGCTGATCATTTTCGTGAGGTCACGAAAATGATCAGAAGTATTAAAAATCAAAATATCCGATCATTTTCGTGAGGTCACGAAAATGATCGGATATTTTCAATCAAAAAGCATTATTCTTTAGGCAGCTTTGGCGTGTTTTTCTCTATCAACTTTTCATCTTTTGCGACTTTTCGTTCCAGCTTCTTTATATCTTCCGCAACAGGTAATTCTTCCGGCTTGATGCCTCTCGCACCCAACATTTCCCTTACGCTTATATTATTTTGAATATGTTCTTTGGTGATAGGCGGCTCTCCATACAAATCTTTACTCGCGACATTATAATTTGTCATCTCCGTTGCAAGGTTTTTCGCTGCAATAGTAAGTGTAGGTAAGAAATCAGCCAAAGGGCGGCTGGCTTTTACCCCAAGTCTCAATTTCATATCTTCCGTTGTAAAACCTCCAAACAAAGCGGTATCGCCCTTCGAACGAATCCGGGCAAATCCTTTATCATCGACTCCCCGTTCATAAATATTCTGTGACAATAACTTCTCGGCAGTCCGCAATCTGTCTCGCGTTTCCAAACGGGACAATAAATCCAGTCGTTCTTCTATTAACTCGGCTTTACGAGTTTGAATCGCAAAATAGCTTTGTGCAAAAGCGATTTCTTCTTTCTTTGGATCACCATTTTGAGCAATCAAGTAACAAGCATAACGAGTCAACATAAAATCCTGAACTTCGCGCTTGCCTCCCTTTCCTAATCCGATCATTTTCGTGACCTCACGAAAATGATCTTCCTGATTGATTCCCTGCGTTGTACAGGAATCGACTGCCCGATTGATTGCGACAATAAAATTCTCCCATCTTGCATATCCCAAAATGGATTGCAAATCGCGGGCGAACCAGATCTCGACTTGTTCACCGTCTTCTTCGTTATTTACAGAGTGAGTAATGCTGTTGAAAGAGGTCAATAATTGTTGTATTCTTACTTTATCCATAGCTATGGTTATTTAATGTTTCAACAAAGATAGAAACATTTACAGATAAACACACATATTTCCGTAAAAAGATGAAAATGGCGCTAATAACAGGGACTCACGTCTTTTGTTATTCGCGCCATTTACGGTTGTGTCTATGAAATATTATAAAAATAGGTATTATGAGAAAATGTCGTTATAACTTGTTGCCGGAGCAACCATATTCTGGACATTTAAGCTAAAGTTTTTCTTCTTTTTGTCCCACATGCCGTATGTGGTATTGATCTCCCCTGTTTCTGCGTTATATGAATAAGTCGTCAGATAATAGGGAATCCACTCATCCTTACTCTTATCCCAGCGATATGCCTTCTTTTCCGACACTTTGCCGTTTTCATTGTAAGAAAATTCATATTTAACTTCTTTATTCAAAAGACCATTGTCATTCAAGAAAATGACTTTTGAAACGACTTTACCATTCTCTTCCTTCGTATCATACATGTACTCTCTGGGAGAGGCTGCGCTCATTGCAAGATTACATAAGAACATAACTGCAAGAACAAGAATACTTTTACTTAAAATTGAAGTTTTCATATAATTATTACTTTAAGATTACTTTCAAATTGCGGTGCAAATGTAGATACCATCCCATAACAAACCAAACTTTTACTTACATATTGTTAGCATATATAACTTATTTAACAATATTCAAACTTTTATTCACCTCCGCCTACTATAATACACTTATATATTGTAAGCGCACGGTCATTCCTATCCCGAACATCACGATTTATCCTCCTTAAATTCGAGTATATCCGCCGGTTGGCAATCGAGCTCCTTACAAATTGCTTCAAGAGTAGAAAAGCGTATGGCTTTGGCTTTACCCGTCTTCAAGATCGAAAGATTTGCCGCGGTAATACCAATACGATCGGCCAAATCACCCAGTGCAATCTTTCGTTTTGCCATCATCACATCCAAATTCACTATTATAGCCATATCTTATCCCTTTGATTATTCATTAATTACAATATTACCGGTTTCACCATCCCTGTTCTCCGATATTTGCCAAGCCGGAACCTTCAGACTCCGGTTCAAATAATATATACAAATAGCAGACAATATTACGCCCAGAACAGCAAGTCCGGCAAAAGGCTTTGTCCCTATTATTTCATATACGGAACGGACATCCGGGTAATAAATTATAAGCAATGCCGAAATACCGTTCACAATCATATCCGAAAGAACAGCCCCCAAAATAATTCCCAAAAACACAAATCCTATCTGGGCAATCAGTAATTTTACAATCCTATCCATATCCGTTCCTCCTTTAAACCGTCAGGTCTTGTTCTTCTTTCAATTTGACCCCTAATGCAAATATCTCGGCAAAAAGGCCGAACAAGAGAGCTAAAAAGAATGTGCTATATTCAAACTCGAAACCCGCAATCTTATAGCCGGGAAAAGATACATCGCCATCTTTTAACAACAGGAAGTAGTCCACCCCTGCAAACACGTTTTTCATAATCCCGGCCAACAACAACATCCAGCAGATAACACGAAGTCTCTTGACATTCGAACGAATAAATATCTGTTGCCGTTGCACATCCCTGATAAAACGGAAGAAAGACAATCCCGCCCAAATGATCAGAAGCAGAAAGACCGGTGTGAAAACCAATCCTATAATGACGGAAAAAAGCTCATAAACCTTATCGGTCTTCATTCCCAAAGTAATACTTCCTATCTGATAAGGTATTTTCCGGTTATCCGCCAGTTGCAATGTATCAGGCAAACTATACGCGACAGCAGGATTCAACGACACATTTACCCGATGTATTTTCTTATCCAAGTCACCGTCTGCACTGTTCCATCCGTCTTTTCCTCCCCGAAAGCTGTCACCCAACACCACCATAGAAAGAAGCAGTATCAAAATGCTCAATATCCTTATACTTTTCGATTTCATTTTCATTCCTTTTATTAGACCGTCAAGTCTTGTTCTTCTTTCATCCGTATTCCGTAACGGAAAATTTCTGCGATGATAAGCAGGAATGTCCCCATTGCACTCCAAACAGGAACTTCCATAGGAATAATTTTCCAATCATGGGCTGTATCCAAAGCATCTCCTAATTCATGAAATACAGGTAAAAAGAATAATGCAACCCCCATATAATAGAAAAGCATATAATTTATCTTCACAAAAAACTTTCGTTTATTGATATTACTGATCACCTTGCAAACACCATAAGCAACAAAAAGAAGGACTGCCAATTCCAACGAATAGAATAAAACGGCATGTATATGTTCGTCTACAACACTATGCTTCAATTGTATATAAGCCTCATTGAACGTATTGATACCAATCAGGGTTAAAAAGAATAGAAACACACCTGTTATTGCTCCTAAATTTGTATTTTTAGATAGCTTGCTCATAACTTGTATCTTATTCATTATTATCAAATCTTTAAATTGTCAACTCCTGTTCCTCCTTCATCTGTAAGCCGATCGCGAAAATACGGCCTACCAATAAAGCGATCAGTCCCATTATCAACGTCATCGACTGAAAGTCACACCAGAAATTATGTTCATAACCTTCCAGTTCGAACAGGCGGATTGCCGCCCAGTAATTCATTAGCGTATAGGTCTGTGTCATCACAAAAGAGATCAGCAGATTACGTCCGATGCGATTCAAACGGCGCACATTCATCCAATCGAATATCACCTCGTGGTTAATCGCATTGATCAGCTTGTAGAATTGGATGATTGCTTTTATAATAAAGAACAGGCCGATCAGTGCAAGGAAACTTACATATCTCGCTATTCCGACATCTTTGGATTTCGCCCAGACCAATGCCTTGATATGTGAAGCCGGATACCACTCCTGGTCCTTCTGGTTGAACAATTTATCAGAGGTGGCAGCCAAAGACTTCGGCCATAAATTAAGAGCCAGCGGACTTAATACTTCCGCACTGATATATGTTGTTCCCTGCTCATGTGCTTCTTTCGCTTGTGACATTCCTTCTTTGAAACCGTCTACAAAAGCATTACCCATCGAATAGATGCTCGGAACCAAAGACAGACCGACAAAGAAAAATATCAATACGCAGATTAAATTCAATTGCTTTTTCATAACCTATAGCTTTCTTGCTTAATGGCGGTGTGTCAAAACTCCTTTATCACGATCTTTAAGGCACGGATTTCACGGATTTACACGGATAAATTTATTATCTTTCCGTGTAATCCGCGTAATCCGTGCCTAAATTGTGTCTATTGTAAGCAGGATTTTCTTTTTGACACACCCTCATGTTTATTATAAACCTTTTATATCAAACGGCATGCGGGCAATAATACCGGATTCCGTTTCAGCCCGACGGATAGTCGAGAACAGTTTGAATTGCTCTTCACCCATTACAGATTTGGCGATGGAGATTTTTGCTTCATCCATCTGCTTCTCCATGAATTTGGTAAAGAAATCTTTCGGACCGTCGGCAACCGTTACTGAATAGTCAGTCAGTTCCGCCAATGTTGCAGCTTCTTTGATCGCGTCGTCCATACCGCCCAACTGGTCGACCAGGCCTCTCTCCAACGCCTGTTCGCCTGTCCAGACACGTCCTTGTCCGATCGAGTCGATCTCCGCCTTTGTCATGCCGCGGCCATCTGCGCAACGGGTCAGGAACAAATCGTAAGTCTGTTCCACGCCACGCTGGATCAGCGCCTTTTCATCTTCACGCATCGGACGGCTGATGTCTCCCAGGTCAGCGAATGTATTTGTCTTTACGATATCCGTAGTTACACCTACTTTGTCAAATGTTCCGGTGAAATTGCGGACTACACCGAATACACCGATCGAGCCGGTCAGTGTCGTACGCTCTGCGACAATCTTGTTTGCGGCACAAGAGATATAATAGCCACCGGAAGCGGCATAGTTACCCATTGAAACGACAATCGGCTTCTTGGCTTTCAGTTCTTCGACTTCTTTCCAGATCTGTTCGGAAATATAGGCGCTACCACCCGGAGAGTTCACACGGAAGACTACGGCTTTTACATCGTCATCGTCTTTCAGCTTACGCAACTTCTTTGCCATTTCTTCCGAAATCACCTGTTCATCGGCACTGAAAGGAGAAGAAGAATCTTCGTCTCTGATTTCACCTTCCGCATACAGGACTGCGATCTTATTCTTACTGTCTTTTTCTTTTACTTTGATGGAGGCGACTTTATCGACACCGGCCGTTTTCAGTTTGCCTTTCACATCCTGTCCGGCCATTTCTTTCACACAGTTTTCCACCTCATAACGATAGCGGAGCCCATCCGCCAATTTATAATCAACGGCATTGGAAGCCTGGCCCATTGCAAGACCTTCGTTCAGGTAACGGTTCAATTCGTCGGAAGAGATATTACGGCTTTTCTCGATAGCGGTTGTCAGGTTTCCCCATACGCTGCCTAAGAAAGAAGTCAGCTGTTCACGGTTGGCATCACTAAACTTTTTCAGGAAAAACGGTTCTACGGCACTCTTATAAGTTCCTACCTTGAAGATATAATGTTCCACGCCTAACTTTTCAGCCAATCCGGTAAAGAACATGCCCTGTGATGCAAGTCCCACCAATGAGACACTACCCTGCGGATTCAGAAAAACAGAGTCGGCCACGCTACACAGGTAATAAGAACCTTGCGTATAAAAATCGCCATAAGACACGATAAACTTACCGCTATCCTTAAAGTCCACCAGCTCGCGACGGATCGCTTCGATCCCGGCAAAGCCCGTAGAGAGGGAGCCGGCTTCCAGATAAATACCTTTAATGTTATCGTTTGCCTTTGCACGGCGGATCGCTTTGATCACATCCGACACAGCCATTTGGTTGCCACTTTCTCCCATGAGCTCTGAAAAAGGATTCTTCACAGCCTGATCGACCAAGACACCATTTAAAGAAAGTTTAAACACCGTATTCTTATCCGGTTTGTACTCGGAAGAACCGTCAGCACTGGCAGCTACTCCTATGATGAAAAAGATGGAACCCATTGTTACGATTCCCAAAGCAACCAGCACGCCCAGTGTGGATGCAAATACTGTTTTGAAGAACTGTTTCATAATGTTTTTATGTATTTGTTGTTTGTTTCTCAAATAATATTTATCGTTTTTCGATATGCAAAAGAATATATTATTTTTGACTCCACCAAATATTTTTATTGTTTTTCGATAAAATATTTATGAAACACGGAAAATATATATTGAAATCAGACTCTTCCTAAATACTCATCCACCGTATAATTCAGGAATTGGTTAAACGGATACAAAAGCTTGAAATCTTCAATGGCCTTATCCATCCAGTCGGGTGCGAAAAAGAATTCATCCGGTTTATAGGAGACGACACTGAAATCCTTATGGCGGAGAATCTCGTCATATTTGAAATCGGAAGGATAGCCGACAGGCATACGCTTCAGGACTTCGCCCTCCAACGTCGGATATGTCTTCTTGAAAGCCGGCTTTTCCATGATGGCGACAAGATCTTCTATATTTTCATAGATATCTTTACGGAGCGCTTTCAACAGGGCCGGCGGCGGACACCAAACGCCCCCCGAAAGCAGACAACCGTCCGGTTCCAGATGGATATAGTAGCCGGCCCGCTCGCTGCCCCGTCCGCCACAAGAAGCCATATAGGCGGCAAAATGAATTTTATATGGAGTCTTGTCCGGTGAAAAGCGGATATCCCGGTAAATGCGGAACAGGCAATCCTTCGCCTCCAATCCGGCTATTTCCGGATCGAACAGGGCAATCCGATCAATCAATTGTTGTACTTCGTCGATAAAGCCTTTTCGAAGAGAATCGTAACGGCTTTTATTTGCTTGGAACCATTCCCGGTTATTGTTCTGACGCAGTTCCGTCAGGAATTGTATAATTTCTGCATTCATACCTTGATATATTATATTAAAACATAAATCCCAAATTCAGATAAAACTGCAAATGCGAATTACGGTTAGACATGCCGAACGTTGCACTCAAAGGGCCGGCCATGCTGTTATAAGCATATCCCAGGCTACCGCCCCAAAGGCTTCTCCCCTCCAGCAGATGGAAAAAGTCGTCGTTGTGGATGCCATAATTGCCGGTCAGCGTGATATAATTGTTCCCCGCAATGCGTTGCCGGAGCTGGAGACGGGCCGCCACGACCGAATTATCCAGAATTTCCACATGATTGATCCCTGCAAAAGGCAATTGCTGGGTCAAATAGCGTCCGAACGTCTCTCCCCCGATCACATTCAGGAACGGATAAGCCGTATTCCCTCCGATCAGGACACGCCCGTAAAGCGCAGGCAGCAAACTCAAACGTGAACTGATGGGACAAACCGTCATAAACTTCAGACCGACAGCCGAGAAAGGAGAACTGCCGTTATATTTCACAAAGTTATCCGTATAGAGTGAATAGTCCGCTTCCAAAGAAACCCCTTTGTTCGGGAAATACCGCCGGTCCAATGTTTCAAGATGTGCCGACGCGAAATAGCTGAAAAACCCTTCCGGTTTGACAGTGTACAGCTCATCACTCCCCGCGTAAAGGAAGGAATTATAATTGAAATACTCATAACGCAGTCCGGCTTTCACCTTGAAGCTCAACCAGTTCATATCCGAATAAGCGAATTCGGCAAGATGGTGCGTATAGGTAGTGTTGAACCGCTTATCCCCCTTCTCATAAATATCCAAGTCGTTATAGCTGAACTTATACGACAAATTGAAATTGCGCAGCGGAGAACGTTCGATCGAGTAATCCAGCATCGCAGAGGATATCTTGCTTCCCACACGCCCAGTAAAAGCAAACCGGGAATGATTCCGTTTTCCCTTATGATAGGTGGCATTCACCAGCACCCCGATGATTTCCTCCGAATCGAAACGTATGCCTAAGTTCACAGAGCTTTCCGATTTAGGCTGCAAGGTCAGGACCAGGTCCTGCTGGTTCTCGCCGGTCAGTTTGTAGTTCACATAGGCATAAGCATTTGTCCCGACCAGGATAGACATGGATTTGCGCAGTTCCTTCAACGTGATATGGCTGTTCTCCTTCAGCGCACAGATACGATGCAACCAGTTGAGGTCGCGCGGATCGGCTCCATCGAAACGGATATGGCGGACATAGAAAGTATCGGCAGGTAAAACGGGACGATGCGTCAGGCGCCGTGCCTGTATGGAAAAGGTATCGGTATCCGAAAGGCCGATCTTACGCTTCAAAGCCATGATTTCATCCCAACGGCGGCGGGCATCGGCTTCTCCCCTGTGCAGCATCGTGTCGAGAGCGGCGGGAGCAAAACTGGCGGAACGGTAGGGTTCCATATCCGGGCGGAACAGCAGGTCGGTCCGGTCACGGTTCCGCGCATATTTGTCATAGCCGTGCAAAGCGATGATCTGCGTCGCGATATCACCGGGAGAATGCAGGCGGTCGTAGGTACGCAGATCGCTCGTTGCCAGATCCACTCCGATAATGATATCCGCACCCATAGCAAGTGCGACATCCACCGGATAGTTATTGTTCAACCCGCCGTCGACAAGCACCATGCTGTCCAGCCGGACAGGTGTAAACACTGCCGGAATCGCCATACTGGCACGCATGGCAAGCGGAAGGCTGCCTTCGTGGAATACATAGTCTTTGCCACTGACCATATCGACCGCCACGCAGGCAAAGGGAATCCGGAACGAATCGAAATCGACCGAATCATGATAACCGATCGTCAGGTCCGAAAAGAGGTTTTGCAGGTTCTGCCCTTTCACAACCCCGTCGATCACCCGGTCTTTCTTCTCCAGCCCAAAAGGCAGGGAGACGATATAACGTTCCGCCTTCTCTTTTTCAGGGAAAAGCAAATGGCTGCGTTTCACTTTGTCGCTCAGCAACATCTCCCAGTCCTGCGACTCTACCATTTCCTTGATCTCGTCCGGGCTGTAACCGATGGCATACAAACCTCCGACGATCGCTCCCATACTGGTCCCGGTCACGATATCGATCGGTATGCCGGCATCCTCCAACACTTTCAATACCCCGATATGCGCCACACCTTTTGCGCCTCCACCGCCCAACACGACAGCGACTTTCTTACGTTCCCCCGCCATCGCAGGCCAGGCAAGCAAGCATATAAGCAAAAGAGAGAGGTATTTCTTCACCATCACGATCCCTTTATTTAGTTGTTACTTACGGATATCTTCTTCCACGAGCAGGCTGTTAGTAATCGTTACTACTTCATAACGGATATCTTATTTGTTTCCAATGGCAAAGATATATTTTGTTATCGCCTCACGCAATAAAAGGATTAAAAATTCACGTCATGCCGCCTACTTTCCGGTAAACAACAACTCGAACCAGATATATTCTTTCATATCAAAAGTCTTATGCCATTCTTGCGGCGGCAGTTTGGCATTCCGTACATCGCAATAGCTGCCGCCCTGTAGTAATTTCCCGTCTACCAGTATTTCACGCAAAGCACCACTGGTATAAGACGTAAGCGGGATCGTATCTAAAGTAGAAAAAGGGCGGTCGGGATAGGTCTCCAATAAGATACAGTGCAGGATATCTTCCAGTTCAACCTCCTCGACTATTTGTAAGGAATCGACATTCAAGGTAAAACGTGCCGTATGTTTGTGAACAGGCTCGACTGCCACCTGTAGGCGCAAAACCGTATCTTGCATAATGCAAGGCGTCTCGTTCAACTCTTTATAACTCACCTTCCCGTTTTGGGAATATGCCATCCGTAGCTGATACGGCCGGCCTTGGAAAGCACCGGTTATTTCCACACATTGGTTACTTGACGGAACATCCGTTTCCACATACCCGATACGGACCGGGACCGGCTGCTTGAGCGAGCAACCGGCAATCAACCCGATCAATAGTACTAATCCAATAAAACGCATCATAGCTTATTTCATATAAACGACCATCAGTACCGGATTATCATCTTCAGTCAATTTTTTCAATTGGGGATGATCCAGGACAGCCGGATTCTTTTCTGCTTCTTTCATAAGATCACCGACCTCCCAGACAGAGACCAGAGTGTTCCGGTCCAAAGAAGTCGCCGGACGCAAAGGCAACGCACCGGGAAAGTCGTTCTTGATATAACCTCCGGGAATGGAATAACATTCCTTCGTTCTCTTGTCATACAGCACCATATGACGCTCCCGCTGTTTTTCTCCCGCCCAGTAATTATAGGGCATAAACAGCAATGAATCGGTTTCTATCACTTGGTTGCGGATATATGGAGCAGCAATCGTGTTGTAGGTCTTCCAGTCACCGTCGCAGGCTTCCATGCGGCAGTCAATGGGGATGGAATATTTGCCTAAGTCGAAGATATAACGGGGTTGGAGCTCCTTTTCCGTCACAACGAACAAAGTATCATTGTAGAACTCTTTGTAGCAAATCAAATCTTTATAGCGGAACATATATCTGTCTATGCCACTCATCATCAGCCACCGAGTTCCGCTTTTGACTTCAAACAGGTCCGAACGATAAAAGGTATTCAATATATTCTCTTTTTGACTGGAGATATAGATACGTTCTTTTTGCTGCCCGCTGCTATTCAACATGAAGGTCGCCACCAAGGTATCATTCAACATGGCAAATTGCGCCGTTTCCTTATCCGGCGTCTTTATGTCATAAAGGAATTTCCCGGTTTCCATCTCATAGACATTGATCTTCCCGGAAGTCGTCAGCATGAATACCAATCCCGTGTCCTCGTTCACATCTATCTGCTGGAAATAGTTGAACTGTCCGGGACCACCGCCCCTCGAACCGATGTTCCTGACAAACTTCCCATCCGTCGTATATTGATACAACCTCGTATTACTGGAGACAAACCAATATTTACCGGTCTTCACCACCTTCCCTGAATTTATAAAATCAATCAGGCACTTATCATTCGTTTCCAACGGGACATACTGTACGGAATCGGCAATATCGCTCAACTTAATTTCCCGCTCGACACCGACTCCCGCCTCGAACGGAACAGTTATCGGATATTCCGGCTCCACAGGTTCGACTTCGGCAGTTACCGGTTGTTCGGCATTCTTTCCCGCACAGGCCGAAAAGAGCACGACTACACTCAACAGGAGTACTTGATTCTTTATGATCATCATCTATCGTCAAATCTTTTTAATTAACCAATACCAACACCGGATTATCATCCGGCTTTAAATCAGATGCGAGATCACCGGACGGGGCTTTTTCGAGAACATATTCTGCGTCCACATACATGACTTTCGTTCCATCCTCCCGAATAAACCGGGGAAAGAAAGGAATTCCGCCATCAAGGTCATTTACCATGCCCTCTTTTCCGACATTCCTGATTTCGCCATTACGTTTGTCAAAGAGGATGTATTGCATATTATCGGTCACTCCCCAGCGAAGCGTCAGATACAGATACCGGTCGTCCTCACAAACGTTTTCCATCAGTACCTTCGAAGACAGTTCTTCCATTTGTCCAGGAGTAAACCCGTGAGTATCTACCTCACGTTTCATCGAACCCAAATTACAGATGGCATAGGGGCGCCGGTCTCCATTTTCGGAAAAGGTGAACAAGGTATCGTTGCCATAATCCATATATCGCACGGTTTCCTCATATTTATAGAAAGGAATAGGAGCGTAAATCATCCCACGATAGGTCGAAACAATAGGAGACGGATTCGGTATCTTTCCGATCACTTTTGCAGACGTATCTATTTCTGCAAAAGAATAGACAGTAGACGTATCGCCCACCAATTTAAAAGAGCTGCTCAGATACATAAAATAGCTTCCCCACGGAGTGGTTAATCCTCCATAATAGCGGTCAACCAGACGTATCGATTCCAGATAGTTCATATCTTTATCATACCGGTTGACCTTTCCGCTCGTAAATACATTCAAGATGTTCCGGATATCATCGTTAACGATCGAATTGACATTAACATAGTCTCTCGGCCCGTTTCCATTCTGTCCGATCGTCTTTATAAACTTGCCTCGATCATCAAACTGGAACAGGTTGGAAAAGTCACTTACCAAAATCGTATTATTGAAAAAGGCCAACTCATGGACCCTCTTCAACAAACAACTTTCAGAAGTCTCCAGAGGTACATATCTGATTTCACCGGCCACCTCCGACAGTTTCACAGGCGTAACCATCGACAGAATCTTTTCCAGATTTATCGAGTAAGGAGGCTCGATAGAAACTTCTTTATCTGCTTTCACATCATCCGCAGGCTTCCGCTTCCCACCGAAACAACTACTCGAAACAATGAGGACCAAACACATCCCAACCATCATTCTCTTCCGTATTGTTTGAATCTGCCTTCCCATATTTATATCAATTATATTGTTCAGATACTCTGCCTATTCCAAGCCGGCGTCTTTCAGCATTTTCCGCGCTTTCTCTTCTTCTTCCTTACTCAGGGCGAGCGTGTCGAGTTTAGCACCGCTTTTACGCAAATCCTTTTCTCTTTTCTGCACTTTGAGCATTTGTTCCTGCATCTTCTTGCGCCTCAGAAGTTCCTCTTCCGGCATCTGCGGCAGTTGGGCGACCAATGCACGCAGATCGGCGACAGCCAGCTTCGTTTTCTTCCCGTCAGGAGCCAACATCGTCACCTCGTCGGCATTCCGGAAAAAGGCATCTTCGCAAACCGCCTCCAGGAAAGGACGGTAATTGTACAAGTACTTTTGCGACTTATCCGTCTTCATATAGGCCATCAGGTAAGTATATTTGCTGAAAAGAGTCTTTTGCAATTCCTTCTCATCCCGGAACAGTCCCGGATCGACATCCCAATAATGCCTGCTGATCTCATACAGGAAATTCAACTGATCCGGGTCTTTCTTCCAAGCGGCATAATACAGCTTTTCCGCTTCAGGCCAACGCCCGTCCCGTTTCAACGCGTCTCCCCGGAAGGTCGTCAGCAGATTAACGAGGAACTTCTTCGGTTGCATGTTCGTTTCCGCCAGGTCGAAAAGTTCGTAAGCCCGTTTGCGGTCGTATGTTTTTCCCAAGGAAGCGCCATACAGCATAGCTGTTTCCACATCCGTCGAATCTATTTCATAAGCTTTCTCCAACAGCTCGACCCCATCGAGCGCATGGCCGGACATATAGCGGGCCGCACCAGCATATTTAAGATTCAAGAAAGAAGAATCGCCGTCGGCCAACAGATCGGTATAGACCGAATCAGCCTGCTTATAATCTTTCGTCATATAAAGAGCCATCCCTTTGCTCTGCCGTATCTGGCTGTTATCCGGATTATAGAACAAGGCGGTATCGCACACCTGCAACGCCCCTTTCCCGTCTCCCATCCGGAGCAACACATTTATCAGAGAAGAAGCCACACGCACATTTTCCGGGTTCAGCTCCAAGGCACGGGCATACAAAGAGAGGGCGATCATCGTATTAGGCCCGGTCCCCTTTTTGATATGGCAGTCAGCCAGACCGGTCAGGATAGAAGGATTCTCCCCTTCAATGGAAGCGAGTATATGATAGTGTTCCGTCGCTTTACCGAAATCTCCTAACTGATAATAAAGGCGTGCCAGCTGGTAGTTGGCATAGAAATTCATGCTGTCGGCCTCCAGCACTTTATGATAGCAACGTTTAGCTTCGGCTATTCTTCCGAAATTGATCGCATTCCGGGCAACGGCATTCAACGCATCCACATTGTTCGTATCCATTTTCAGGCAATGGGAAAAGCACCGATAAGCATCTTTATAGCGCAGCAGCCCTTCATAGGCCTGTCCGATTGCCGACATCGTGGCGTAATCGGCCGAGTCGGAAGGGGTAAGGCTGTCCGCACGTGCCATCACTTCCTGGAATTGTTTTTTGTTGACCAATTCCTGGAGTGTTAAACTCTGCGCCTGTCCCCAAAGGGACAGTACGCAAAGAAACAGTAATAGAGAAAACTTACATTTCATAATGGTATCGTATTTTATGACCTATCCGGTCAATTACTGCAAATGGAAAGTAACCGGAACCGTATATTTTACGGCTACAGCCATATTATTTTGTACGCCGGGTTTCCACTTCGGCATTTCCCCGATCACCCGGACAGCCTCTTTATCCAGCGAAGGATCGATTCCACGGAGCACTTTGATATCCTTCAAACTTCCATCCGTATCGACAACGAAAGAGCAAGAGACACGCCCTTGTATTCCATTCTCCTGGGCGATAGTCGGATATTTTATCCGTGTTGCCAGGAATTTCAACAACGAAGCCTGGCCACCCGGAAACTCCGGCATCTGCTGCACGACCGTAAAGACACGGCCGGACGTATCGGTTCCTTTGACCTGGTTCTGCCCGACACGCGAAGAGGTCTTTTTGTCGCCACCGGAAAGCCTGAAAGTTACCGGTACCGTATATTTGACATTAACCGCTTCGCCTCTCTGTTTCCCCGGTGACCATACCGGCATGGAGTTTATCACGCGCAACGCTTCCTCATCCAGAGCCGGACTTACCCCGCGGATCACTTCCGCCTCCGAGATAGCTCCGTCTTTACCGACAACGAAAGAACAACTGACCCGTCCTTCTATGCCGTCCTTCAGAGCCGATTCCGGATATTTGACATTCGTTTTCAGGAATTTCAGCAAAGCGCCCTGCCCGCCCGGAAATTCCGGCATCACCTCTACAACCGTAAAGATCTGGTTACGGGCACGCTTGACAGCCTCCGCCCCTTCCTCGGATAGGACATACTCTTCACGCTTTTTACCCGGAGCGACATGACTGGCCACCGGAAATGGCTGGATGGCGTCAGGCAGCAGGACATCGGCAAACGTACTTTCCGTCAACTCGTCCGTGATCCGGGCCAATGCATCGACATTGCTCAGGATCAGCAAAGCCCCCACAACCGGTATAAAAATCAGGTATTTCGTCCGCCCGATACTCCGGGAACGTTTCTTATTCATCATGCTGATCCGGTTTTTCAGATGCAGCATATTAAAGCTATTGGATAAAGAGGTCACCGATTTAGGGGTATGTGCCAACCCCAAAAGGTGGTACTGGTAGCTACGGCTGTCATAGCCCGACTCAAGCACCGTATCGTCCGCCAGATATTCCAGGTTATGACGCACCTCTCTTTTCAACAGCCAGACAAACGGATTCGCCCAGCAGATGATGCAAACCAGTTCGCAGATAATCACGTCGATCGAATGCCACTGGTTGACATGCGTGCACTCGTGTGTCAGAATCTCATCGATCTCCTTCTCGGAATGGCTGTCGGGATGCAGGAATACCAACCGGAAAAAGGAAAAAGGGCCGGCCGGCCTATTTAATAGATGTACACGTACGTTACGGATCAAAGTCACTTCCGACCGCCGTGCCAGCAACAATATGCTGCTCAACTGCACTAAAAAACGGAGCAACAGGGCGATAACCCCGCCCCAATAAAGACAAGAAACACCGGAAAGCAACAGATCATGCCAGTTGGTTTCGGGGACATCGCCAGATGTTATCGTCGTTTCGGGCAAAATAGCCGAATACATTTGTATGACTTCCACCATCGGCTCCTGCTCCCGGATCCAATCCTGAATATTCATCAACGGATAAAGCAATGACACTCCGAAGAATGCCAGCAAGATGGTGCGGCGCAGTTTGAAGAAGGTGTCCTTGTAAAAGAACAGCCGGTAGAAGGCATAAAGGAGTATAAAAGCTACATTCACCTTCAAGAAGTAGGCAAATTCCGGTGTCATGGCAGTATGTATTTAACGGTTTATTCTCGTCCTTTCTCGATCATGTCGATAATCTCTTTCAACTCGTCGGTCGAAATCTTCTGTTCCTTGGCAAAGAAGGAGACCATTTCCTTGTAAGAGTTCTCGAAATAGTTGTTCACCACACTTCCCATAAACGTCCGTTTATATTCTTCCTGTGGGATCAGCGGCCTGTATTCGTAAGTATTCCCGTAACGTTTCGCTTTCACGTATTTCTTACGTTCCAGATTCTTCACAATAGAAGCGAGTGTCGTATAAGGAGGCTTAGGCTCTTCATACTTCGCCAGGATGTCTTTGATAAAACACGGCTCGATCTGCCAGATCCAACGCATCACATCCTCTTCCTGTCTTGTTAATCTTTCCATTTTCTATATTATTTTTACGATCGTATCGCAAAGCTACGAATCTATCGTAAATATGCAAGAGATAATGCGTTAATTTGTATTAACGAGCCGATACCGGAATCCATTTCCTGCAACTCCGCCAGCAAAAGGGATGATTATATAATCGTAACCGGAAATGAAAGAATAGTATGGCAGTAAAATAGTTTCATATGCAACAAGGGGATATTTTCGGAAGCACGAGGGGAATATTTTCCCGGTAACGAAGAGGCAGAGGGAACGTTAAAATTAGCAGTTTTTGCACGTAATCTGTATAGTTTCATAATAGCTAACATTTTTTGGCAAAATAGCCGCGAGGGCTTAACATATATTGTCCGAAAAAGGCTTGACAAACGGTCTTGACGCATGTATCTTTGCATTGTGGTTTTTTCATAATAGTATTAGATTTAAGGTTAACAAAGTTGGTTAGGGGTTGTCGTGATGACAATCCTTAATTTTTTTATATACCTGCCTCTTCTCGTCCGCTCCTTGTTTCCGACCCTATTTTGGCTTACCCGATATTTCATGAGGATAACTTGTTATCTAAATAGATGGATTTCGTTTTAAATATGATTACATTTGTTGCGCATAGATAAACGAAGCATGAAAACATCCATCAACTACCTTCCCGAAGAAAAGCGGGATGACCTCAGAAGAATCGTAAAGTGCGTACTGGAAGTACTTCCTGAGTGCGAGATGATCATTCTCTACGGAAGTTATGCCCGTAACACATATGTTGACTACGACCAGCGCATCGAATATGGCGTACGTACCTGTTTTATGAGTGATTATGATATTTTGGTCGTGACCGCTACCCGTTTTCCACGCTATAACATCAATTATATACTGAACAAGGCTTTAGATAATTATTATAAAGGAATGAACCGGAACGAATCGACGACCGTCCAGTTTATTGATGAAAGCATCGAGGACCTGAACAAAGCCCTCCTTAAAAACCGGTATTTCTATGCGGATATCAAGCGCGAAGGCGTCATGCTTTATAACAGCGGGCGTCATAAATTGGCCCGTCGCCGTAAACAGAACTTTCAGGAGATAAAAGAGTTGGCAGAGGAGTATTACACGGAAAAGTTTGAACGTGCAAATAGCTTCTTGCAATCAACCAAACTTATCTATGAAAAAATGTGTGATTATAAACTCTGTTCTTTTAATTTGCATCAAGCCTGTGAGAATTTCTATAATAGTATCATTCTGACTTTCACGCTATATAGCCCGAAAGAGCACAGCCTGATAAAATTGTCAGCCAGAGCCAAAACGCATTCCCTTGAATCATCCCAAGCCTTTCCCAGGGATACGGAAGAAGAAAAACGCCTTTTTGATTTGTTGCAGGAGGCGTATATCCAAGCTCGCTACAATAAACTCTTCCGTGTCACCAAAGAAGATATCGAAGCGCTTATCCCCAAAGTAGAACTGCTCCGGGATATCGCGAAGCAAAGCTGTGAGGAGAGAATCAAGGCCTATGCGGAAAGAAGGGTACAGGCTGATCCGAAATAGCCGCACTCATGCCCGGCCGTGTAATCGATAAAGAATCCATGTAAATACGAACATCATGAAAATGCTATCTTTTTTTCTTGTACTCCTTTTAGGAGCCTTTATGCCGGCCGGTAACCTTTCGGCTTCGGGCAATGTACAAAATCCTCATTATATTCCGGTGAAGAACAGCAGGGATCTTCATGCCTATTTCCGGTATGCTCCCGACCGCCCGATTGTGATCAGCGGGCATCGTGGCGGAATGCTGGACGGCTATCCGGAGAACTGCATCGAATCATTCGAGAAGACTCTGTCCTATATGGAATCGTTTTTCGAGATAGATCCGCGTTTGACAAAAGACGGGGTGATCGTGTTGATGCACGACGAAACCATCGACCGGACAACCACCGGAAAAGGAAAAGTTTCGGATTACACCTATGCAGAGCTGCAACAATTCAATCTGGTAGACCGGAACGGCAACGTGACTGCTTTCAAGATTCCGACCTTGAAAGAATGCCTGGAATGGAGCAAGGGCAAAACAATCCTGAATCTGGATATCAAGGATGTCCCCTTGGAGGTCATGGCTGATTTCATCGAAAAGGAAAAGCCTGCCAACGTCATGTACACGGTGCATAACGCCGCTCAAGCCCGCTATTATCTCGACCGTGAACCGGATGCGATGTTTTCCTGCTGGTGTAAGAACCGGGAAGAATTCGATAAGTATGAGAAAGCCGGCATTCCCTGGGGACAAATGATGGCTTATGTCGGCCCGAAGATGAAGCCCGAACAGCAACCGTTGTATGACGCCCTGCACCGGAATGGAGTCATGTGCATGATTTCCGTTGCTCCGACACACGACCGCGCGAAAACGGAAACTGAGAAAATCGCCGGTTATCAGTCGGAGATCGGCACTCGTCCCGATGTGATCGAAACGGACTATCCGTACCTGTTCCAGGGCCTCGATTTAACAAAATAGCGCTGTTTAAAAGACTCTTTAGGGCTGATTAAAATCTTTTTGCTATTAGCACCCGTCCGGTTAACAAGTATTAGCGGTAAAATGCTTGACAAATGCTCTTGACGGGCGTATCTTTGCAATGTGGTTTTTTCATAATAGTATTAGATTTAAGGTTAACAAAGTTGGTTAGGGGTTGTCGTGAGACAGCCTTTAATTGTTTATAAGGGTTTCGTTTCTTCTCTCACACACAAACCGTATATGAAAAGGCGGTCAGGACAGTTTATAGAGATTTCCCGGCAACGCTTTTATCTTCCCGTTTATTTCCAGTTCGAACAATAGCGTCGAAAGTTGATGTACCGGCATTTCCAATGCCAGGGCAAGCTCGTTGATATGGATCTCATTCCGCGTTCGCATGATGGCCAAAACCGGATTTTGCTCCGGGGCGGGAACATTCGTATCCGTATCGGAGAAAAACAGTTCCGTTTGTACGGGAGCAGCCGTTGCCTGGACATCCCAACAAAGGGCGGAGAGCAGATCGTCGGCAGAAGTGATCAAGCCGGCTTTGTTTTGCCGGATAAGATTGTTACAGCCTTTGGAATGAGTGTCGCCGACACGTCCCGGAAAGCTGTAGACATCCCGCCCATAAGAGAAGGCAATATCGGCAGTCACCAGAGAACCTCCTTTCTCGGCCGATTCGACCACGATCGTACAGTCCGACATTCCGGCGACAATCCGGTTACGTCGGAGGAAATTAGGGCGGTCCGGTTCCGTCCCGCTGGGAAAGTCGGTCAACAACCCGCCCGATTCCAACATCTCGACAGCCGTATTCCGATGGCTGGAAGGATAGATCCGGTCCAGGCCGTGCGCCAGCACGGCAACGGTCGGCAACCGGTTACGCAAGGCGCTTCGATGGGCACAGATATCGATACCGTAAGCCAGTCCGCTGACAACCAGCAGATCCGGGATCGCCATTGCCAAGTCTTTTATAAGAGATTCGGTAAGTTCCCGCCCGTATTCAGTCGCGTTGCGGGTACCTACGACACTGATGATACGGGTTGCATCGAGATCCGCCTCTCCCTTGAAATAGAAAAGAACAGGAGCGTCCGGGCATTCCCGGAGGCGTGCCGGATAATCCGTATCGGTCAGGAAATAGCAGGAGATGTGGTTTTTCTCGATAAAAGCCAATTCTTTTTCCGCCTGTAAGAGGATTTCCGGCCGCTTGATTCCGGCAGCGATATTGCAGCCGATACCTGGGACCCTGCTTAATAACTGTTGCTTTTCAGCAAACACGGCCTCTGCATCTCCCAAAGTCTGCAGGAGATGACGCGCCAGGATATCTCCCACGCCGTTTATCATAGTAAGGCCGATTTGGTAAATCCGTTTGTCTGTCATGTATGTTCTATTCTTTTTAGCATTTCGTCGAAATATTCGCCGCGTGTCAGCTTTCCGTTCTCAACGATAACCGACTCGACAATCCCTTTCGTTGCCAGCGCATTGTCGGAAGCCCTGTAAATGTCCTGTTCGAATACGAGCTTGACACCTTTTTTATAAACGTTGAGGCAGGAGATATAGCTGTCGCCGCTCTTGAGGGAAGTCTTATACTGGATTTCCACCCGCGAGACAAATCCGTCCACCCCTTTCTCGTGCATCTTTCCGAAATTCTCGCCGAGCGCTTCCAGGAATTCATGACGGGTATGCTCCATATAATGCTGGTAGTTGGAGTTGTTGACCACTCCCTGCAGGTCGCATTCGTAATCGCGGACCTTATCTGTCAGTTTAAAAATATACGCTTTCATCATTCAAATACTTTTTCAAGTTGAACCTTTTCCATTTTATACAACCGGTCGGACGGACGGACTTTCTCGTTCACCTTGAAGGAGAATCGTTCGCCTTTGACAGTCTCGGCCACCGGCTTCAAGTCTACACGGATTTCTTCTATCGTCTGCATGACCGCACCCGTTGTCGGCCCTGTAATTAGGATCTCATCGCCCGTTTTCAGGCTGCCGGACTCCATTTCGAACTCGGCCACGCCGATCTTATCGAAATATTTGATTCCTTTGGCGACATACACTTTCTTCTTAGTCGCGCCTGAACCATATTTGCTGCTCCATTCGCCCAACCGTTGCCCCAGGTAATAACCGTCCCAGAACCCCCGATTGAACACGCTGCCGAGGCGTTCGTCCCAAGCGGCAACCTTCTCTTCGTCGAAAGTACCGTTGCAGTAAGCACGCACGGCCTCCTTATAGCATTCGGTCACCAGACGGACATATTCGGGGCCGCGGGCACGCCCTTCGATCTTGAATACCCGTACGCCTGCATCCATCATCTTATTCATGAAATGGATCGTCTTCAGGTCTTTGGGCGACATGATGTACTGGTTTTCGATATCCAGTTCGATATTGCTGTCTTTGTCTTTTACCGAATAAGCGCGGCGGCAGATCTGCATGCAGGCTCCGCGGTTGGCGGAAGCGTTCATCTCGTGCAGGCTCAGGTAACATTTGCCGGAAACAGCCATACAGAGGGCTCCGTGGGCGAACATTTCGATGCGGATCAGTTCTCCTTTCGGCCCTTTGATCTGTTCATCGACGATCTGCCGGTAGATTTCATGCACCTGTTTCAGGTTCAGTTCGCGTGCCAAGACGACGACATCGGCAAAACGGGCATAGAATTTCAGCGCTTCCGCATTGGAGATGTTGAGCTGTGTGGAGAGATGCACTTCCTGCCCGATGCTGTTGGCATAGCTCATGGCCGCCACATCGGCCGCAATGATCGCCGAAACCTCCGCCTCCTTCGCCGCGTCGATAATCTCGCGCATCAGAGGCAAGTCTTCCCCGTAAATAACCGTATTGACGGTCAAGTAGCTTTTAATACCGTGCTCACGACAGATCGCAACGATCTTGCGCAAGTCGTCTGTCGTAAAGTTATTGGAAGAGCGCGAACGCATATTCAACCCTTCGATACCGAAATAGATAGAATCGGCTCCTCCCTGGATAGCCGCCATCAGTGATTCGTACGAACCGACAGGCGCCATTATTTCAAAATCTTTCTCGTTCAAGTTCTTATACATTTACTGGTTCGTTCGCAAAGGTAAACATTATATCCGAAAAGAAAGGCATAGGTATCCGTTTCCGCTCTCATACTTATGAAACTAAAATTCCATAAGTATGGGATTCGGAGTGGATGCTTATGCTTGTTTATCCGGATCAGCGCATATGATAAATCGTGACGAGCGGATTCGAATCTTCCGTTACCTGCTGCAAAACCGGGTGCTTCTTCAGGCCGGGATATTTCTCTTTGAGATATTCGATTTCTGCGGCTGTATTAAACTGCACCATTTGTTTTTTGCTGGGATAAGACAGGTAAGGCCAGACAGGTAGACCGTTGTCTTTCGTATTCCGGATGCCTATTCCTGCCAGTGTCCAGTTGTTTTTGAATAATTCCTGCGCATTGAGCGGAGAAGTTTCACGCTTCAACTCACCGGTTTCCTTATCCAAACCGTATAGATAGAATTGGGACTGGTCGGAACCTTTGAAACACTTGACGAAATAATGCCGGGGTGTCTCGAAGAAACTGAAGACGCTATATTTCCCGTCTACCGCCTCGTTTCCGGTCTCGGAAGAGCGCGTTTCTTTCTCCTCCTCGGCAGAATAGCCCGTGTTGATCAGGAAAGCCGGAGCGATACTTCTGGCATTCACATTCCAGACCGTGTCTATCCCGTCCGAATAGCAAAGCACTCCGTCCATGCTGCCGCTGTAGATCCAACCTTTCAGGCTCGTTTCTTCCAAAGGCATCAGGTCCGTATTACCGATCGTATGCCTGAATGCGACCGTATCTCCCGTAGCCCAGTTGAACACTCCGAGACTGAACATGCCCGGTGTATTCATAGGAACATACATCCTACCCAATTCAGCCATCGTATTCGGCCCGACCGAAAATTGGTAAGAGTAAGGACGGGGATTCTCTATTTTTTTGATAAATTCTCCATCAAAAGAGTAGAAAGAGGTGGAAAAGTATTCACTGACACAGAAAAGGCGGTTCTCTTCGTCTACAGTCAACGAAATGATCTGTCCCGTCTCTCCCGGCCCATTTCCCGTCTTGGCTATGCAGCGAAGGAACTTTCCTTTCCGGTCGAACTGCAGGACACCGTCCTGACGGGTGGAATAGACGAAGATGTATTCGTCGGAAACGCATAAGTCCAACACATCTGCGATCAACGATTCATCCGTCAGCTCCAACGGGACATATTCGATGGAATCAATTTCGTCTGCAATCCCTAACTGGCCGGAAGCAAAACTTGTCGCTGTCAGATCGATCCGAGGTAATTCTCCGGTGGATGGATTCGATCCGCATCCGGTAAAAGTGGCAACGGCTGTCATAAGCCCGAACAACATCTTTTTCATACGCTTTTTTTCAGACAAAAGTAGAAGATACGGCTACTTTTCCGGTTTCACATCCGTTCACATCTGCTTAAAAATCACGAATAAAGGAGTCACATAGTTCAGGAGTACCCTTTTCGCCTGTGATTTTCTGATATAGGCGTACGCGGCGCATCGAAATAGCCTGGTTGGTGCAGCAGAGAAGCATGGCGGCGGTCGAAGGAGGGACTTCCATTTTGATCAGGCAGCACATCCGCCATTCCTGTTCGCTCAACTTCGGAACTTCTTTCTTCAGCCGTTCCCGAAATTCCGGATAGGCCCGGTTGAACGCCTGCAATAATTCTTCCCAGTCTTTGGAAGCCGGTTTCCATTCCTCTTTGCTGTGGAAACGCAGGTAGATTTCCGAAGAACGGAAGTCCGCCTCGGACAGAGAAACGACAGCTTTCTTCTGCCGGTAACGGGAATATCCCCAGATTCCGGTGCTACAGGAGATAAGCAGAGTGATCCAGACATATACCTGTCCTTCGTGCGTCTTCCGGGTATCGGACAAACGCCTCTCCCATTCTTTGTGCTCCGAAGTCCAAAGGAGTCGGGTGATTTGCTTTTGTTCTCTTTCCTGTCGCAGTTCAGATAAGTGGTGAAGGTAGCTTTTGTGGTAAAAATCAGCCTGCAAACTGTCTCCACGGCTTTGAGCGATGCGTGACAGGGCGGCATACAAATGCGGGTGGGAAGGCGGCACCCGGTTTAAGTTCTTTTCGGCTTCCTCCCATTTCCCCAAAGAGAGCTGCAAATCGGCCAATGCCAAACATACCTCCGCTCTCTCTTTCGAGCCAATCGCTTGTTCCAGCTCCGCTTTTAATAAAGATTCTGCTTCTTTGTCTCTTCCAGTCTGCCGCAGGATCATCGCCTGTTTTATCCGGCAACCGGCCATTTCGTAATAGTGAAAGGCACTGTCTGCCTGTCCGGACAAGGTGTAAACATCCCCTATTTCCCGATAAAGCTCCAGCCGCAACGAGTCAGCGGCAGGGCTTTTGATATAGCTTAATGCTTTCTGCCCGTTTTCCAGCGCTTTCCGCTTCAATGATTGCTTCCGGTAAATTTTCCCCATTTCCAGATAGGCAACGGAAAGGGCAACGCTGTCTTTTTCCTTCCCCGCCTGCCTGATTGCCAGCCGATAAGTCTCCAACGCCGGCTGAAACTGCAACCTCTCTCCATAAAAAGCCGCCTGCCGGAGAAGTTCACCGGTGGTCGCAACTTCTTTCTGCCCGGAAGAAGAGCAAGCCGTAAAAAAGCAAACGAGAAAAAGTAGCTCTATTTTATGTATCATCCGAATCCTTCTTTTGAAGGAGTAAAGATACTAACATTCTGTAATAGACAATCCCTTCCGTGAAAAGGTTATTCCTCCCCGTCCACGCTCCCGCAATGGGTTTTGCAAACGGAGAGGATGATAAATATAGACTCTATGCCACTGCCCCTTAGTCGACGTATTGCAATATTTCGTACTGAACAGGATAATCGATCTTTTTCTTCAGCTCTTGCTTAACAGTTTCCACCAGATCTTTAGGAGCCCTTTTGTTGATCCTGACGCTTACCTTCACAATATTATCCCTGTAAATCTTGTCTATGCGTTGTCCGAGATTAGGCCCCGGTTTGGCATGGCGATCATATAAAACGAACTGCCGGTCCGGCTGTCCGTCCCGATAACTGAAAATAACCTGTCCCGCAGGAGGTGGTGGCGGAGGAGGTGGAGCTGCAGCATCCCCGATCTTAAAGACATTCATATTGATTTCACCGGTCACCCCTTTTTTCTCCAACAGTCCTTTGAGTTTTTCCATCTCTTGCCTGGATACTTTGGAGTTCTCAGGTTGAAAAATCAGAGGAACCGACTTGGATATCCGATCCAGTCGAGGATCATTCTGGTTCGCACTGAACTTGCTTACACTGAGTCCCATGACGATCTTTTTATTCTGAATCAAATAAACTACATCATCATATTTGCGATGAGGCTTGGCAACATCATCCATGATCGTGTTCGGAACAGTCTTATCGATCTTGCATTGAATCCCTCTTTCTTCCAAAACCGCTTTTACCTT
This sequence comes from Parabacteroides sp., assembly GCF_977054455.1. Classification (NCBI taxonomy): domain Bacteria; kingdom Pseudomonadati; phylum Bacteroidota; class Bacteroidia; order Bacteroidales; family Tannerellaceae; genus Parabacteroides; species Parabacteroides sp. The sequence continues at coordinate 93,020 of NZ_CDRTCT010000003.1, read as the reverse complement.
CTCCAGATAAGAAGCCGGGACATCCTCAAAAGCCGGATTAATTGCCACTTCCTGGGCGTTCTTGAATTGCCCTTCCGCTACTCGCGTTCTGATCCTGTCCAGATTTTTACATACTATACTGTTCAGATCCTCCGAACCCGATTCTTTGTAGGTAAGGAAAACTACATGATCTTGTTGCATAGTTTCCTGATTTGCCGTACTTTTGTTAGCCGATAGACGAATGTCTCCGATCGCTGCCGACGGCGGACTTGCCTCCGGACGGGCGAACGCACTTAAGGCCGCAAGGCCTACCGGGACCAGGAGCGCAAGCTTCAACCGGGCCCAATTGTTCGATTTCTTTTTTAACATCATAGTAATACGTTTTTTAATTTTACTGTGATTGAAGCTGTTGGCAAGAGTGTAGAGGCTGGAGCCGACAGCTTTTTTCACGAGCAATAGTTGATATTTTGTTGCATCGATGCCTTGATTGAGTACGCCTTTATCCGCCTGGTATTCGTGTATATCCCGTAATTCCCTTTTCAACAGCCATACGGCGGGATTAAACCATTGCAACAGAAGGATCGTTTCCATATAAACCAGATCGACCGAATGGTTATGACGAAGGTGCATTTTCTCGTGTGTGAGGATTTCGTCCGGATGATTCCGGTAATCGTCTTCCGAAAGGAAAATATAACGCCCCCAACTGAAAGGGGACACAGAACCGGAAAGCAGGATCAACGTGTACTTCCCCTGCTTCAATTTCCTGCCACTCCCCGCCAGTTGATACATTTTCCTGAATGACAGGGATGTTGTGGCCAAACATATACAACAGCCTGTAAAATAAGCAATCCCGATGATCCCAGTCCAGGGGACGGAAGTCTTTTCCTGCTCCGTCACACCCGTAATCATTTCTTCCTTTTCCGGAACCGGAAGCACCATCGCCTCTTCTTCTTCATGGAAAACCATCTCCAGCTGACTGACCGGACGGCTAAGAGGAAGAGGCCGGGACGTTTTGATCCGGCAGAGTGGCAGGAGCATGCAAATCCCTGTTCCCGCCAGCAGCATCCAGCGGTTGAAGCGGAAAAACGTGTCATTGCTGAACAACGCCTTGAAACAGACGTAGAATACAGCCAGACAAATGCCGGATTTTAATATGTATAGCAGAAAGGATTCCATAAACGTTGGCTTTTATTTGTTTTTGATCTGCCGGATCAGCTCCTGCAACTCGTCGATCGTGAGCGCCTCTTCTTCTATCAACGTCGAAACGACACGGGTGTACGAGTTGTCATAATATTTGCCGATCACCTGTTTCAGAAAATTTCGCCGGTAATCGTCTTCCGATACCCGTGCATAATATTGGTGCGTATTGCCATACACCTTGTATCCGATATATCCTTTTTCTTCCAGCGAGCGGACAATCGTGGACAAGGTGTTATAATGCGGCTTGGGTTCTTCCTGCAAGTCGAGCAATTCGCGAACGAACAAAGGACCTTTTGCCCAAAAGTAGCCCAATATCTCTTCTTCTTTTGATGTTAATCTGACCATAATCCGTTTTTTATTAGAGGAATGCACAAATATAACTATATTATTTAGTAATACAACTATATCATATAGTTATTTTACTATATTTTTTAGTAGACACTCTTTTATCCCTGTTTTTAGCAGGAAATCAATACCTTTGTACCCGTTATTGATGATATAAACATGAAAATAGGTACAATAGATTTAGGCGAACGCCCCGTCTTCCTGGCCCCGATGGAAGATGTTACAGATATTTCTTTCCGGTTGATGTGTAAACATTTCGGTGCCGACATGGTGTATACCGAATTCGTTTCGGCAGACGCCCTGATCCGTAGCGTAAATAAAACACAGCAAAAACTGAACGTGGCGAACGAAGAACGTCCTGTCGCCATCCAGATATATGGCCGCGATGTCCCGACCATGGTCGAGGCCGCAAAGATTTGCGAAGCCGCCCATCCGGACATACTCGATATCAATTTCGGTTGTCCGGTCAAACGGGTGGCAGGCAAAGGTGCCGGTGCCGGCATGCTGCGCAATATTCCATTGATGCTGGACATTACCCGCGAAGTCGTAAAAGCGGTGAACCTCCCTGTCACCGTAAAGACCCGTCTGGGTTGGGATGCCGACAACCGGATTATCGTGGAATTGGCCGAACAGTTGCAGGATTGCGGCATTGCCGCCCTTTCCATCCACGGACGTACCCGGGCGCAGATGTACACAGGAGAAGCAGACTGGACACTGATCGGCGAGGTAAAAAAGAACCCCCGCATGCAGATCCCGATCATCGGCAATGGTGATGTAACCTCCGCCGAAATCTGTAAACAACGTTTCGAACAATATGGCGTAGATGCCGTTATGATCGGTCGCGGCAGTATAGGCCGTCCCTGGATTTTCAAGGAAGTAAAACATTACCTGAATAGGGGCGAGCTATTGCCTGCCGAATCCTTCTCCTGGTATTTGGACATACTGAAAAGGCAGGTAGAACAAAGCGTGGAACGTTTGGATGAGCGCCGGGGAATCCTCCACATCCGCCGTCATTTGGCTGCAACCCCGTTGTTTAAGGGCATTGCCGACTTCAAGCAGACACGTGTCGCCATGCTGCGTGCGGAAACAGTGGAAGCGTTGTTCGACATCCTGGATTCCATCCCCGGAAAATTTCATACAGAAAGTGGATTTCAAAGCGACTCTCAAGTGACAAAATCGATAGATTTTTGATATAATAACAATGTGAATCCGCACACAGTATCAAATTTAAAACAAAAAGTGGCAAATTTGCAATAAAATGCAACAAAAACTCTTGCATATTCAATAAATATACTTTATATTTGCAGTGAGTTTTTTTCATAGTATTTTAGATCTAAGGTTAACAAAGTCTTTGCAGAGGGGGAATCGAGAGACTGTTTCACTGGAAAGCAACAAAAAAGCCGCATCCGTTTATTATAGGGAGTGCGGCTTTTTTGTGGACTTGAACAGGCATAAAAAAGCCCGTTGCCGATGGCAACGGGCTTTTCCATATACATATATATAATGTATTAGTCTTGCAACTTAGCAGAGATGAACTCGCGGTTCAAGCGGGCGATGTTGCTAACAGAGATGTTCTTCGGACATTCCATTTCACAAGCGCGGGTGTTGGTACAGTTGCCAAAGCCCAGTTCATCCATTTTAGCCACCATAGCTTTTGCACGGCGTGTAGCCTCTACTTTGCCCTGCGGCAACAAAGCCAGCTGGCTCACCTTTGCAGAAACGAACAGCATGGCTGAACCGTTCTTACAAGCAGCAGCACAAGCACCGCAACCGATACAAGCAGCAGCATCCATAGCCAGATCGGCATCCGCCTTAGGAATAGCGATTGCATTAGCATCAGGAACACCACCGGTATTTACGGAGACGAAACCGCCTGCCTGGATGATCTTATCGTAAGCATAACGGTCAACCATCAAGTCGCGGATAACCGGGAAACCGGCAGAACGCCACGGTTCGATCGTAATCGTTTCGCCATCGTGGAAACGACGCATATAAAGCTGGCAGGTAGTGGCACCTGTAGCCGGTCCGTGAGGATGTCCGTTTACATAAAGTGAACACATACCGCAGATACCTTCACGGCAGTCATGATCGAATACGATCGGTTCCTTACCTTCGTTGACCAACTGCTCATTCAGAATATCCAACATTTCCAGGAAAGAAACACTCTGATTGATGTTCTTCATTTGGTAGGTCTCGAATTGCCCTTTTTCTTTCGGACCTTTCTGACGCCAAACTTTAAGTGTTACATTTATATCTTTATCCATGATTCTAATTTTTGTGATTGATGATTATTACTTCTTGTAGTTACGTGTTTGAGGAACAACGAACTGATAGTTCAAATCTTCCTTCAGCATAACCGGATCCTTGTCTTCGCCCTGATATTCCCAACAAGACACGTACATGAACTTGTCGTCGTGACGCAAAGCCTCTCCTTCTTCCGTCTGGTGCTCTGTGCGGAAATGTCCTCCACAAGACTCCGCACGGTCCAAAGCATCGTGCGCCATCAGCGTACCGATCTCGATAAAGTCGGCCAGACGCAGAGCTTTGTCCAATTCCGTGTTCAGGGTTTCTGCCTCTCCCGGAATAAACACATTGCTCCAGAACTCTTTCTTCAAGTCTTTCAACATCTGGATCGCTTCTTCCAATCCCTTGGCGTCACGTGCCATACCTACATGTTCCCACATGATACGGCCCAATTTGCGGTGGATGGAATCGACCGTTTCTTTACCTTTGACATTCATCAATTTCTGGATACGAGCCTTAATCGCCTTTTCCGCCTCGATAAATTCAGGAAGATCGGTACTGAAACGCGGAACCTGGATCTGGTCGGACAGATAGTTCTGGATCGTATAAGGCAATACGAAGTAACCGTCGGCCAATCCTTGCATCAAAGCGGAAGCACCCAGACGGTTCGCCCCGTGGTCGGAGAAGTTTGCTTCACCGATAGCAAACAGACCCGGAATAGAAGTCATCAATTCATAGTCTACCCACAGACCACCCATCGAGTAGTGCAGAGCCGGATAGATCATCATCGGAGTTTCGTACGGATCATCATTCGTGATCTCTTCGTACATATCGAACAAGTTACCATATTTCTGTTTTACGACTTCCTTACCCAAACGATTAATGGCATCGGAGAAATCCAGGAATACAGCCAAGCCTGTGCTGTTTACACCGAAACCGGCGTCGCAACGTTCTTTGGCGGCACGTGAAGCCACGTCACGCGGAACCAGGTTACCGAATGCCGGATAACGGCGTTCCAGATAGTAGTCGCGGTCTGCTTCGGGAATATCCTTCCCTTTCTTAGTTCCTGCCTGCAAAGCCTTCGCATCTTCCAGCTTCTTCGGGACCCAGATGCGACCGTCGTTACGCAGAGACTCGGACATCAGCGTCAATTTAGACTGGAAATCACCTTTCACCGGCACGCAAGTCGGGTGGATCTGTACCATACAGGGGTTAGCGAAGTAAGCGCCTTTCTTATAGCATTGCCATGCAGCAGAGCCGTTGGAAGCCATCGCGTTGGTAGACAGGAAGAAAGTATTGACATAACCACCTGTTGCAACCACTACGGCATGGGCGGAGAAACGCTCGATCTGGCCGGTGATCAAGTTGCGGGCAATGATACCGCGAGCACGGCCATCCACCTTAACAACATCCAGCATTTCGTGGCGAGTGTACATCTTCACCTTGTTCAAACCGATCTGACGGCTCAACGCGGAGTAAGCGCCCAGCAACAACTGCTGTCCGGTCTGGCCGCGGGCATAGAACGTACGCGATACCTGAGCGCCACCGAATGAACGGTTGTCCAGCAGACCGCCGTATTCGCGTGCGAAAGGTACGCCCTGTGCCACGCACTGGTCGATGATATTGTTGGAGACTTCTGCCAAACGATAAACGTTAGCTTCGCGGGCACGATAGTCACCACCTTTGATTGTATCGTAGAACAGACGGTAGACGGAGTCGCCATCATTCTGATAGTTCTTTGCGGCATTGATACCACCCTGCGCAGCGATAGAGTGTGCGCGACGGGGAGAGTCCTGAATACAGAAGTTCAGCACGTTGAATCCCATTTCAGCCAGAGAAGCCGCAGCAGAAGCTCCAGCCAGACCCGTACCTACTACAATCACGTCCAAACGACGTTTGTTTGCGGGGTTCACCAATTTCTGATGATCTTTATAATTTTTCCACTTCTCAGCCAACGGGCCCTGAGGGATTTTAGAATCTATTTGAGTCATAATGATTTATTTTCAATAATGTTACACCTTAAATTAATGGCCTGCACAAACAGCAGCACAATCGCCTCCTACACCGTTCACGTAGAAAACAACAGTAATGATAGCAAACAGTACGCAGATGACAGTCGCTACAATCTTAGAGATGCAAATCCAACGGTTCATCCAGATCGTGTTATTCCATCCGATTGTCTGAATAGCGCTCCAGAAACCGTGAGTCAGGTGAAACCACAAGGCTGCATACCAGATCAGGTAAAGAACAGTAATCAAAATGTTTCCCTGGAAATAGTAGTTGATAAATGCCGCGCCATCCTGTGGAGATACCGTAGCAGCGCCTAAAGCGACCTCATGATGGCCCAATAATTCGGCGAACATCATCTTATACCAGAACTGGCTGAAGTGTAGTACCATGAACAGGAGAATGATAATCCCCAGTACCAGCATGTTCTGAGATGCCCATTCCACTCCTTTCGGACGAACGTTAACTGCATAACGGTCGTTTCCGCGAGCCTTACGGTTCTGAAGTGTCAGAATAAGAGCGTACACGAAGTGAATCACAATGCCTGCAGCCAAAACCAAAGTGGCAGCGACGGCATACCAGTTTGCTCCCAACAATGAACAAATCATGTTATAGGCCTCTCCAGAGAAAGCAGCCGCCACATTCATTGACAAGTGGAACAATAAGAACAGAACAAGAAAGAGACCTGATATACTCATTATCAGCTTCTTCCCGATAGAAGAATTAAGTAACCACATAAGATAATAATTTAAGTTATTTAATTGTATTTAGAAATTTCTTCCAATCTATGGTTATTATCGTGCAAAGGTATGCTAAATCCCCATATAACGCAAACGATTAAAGAAATATTTCGCCAATCGCGATACGGCTTTACGGCATGTTTTTTATTTCCATTAAAATTGAAGGCTTATCGGATTATTTACTTGTTTTTCCAATTCTTTTATTACATTTGTAAATTGATTAGGATAGGCAACTATTTGATCAGAATCTGCAACTTGCGTGATAGGGTAAAAGTAAGGTTGATGATTACTTAAAGGAGTGAATGAGTACTATTGTTAAATATGCAATCTCCTTGTTATTATTGTTCTACACAACAAGTATGGCTTGGGGGCAGGTAGAGGGCGCGGTGGAAACCATCCATCCTTTACCTCACGATACCGTATGCCCGGCTGCCGGCGACACATGCTTTGCCGAACCCTCCGGACTGTTCCGCCCGGCCTACGACATGGACCGCCTGGAGGCGGAAAGCGAAAAACGGATCTTCATTATACGTATCCAGATCGTTCTGGTATTGGCTCTGTCCATTACCGTCCTCCTGTTGTTCTATTATCTGTTCCGCTTTTACCGGATAAAGCAGGAACTGGCTGTTGCAGCAAAGAAAGCTTGCCGGGCCGATAAGAAAACATCCGGTTTCCTGCAGAACATGAGCCACGAAGTACAGGTGTTCCTGCAGGAGATATCCGGCCTGTCAGATGCTCTGATCCTGGAATCCGACCCCGGCAAGAAACAGGAATACGCCACCGAAATCTGTTCGCGTAACGAGCGGGCGCAACGTGTCATATTCGATATCCTGGATGTCTCCAAAATCGAGTCCGACAGAATGCAGTTCCAATATGAAAAAATCAGCTTGAACGGATTGGTCGAAGAGGTTTGCAGCAGCATCCGGCAACAGATTCCGGACGATGTGGAAATCCTCTTGCTCCCTTGTGAAGACAGGCCGTTTACGACGGATCCGGTACGGTTGAACCAATCCTTGTCCAATCTGCTCCATTATGCTGCGACCCACACGGCCGGAGGGCGTATCCTTATCAAATACGAAAGCCTCGCGAATGAGGTCTGCTTTACGATATCCGGTGAAAACTGGACGATGACACAGGAGGAATATCAATTCCTGTTTGACCGCCTCGTCCAAACTTCCGGCAAATTGGAAGATATGAAACTCGATATGCTGATCAGCAGAGGTCTGCTTGTCAAGATGGGCGGTGCTTTGACTGTCTTTCCGGATCCGTCGGGAGGAACCCGTTTTGAATTCATATTGCGGGACCATCCATTAAATTAACCAATAAGCGAAGTCTGGAATGAAACGGTTACTGTCCTACATATTAATATCCCTGCTGATGTCGGTTTTTCCCGGATCCGGTTTACCGGCATACGGGGAAAGCCTGCAGGATCCTGTCCGGCAGGAGTCTTATACTGAAACAACCGGCAAGTTCGAAACCGGCAACGAAGCCGCCCTGATCCAGATGGAGAACGAACAGCTTACATCAAGATCCCGTGAACTGTATTTGATGATTTTGGGACTGGCCCTGTTTTGCATCTTCCTGTTTGTCCTGGTTCAAATAAACCGCCGTTTGAAAGAACAACTTGTCAAGGCAAAAGACAAAGCCGAACGTTCCGATCATTTGAAATCGGCTTTTCTGGCAAATATGAATCATGAAATCCGTACGCCCCTTAATGCGATTGCCGGTTTTTCGCAACTACTGGTAGAAGAGGAAAACCCGGAAACCTGCGAGCAATACATCCGGATCATTAAAGAAAACAACGAACTGCTTCTCAACTTGTTGAACGATGTGCTGGATATCTCCCGGATCGAATCGGATACGATTTCGTTTACATACTCGAAGGTCTTTCTCCCCGATATCGTGAACGGATTGTACGAAACGGCGAAATTGCAAATCCAGCCGTCCGTCGCATTGCAGAAAGGCCCGGTTCCCGATATTTCCATCTATACGGATCGCCATCGTTTGGTCCAGATTTTGTCGAATCTGCTGTCTAATGCTATCAAACATACGTCGAAGGGAGAAATACGGATCGGCTATAATTGGGATGGAACGGAAAAAATTCGTTTTTTTGTAGCCGATACGGGCAAAGGCATTCCGGAAGCGATGCAACAGAAGATATTCGCCCGTTTCGTGCAGGCTGTGGAAAGCCATTCCAAAGGCGTAGGGCTCGGACTTGCTTTATGCAAAGGTTTCGTAGACCATTTAGGAGGCCAAATCGGACTGGAATCGGTCGAAGGCAAAGGTTCCACTTTCTGGTTCACGCTGCCTTGCCGCATGCCGGATAACTGATTACTATTTAATTGTCATATTATGAAAACTGCTATTTTTTCTATCGGTGTTTTTTTGATTTCTCTGTTCTTAGGCTCTTGCCGGCCATCCGAAACATCCTGTTCCGTTGTCGATACAGGAAAAGCCCTGGACTATAAGATGGGGGATAAACTGCTGTTCTCTTACAACTATGCCACGGTTTACCCGGCTCCGGGCGTCGACTCGGTTTATAAACGCAGCGGTTTCATCCATCCCTTGAAGACGTTGAAAGGCGAAGTGATGACCAATTGTTCTCCCGCCGACCATTACCATCATTTCGGTTTGTGGTACGCCTGGACGAAAACCACGTTTGAAGGTCATGAGATCGACTTCTGGAATCTCCACAAAAAACAAGGAACGGTCCGCTTCCGCAACTTCGAACGCGTATCCGACAACGGTTTTGTTGCGACGCTGGACCATGTGGTCTACCCCGATTCTCCCGCAGAAAAGGTAGCGATGAACGAACGTCTGGAAATCAGCATCGGAACGACATCCTTACCGGGCTATTATATCGACTATCACACCACTGTCCGCCTCGCCGGTTTCAGCCCGATCACCATGGAGGTTTACCGCTATGGCGGTATATGTATCCGTACGCGCGAAGACTGGAACGACCAGACAGCCGAAATGCTCACTTCGGAAGGCCTTTCCCGCGACGAGGCTGACGGTTCGAGAGCCCGTTGGTGCTATTACCAGGGGAAAGCGGGAAACGAAAAAGCCTGTATCCTGATCGTTGCCGACCCTTCCAACCTGAACTATCCCGAACCTTTGCGCGTATGGGACAAGACCGTCAACGAGCCTGCCGGCGATGTCATGTGGAATTTCTCGCCGACCAAGCAGCAGGCGTTCACCTTGGAACCCGGCAAGGAACTGAGCCTGTCTTACCGGATTTATGTATTGGACAAAAAAATCAACGCCACTACGGCAGAAGTGCTGTCCGATTTCGAACGCGATTGAATTTCCCCCACCCCAGGCAACTTGTTTTTGTCACTTTATCTTCAAAATCATTGTCTAAGAGGGGGGGGCATTTTTCTTGTCTTATTGTCTGTTTTTCCAAAATACCCGTTGGTCCAAATCGAAATACTACCCCATAAAAATGAGATTTTCATCCCATATTTTTCGGTTTTCTATCGCGGGTAATATTTATTAATAATCTTACACATACTATAACACTGATTGCCAACAATATACAAAAAGCCCCTTTTAAGGGAGGTTATTGTCTGTTTTTTTGTTTAGAAGATAAGGAATTATGTCATCAACATCACCAAATTAAATGACAATAACCCCAGATTGGCCCGGATTCTATTTCGGGTAAAATTCCGGATCGTTTTGATTTGACTTTTTGCCGGCTTTTTACCGGAATTGGTAACGATTGAAAAAACGTCGTAGGCAGAAAATGAAAAAACGATGTCTTTTTGTAATCAGATAGAAGAAAGACCGGATATTGTGGAAAACCTGAACTCCCGGAGAATCGCCTGTAATAAAAAAAGTCGAGGGATTTCCCGTATATCTCAAACCGATTCCGGGGCTTTCCCGCCACGACGACCGTCTTCGTTCCCTTTACGACCGTCTTCATCGCCATCAAGACGGTCGTCATGCTATCTACACTGCGTACCTCAGAACAATTACGACCGTCTTCGTGTCAAAAAACTGCGCACCTCAGCCGACAAAGTCCTTTTTGCCCGCAAAAAAGCCGGATTTCAGCTCTATTATTAAAGATTGTATTTTGTTGTCAAGAAACCGGTATTATACAATAAGCCCTCTGCTTTACCATAGATAAATTAACACAAGCATTAGGTTTCATCACTTATCGTTCTTACACCTTTTTTTGATGGGTACAGAATCATGTTTTGCACAGATAAAAATGCACATAACTACAAAATATTCAGATGAATATATAATATTACAAAAATAAGATTATTTTTAAATCGCAAGTATCGGGAAGAGGCATGAGTTCTATCAGAACTATGGTTCTTGGATCTTTCATATCCGGGTCAAAGATATGAATTTTTAATTTCGTTGTGTGTTTTTTGTTTAAAAAATTTTGCACTGGACTCGATATTAACAATTAGGCATTACAGATTCCTTGCAAACATTGAGCAATATCAAGTATTAGCATCCATTTTCCTATGAAAACCGACTTGTTGCTTATTCGTAAACTACATTAATTGCAAAAATTTCACATATATCGTATATAATTCTTTGCAAATGCATGAGTTCTGATAGAACTAATTACAAAAACACAGAAAAACGCTATAAAAGTATGCCCAATCTAATGAGCCTGATCTAACAAGACACTCAACGGATGAAAGCCATTTTTCGTAGGATGTATTATTTCTTTTAAATATATACTCTATGTTGAAAAAAACTAAACTAATTAGTCTGATTTTGCTTTCGGGAGCCTTAGCTGTCCCCGCAGGTGCTTTTGCAGAAACTGCACCGTTTAAGCAAGAAACGAACATTTCCCAACAAAACGGGAAAGTGTCCGGTGTTGTAGAAGATGCCTTAGGCCCTGTTGCCGGTGCATCTGTTATCGTGAAAGGCACAACTAATGGTAGCGTTACCGATATGGACGGTAACTTTACATTGGAAGGTGTAAACAAAGGAGCCATTATCCAGATTTCGTTTATCGGATATGTTACTCAGGAGATCAAATACACTGGACAGTCTGTCTTGAAAGTGAATTTAAAAGAAGATTCACAAGCTCTTGAAGAAGTAGTGGTTGTGGGTTATGGTACGCAAAAGAAAGCCAACCTGACCGGTGCTGTAGCGCAAGTGGCTGGTGATGTTTTGGAAAACCGTCCTATCGCCAATATCGGACAAGGTTTGCAGGGAGTCGTTCCAAACCTGAATGTAACTATCAAATCCGGTGCTCCGGGTAAAGGATCCGATTTCAACGTTCGTGGTACCACATCTATCAATGGCGGTAGTCCGTTAGTATTGGTCGATAACGTGCAGATGGATGCAAACTTGGTTAATCCGGATGATATTGCGTCTATCTCCGTATTAAAAGATGCTGCATCTGCTGCTATCTATGGTGCGCGTGCTGCCTATGGTGTAATTTTGATTACAACTAAACAAGGAAAGAAAGAACGTAAACCTCAGGTTTCTTTAACTGCTAATGGTTATTGGCAGAGTCCTTCTAAGCGAATCCAGAATGCAAATTCGATGGAATTCCTGACAATGAAGGATTTGGCTTACCAGAATGGTGGAGGTAACGGCCATTATTATAATGAAGATGTTTATAAATATGCAGAAGCATACGCCAATGGCGAATATGCTTATCCTGAATTTTATAACGAATCTTCAGATCCGAACAAGTGGCAGTATTGCGGTAATACAGACTGGTTCCGTGAATTATATAAAAAGGCAAGTTTCTCCCAAATGTATAATGTCAATGTTAATGGAGGTAGTGAAAAAACAACTTATTATGCTTCTGTCGGCTATAATGATGTTGGAGGTTTGCTGAAAGAAGCAGATGATAGTTACCATAAATTTAACGTAAACATGAACATCTCGACTGACGTTACAAAATGGTTGAATGTTTCTGCTAAAGTTATGCATACTTACACGAAAGAGTCTCACCCTTCAGGTGGTACGACAGCTATGAACTCTACGGCGTGGTCCGGTATCGAGGCTTATAGCGGTATGATGAAGAATGACTTGAGTCCGTTAATGCCTGTTTATCACGGACACACCGGACTTTTATATAATACAGCCGGAGCTGCTGCAATCAATGATCCGACATTAGGTATTACTACGCTTGGTGGTAAGCAATATGTAGATAACGGCCAACGTTATTATGCAGGTATGGGTAGTTATACAAACCCAATCGCTCTACAGGCACAAGGCGGTAATAACGATTATAAGCAAAACGACTTATGGATGACAGGAGCTATCCGTATTACTCCGTTGGACGGATTGATTATCAATGCAGACTATACATTCAATATGTATAACAAAGGCTCTAAACAGCATGTGCAGAGTTTTACCGAGTATAAGGCGGTCGCAGGAACAGAGGGAGTCTATCCTTGGACAAACCCAAGTAGTGTAGTCATGACAAACAATGAAGATTATTATACTGCTTTCAATGCTTTTGCCGAATATACAAAAACATTCAATAGCTCTCATAATTTCAAAGTGATGGCCGGTTACAACCAGGAATATAAGCATAATAAATATTTTTGGGCAGGTCGTAAAGGATTGATCGACGATTCTAATCCAGCAATGAACTTAGCTACAGGTGAAAAGAACGTCGGGTATGAAGAAACTCACTGGTCTATCAACGGTTTCTTCTTCCGGTTGAATTATAACTACGAACAACGTTATCTGATTGAATTTAACGGACGCTATGACGGTTCTTCTAAATTCCCGAAAGATGACCGTTATGCATTCTTCCCTTCAGTATCTGCAGCTTGGCGTATTTCCGGGGAATCATTCTGGGAACCACTGAGAACATGGTGGGATGATATGAAGATCCGTGCATCTTATGGTTCGTTGGGCAATCAGGTTACAGGTGATTTAGGCAATTTCCCTTATTTGGCATCCTATGGAACAAACACGAGCTATGGTATGATTTTAGGCGGTGCTCGTCCAGTAGCCGTTACACCGGCCGGCTTGGTTAGTGCTGCATTTACTTGGGAAACTGTTAATCAGATGGACTTTGGCTTCGATGCTCTTTTCTTGAACCAGCGCTTGAGTGCCGGTTTTGACTGGTATCGCCGTGATACAAAAGACATGCTAACTGCCGGACAAGCATTGCCTGCTGTATTGGGAGCCAATGTTCCAGTTGAAAACGCTGCCGATTTGAAAACGACAGGATGGGAATTGTCGCTTGGATGGAATGACCGTTTGGAAAATGGATTAGGCTATTGGGTAAAAGGTGTTTTGTCTGACTATCAATCAGAAATTACTCGATTCGCTAATCCGACAGGAACTCTTCGCGATAAAGACAATAAAAATATGTATTACGAAGGCTATAAGATAGGGACTATTTATGGTTATGAATCCAATGGTTTGTATCAAACAGATGCCGATGCACAAAAATTAGACAAATCCGAATTATATGGCGGGACATGGGCTGCTGGTGATGTAAGCTACGTTGACCGTAATAATGATGGTAAAATCACGAAGGGCAAAACATTAAGTAATATGGGGGATGAAAAAATCATCGGTAATGATACTCCTCGCTATAGCTACGGCTTTACTGCAGGTTTCGAATATAAGGGATTTGACTTTGAAATGTTCTGGCAAGGTATTGGAAAACGTGATTACATGTGCGGTGGCAATGCTTTCTGGGGAATCACTTCAGAATGGGATACTCCTTTGAAAGAGGCTTTGGACTACTGGACACCGGAAAATACAGGGGCATATTTTCCGCGTCCGACGTGGGTAAATGGTGGAAATAGACAGAATACAGATCGTTATCTACAAAATGCCGCTTATTTACGTTTGAAGAACTTGACTATCGGCTATACAATTCCACAGAAGCATCTCTCTAAAGTTGGTATTAGCCGTCTGAGAGTATATGTATTGGGCGAAAACTTGTTAACATTCACTCCTCTTATCGATTCATTCGATCCTGAGACTTTAAATAATATGTCTTATCCGATTCAGAAGAAGTATTCGATCGGACTTAATTTAACATTCTAATAAAAAACGAGGAACATATATGAAACTGAAATATATTTTTGGAATGGTTGCAGCTGTAGGATTGATGAATTCCTGCGATGTGACTGATAAAAAGCCGATCGATTCTTTTACGGACGAATCGTATTGGACTAAAGTTAGCGACCTGAAATATTATGCAAACGGTTTATATGACAATTTGGATAAACCAGGTGTAGACAAGGACAACACAAGTGACAACTGTGTTACCACTAATTATAGTTCTACGTTATTCAATGAAATCGTAATTCCGACAACAGCCGATAATGCCGATTGGAAATGGAACAATATCCGTGCATGTAATTTTTTCCTTCAACGTTATCAACGTGTGGAAGGTCTTGAAAGTGAAATCAACCTGTATGTAGCCGAAGTTCGCTTCTTCCGTGCATTGGATTATTTCGGCAAGATAAAGAAGTTTGGCGATGTGCCTTGGTATGAAAAAGATTTGCAGACTTCTGATGCGGATGAACTTTATAAAGGCCGGGATTCTCGCGATTTCGTATTGGGCAAGGTCATAGAGGACTTGGAATTTGCGATCCAGTGGTTACCCGATTATGGACAGCAGGAAAGTGGCCGTTTGACTAAGGATGCAGCCCGTACTCAATTAGCACGTGTATGCCTGTATTTCGGCACATACAAGAAATATCATAATGAAAGCGGCACTCCATCTTCAGAAGAACTATTGAAAAAGGCAGTCAGTCTGACAAATGATGTTATTGCTACAGGCAATTATGAAATTGTCAAAGGTTCGGATGCCGGCTGCGGTCAAGATCCGTTTACGGATTATCCTTTGTATTATTCAAATCAGTTTGTTCAGGAAGATTTGACAAAGAACAAAGAATGTATTTTGGCACGTATTTATGAAACTGGTGTTTTAATGCATCAGACAGGCCGTCAAGCAGGAAGTAGTGGAACCGGTTTGTCTAAAGATTTTGTTGAATCATTCCTTTGTAGAGATGGAAAGCCTATATCTGTAAGCGATCAGTATGAAGGTGATGAAACTTTGGAGGATGAATTTGTAAATCGTGATCCGCGTATGTATCAGATAGTAGACAACCAGCATAAACCTTACACGATCATTAATGGAGAACGACAGACGAATCCTTATCCGGATTGTAGTGCTACAAGTGCTGTAACAGGTTATCCATGTGTAAAATATCGTTCTCCGTTGCAGGCACAATGGGAAGCTAATCAGACTTCTTATGACTGGTTTGTATATCGTTATGCAGAAGTTTTACTGATTAATGCAGAAGCAAATGCAGAATTAGGACAGTGCACGCAAGCTGTGTTGGATCAGACTATTAATCTGTTGCGTGATCGTGTAGATATGCCTCATTTGACAACCACCCCGGTTGCCGACCCGGCTGCCATCAATTATGGTTATTCAGTATCTCCTCTGATTTATGAAATCCGCCGCGAACGTCGTATTGAACTGATTGCAGAGGGTTTCCGTTTAGACGATTTGAAACGTTGGAACGGTATGACCGCTTTGGAAAATCCAAAAACGATGTTTGGTATTCGAGTTACCGATGCTGTTCGTGAACAATATAAACCAGGTAATATCACGTTTGGAGGAGAAGAAGGCCGTCCGGTTATTGAATATCAAGGCAAAACTTATTTGTACCAATATCCGAGCAAGAGCTTGAATGATGCAGGTCGTAAATGGTCTGCCGATGACAAGCGTTGGTTAAGCCCATTACCGACAGACGAATTGACATTGAATCCGAATCTGGAACAGAACCCGGGTTGGAAATGATAAATAATTGACAGGAAAAGACTGTGTCAGAAGTAATTTTGGCATAGTCTTCCTGTCTTTTTCATTATATATCTATATGAAATATAAGAACTTAATATCCGGATTTCTTTTGTTCCTTCTGCAAGTCGCAGTCTTTTATTATGCCTTTTGCTACTTGTTTCCTTTTAAGGAGCAATTGCAAATGTTCCAGTTTACGGGCCAATATGCAGCTATGACGTTGGGACAGGCCGGTGGTGTGGCTCTTTATATTTCAGAGTTTCTTTCCCAGTTTTATGTCGTAATGGGTACAGGGCCTGTTATCGCAGCATTTATTCTGACAGGGATTGCTTTTTTCTCTTCCCTCTTTTTAAAGAAAATATCATTACGAGACGATCTTCCTTTCGTAAGCCTGCTTCCCTGGTTATCCTTATTTATTATGCAATTGGATTATGACTATCAGGAGCAAGGAACGATTGCCTATTTGTTTTTATTGTTTTTTTTATGGCTGTACACCAATCTGAAACCTGGGATTCGGCTGATATACGGGATTTGTATGATCCCTGTTTTATATTGGATTGCCGGGCCGATTGTACATTTATTTGCTCTTTCCGCTTTGTTATTTGAATTCCTGACCAATGGAAGTAAGAAATACGCAAGTTTGGTTTATCTGCTTATAACCATTTTGTCTGCTGTTATCGGGACTTATTTAGGATTCAGTAGAAATTTGAAGTTTGCTTTTTTACCGGATGCTTATTATGATCCAATGTTACATACTTCCCGAATCTATTACTCCTGGTATGCTTTACCGGTTATGATGGTATTGGGCGCTTATTTGAAAAAATGGAAAGAGCCGGCATCTTCAAAGAAAAAATGTATTTGGATCGGGATTCAGTGGGTGGCGATGGGATTCGTCGCTTATCTGGGAATTATACATTGGGGACGATTAGATACGATCGATCATCTCGAACAGGACTATTATATTCGCAATGAAAAGTGGGATAAGGTGATAACGTCGTTTAATCAAACCACTCTGTCTAAACGGCGTATGTGCGGTTTAAACTTGGCGCTTGCGCATAATGGAATACTTTCGGAAAGATTATTGGATTATCCCCAACGCGGTATCGAAACATTGATGCTACGTTGGGATCAGTCGGTATTCACAGCGGAACTGCATAGCGACCTCTACTATTGCATGGGAATTATCAGTACGGCTCAGAAGTTTGCTTTTGAAGCGTTCGTAAGTTCTCACCCCTCCGGTAATCCCCGGATGCTGAAAAGGCTGGTGGAAACCAACCTTATTACGGGAGCTTATCCGACTGCCGAAAAATATATCCGGCTATTGGAAAATACCTGGTATTATAAGGATTGGGCGGCTGCACATCGCTATTTCCTTTATAATGACCAAGCTGTCGAAAGAGATAAGGAATTAGGAGCGAGACGCCGTTGTTGGAAAGCGGAAACGCTTATTCCCGAATTATATACGGACCCGGTCAGCACTTTGATTCATCTGGCTCCTGCTTGTCCGGAAAACAGTGCCGGCTTACAATATTTGACTTCGTTTTTACTGCTGAACAAAGATATAGAGACTTATAAAACCTTGCAGGAAAACCTGTACCGTTCTCCCGCCTGGCGCGATATGACCGAATGCCAGCAGGAGGCAATCGTGATTTGCAGTCCTAATGATCCGCATTTCTGGCTGGAGCACGGGGTGAGCATCAAAGTGAGGAACAAGGCGCTTGCTTTTATGCAGAAGGTACAGGAAGTTTCCCGTTCGGGTCAGAATCCTGCGGTGGCTTTGGCTTCCGAATATGGCAAGACGTATTGGTATTATTATATGTTTAATACGATGGACAAATGAAACAATTGTTTTTCTACATATTCCTGTTGTTGATAGGATGCTCTTCCGACCGGCCGCCAGCCGTCTCCGTGCAAATAGATGAACTTCCGGCCATCTATCCGGATTATACCGGTGTGACTGTGCCGCAATCGATCGCTCCTTTGAATTTTGCCATACGGACGGATGGGAAAGCGTGTGCGGTATTTACGACCGAAGGATATACATTTGCCGTTTACGCCTCCGGCGGAGCCTTTTCCATTCCCGGTGCAGACTGGAAAAAGGTATTAGCTGCGGCAAAAGGCAAACAGGTGGAGGTATCTGTCCTGACAGAAGAAAAGGGGAAATGGAAGGCCTTTCTCCCGTTTCATATCCGGGTTTCCGAAGATCCGGTCGATCCGTATATCGCTTACCGCCTGATCGATCCCGGTTACCAGCTATGGAATGAAATGGGAATCTACCAACGCGAATTATCCTCTTTCGATCAGGAACCGATTCTGGAAAACCGCCTGACGGATAATAATTGCATGAACTGTCATTCGTTTTGCATGCAGGATCCGGATAAAATGCTGTTCCATGTCCGTGCAAAGTATGGCTGCACCGTGTTGGTGGATGGCGACCGGGTGGAAACGCTCGATACGAAAACCGACCAGACGATCTCGGCCCTGGTCTATCCTTCCTGGCATCCTTCCGGAAAGTTTGTTGCTTTTTCCGTCAACAATACGACGCAAGACACGCATCCAGTGCACCGTACGGAAGTATATGACAAGGCATCGGATGTAGTCGTCTACGACGTGGAGAAACAGGAAATTGTCACAACGCAAACTTTGTTCTCGAAAAGCCGTTTTGAAACGTTCCCTACCTTTTCGCCGGATGGGAAGGAGCTTTATTTCTGTTCCGCCCCGGCATTGAAAGTTCCGGGCCAATTGCGCGACCTCCGCTATAGTCTTTGCCGCGTCTCCTTCGACCCTGAAAGCCGGACGTTCGGTTCGGTTGTCGACACGATCTTTCAAGCGGAAACAGAAGGGCGAAGCATCCTGTTCCCCCGCGTCTCCCCGGACGGGAAATATCTGCTCTGTACAACGACTTCCTACGGAACGTTCCCCATCTGGCATAAAGACGCGGATCTGTGTATGTTCGACTTGGACACAGGTGAACAGGTCCCGACGGAAGAAGCAAACAGTTCCGATACCGACAGCTATCATTCCTGGTCGTCCAACAGCAAGTGGGTGGTATTCAGCAGCCGTCGCTTGGATGGCTTATACACACGTCCTTTCATCGCACACGTCGGTGAAGGCGGCGTCCTCTCCAAACCGTTCGTCTTACCCCAAAAATCGACGGATTATTATACGTTTCTCACCAAATCGTATAACATCCCGGAGTTTGTCAAGGGCAAAGTGAAAACGGATACATACAAATTTGCTTCTCTGATAAAAGAAGGGAAGAACCGGAAAGTCTCATTTATAAAATAACAACATGAACACAAAGAATCTTTTAATCGCCGGTATGTTTGCCGGGCTGTTCCTTTCCTGCAAGGAAGCGGAGCCGCCTGCACCTGTTTTGCCGGTTCCGACGCCGGAACAGATCGAGTGGCAGAAAATGGAAAATTATGCATTTGTGCATTTCGGGTTGAATACGTTTAATGATTTGGAATGGGGGTACGGAAATACGCCTGCCGAAACATTCAATCCGACAGACCTGGATTGCGAACAATGGGTGCGGATCATCAAGGCAGCCGGCCTGAAAGGGGTGATCCTGACAGCTAAGCATCATGACGGCTTTTGCCTCTGGCCGACAAAAACCGTCGATTATAATATCTCCAACTCCCCTTATAAAAACGGAAAGGGTGATATGGTCCGGGAACTGTCCGATGCCTGCAAAAAGCACGGCTTGAAGTTCGGACTTTATCTCTCTCCCTGGGACCGCCACAATGCCGAATACGGACGGGAAGGATACCAGAAAACCTATCACGAGCAGATCGACGAACTGACTTCCAATTACGGCCCGCTGTTCGAATTCTGGTTTGACGGGGCGAACGGCGGAAACGGCTGGTACGGCGGAACGAACGAAACGCGTTCGATCGATCCGAAAACCTATTATGGCTATGAGGAGGCACGCGAAATGATCAAGTCGAAACATCCGGGAGCGATGATCTTCGGCGGTACGGTTCCCGATATCCGCTGGATCGGCAACGAGTCCGGTTGGGCTGGCGAAACGAACTGGTCGCCTTATTCTCTGGATAAGGAAACCCATTATACTCAGAACCAATGGGGAATGAAAGACGGGAATCTATGGTTGCCCGGAGAATGTGACGTCTCCATTCGTCCGGGGTGGTTCTATCACCATCGTGAAGATCATCAGGTGCGCACCGTTCCGAATCTGGTCGACCTGTATTACCGCAGCGTGGGACATAATGCCAACTTCCTGCTGAACTTCCCTGTGGCATTGAGCGGACAGATTCATCCGGTCGATTCGGCACGTGCCGTCGACTGGTATCATACGATCCAGGCAGAGTTGAAAGACAACCTGTTGGCCGGTGTCAAGCCAAAAGCGAGCGAAACCCGTGGCGGCGCTTATAAGGCGTCGAATGTGACGGATGAGAGTTGGGACTCTTACTGGGCCACTTCCGATGGTGTAACGTCAGGCTCGCTCACTTTTCCGCTGCCGGCGGGTACTTCGCTCAACCGGGTGATGGTCCAGGAGTATATCCCGCTCGGACAACGTGTATGCGCCTTTACGATTGAAGTGGAAAAGGATGGCAAATGGCTACCGGTGGAAACTGCCGATACGCTTTCGACAGTAGGTTACAAACGTATCGTCCGTTTCAAAACGACCCCGGCTGATGCTTTGCGCATCCATTTCACGGAGGCAAAAGGGCCGTTGTGCATCAATAACGTGGCAGCTTTCCTGGCTCCCCCGCTGTTGGAACAACCGCGTATCATGCGGAATACGAAGAATGAAGTACGCATAGACGTGGAAAGCGAAGGAGCTGATATTTATTATACGACAGACGGAACGGAGCCGACGGCGCAGTCTGCAAAATATGAAGCCCCATTCACACTCGACAAGAAAGGGACTGTCAAGGCGATTACTTACGACGCCCAGTCCGGTAAAACCGGTCCTGTTGCTATTCGCGATTTTGATTTGCCGGCTGCCGACTATAAGGTGGTGAGTCCCGTTGACGAACGGACGAATCTCATGTTTGACGGGAATGGCTATTCTATCTATTATCTGCCCGAAGGCAAGAATGAAATAGCTGTGGAACTGGCTGCACCTCACACGATCAGCGGTTTTATCTATACTCCTAACCAAGGGCGCGACTCGCAGGGGCATATCTCGAACTACCAATTGCTGGTGGACGGCAAAGTCGTAGCTTCCGGTGAATTTTCGAACATCAAGCACAACCCGATCGAACAAGAAATACGCTTTGCGCCTGTCAAAGGCCAAAAATTAGTTTTTAAGGCAACACGCATAGTGGATAACGTAAAACATGTTGGAATTGCTGAGTTTTCCGTTATCACGGAAGA
This sequence comes from Parabacteroides sp., assembly GCF_977054455.1. Taxonomy (NCBI): domain Bacteria; kingdom Pseudomonadati; phylum Bacteroidota; class Bacteroidia; order Bacteroidales; family Tannerellaceae; genus Parabacteroides; species Parabacteroides sp. The sequence continues at coordinate 71,393 of NZ_CDRTCT010000003.1, read as the reverse complement.
CTAAACGATTTTCAACATAATTTGTGTTTGACAGCAAGCGCCTGTGAAGGTCCTTGCTGTCTTTTAAAAGGAAAAATATTTATTCACTTTATAAAGTATTGAAAATGAAAAAGAATGTATTGAAAATTGGAGTAATTGTTGCAGTTGCTTCGGCAGCAGTATGGAATGTAGGAATAAATGAAACAAAAGTTTTGTTTACTGATTTTTTCACTCTGGAGGCCATTGCTAAAATAGAGACTGTTTGTTTAGGAGAAGGTGACCATAATACGGGAATCTGTAAAAAAAATGCACAAACAGAAACAGGATCTTCATGTGTCGTTCCGACAGAGAGCGAAACTAAAAACTGTTATAAAACCGTACACGCTTCATTTCCCGAATAAATGAAAAAAAAGATTTACTTTTTGACTATATTACTTCTTTCTTCTTGTATATACAAAGGTACAGAGAAAAATCCCTTTTATGGGAAAATGAAGAATAAATGTGAGGTTCAATGTACCGCGAAAAAAAATATTCCAATAGGAGATAGTGTTTCTGTGATGTCTAATTACATGCAATACATAGAAGAAGAAAATTTACTTTTAGTGTATAATCAGTATGACAATTCCATTTATGCTTTTAATTATAAAGAAGGAACTTTGGATTGGAATGTTCGGCTGATGGAAGAAGGGAGTAACGGAGTTGGAGATATACAAGGATTTGATTATGTAAATAAAGATAGTATCTTTGTTTATAACTACAATCTGTTTTCTATATTCTTAGTAGACTCTACAGCAACAGTTTTATGGAAGAAACGTTTGCCAATGGATGAGATATGTGAGAGAGGTTTTTTACCTGCTTACCCTTGGCTTCAAACAGATTGTCCAATGACATATTGGAATCACAAATTAATATTAGGCGGATTCGGATCAACTGAATCAGAAAAAGAATCAGTATCCAATTTACCAGTTACTACAATTTATGATTTTCAGAAAGATACTGTATTATTGGCAAACAATTATCCACCACAATATCAAAAACACAATTGGGGTGGTGCATTTTTTAGAATGCCTTATTTTGATGTAAATAAAGAAAATGGAACGGTAATTATAAGTTTTCCACAGGATCATAATTTGTATGTATATTCATTATCTGAATATTCTCAATACAAATACTATGCGGGTAGCAATCACATAAAGCAAATAGATTCTTACGATCAAAAGAAAGGTGAAGAAATAGATCAAGATCGTGCTGCGAGGTGGTTTTTTTCTACTTCTTCATATCGAGATGTTCATTATGATCCTTATAGAAAATTATATTACCGATTTGCATGTTTAGCAGCAGAAGAAAAGTTGCAAAAAAAATTTGTAGCAGGAATACATCCTATCATATTAATTATATTAGATGAGAATTTCAATTATTTGGGAGAGGGATTATTACCTAATGATGTTGACTTACGATACATGAATAGTTTCGTAACAAAGGAAGGATTGAATATGCAAGTCTTAACCGACAACGAAGATCTAATGACATTTTATCAATTCAAAGTAAATATTCATAAATAAAACATTCCAAATCACACAACTTTAGAATCAGTCATAAAATGAGTAATATGGTAATTTATATAATGTCTATTGAAAATGAAAAAGAACATATTAAAAATTGGAGTAATTGTTGTAGTTGTTTCGGCAGCAGTATGGAATGTAGGGTTGAATAATACTAAAATATTTTTCACAGATCTTTTCACATTGGAATCAATGGCCAAATTGGAAACTGTATGTGTCGGAGATGTCGATAAAAATAGTGGAGTATGTAAAAAAGATATCAATCCAGAAGCAGGATCTTTTTGTGCCCGAAAAGAGGATTATTCAGATCCGATTAATTGTTTTGCGACAGCATCTTATGAATAAAAATATTTGGCTATGTTTCAACTTGGTTTGGCATATGATCGCATGTGCTATTTTTACTTATTGCTTTTATTTATGGTTTCATGCCGTTTCGAAGGTGTGAAGAACGACCAGTGTGATCTGCATGAAAACAGATGTGTTTTACATCTTGTCGGCAAGAAAGAGTTTCATGTTAATGAGAACATATCGGTTTTGACGCAATACATCCAATATATCGACACTTTGAACATGTTTTCTTTGTATAACAAATACGACAATGCGATTTATTTGTTCGATTATGCCGACGGGGAACAAAAGAGAAAAATACAACTCATGCGGGAAGGTGATAACGGAGTAGGTCTGATTCAGGGATATGATTATGTGAATGAAGACAGTATCTTTGTCTATAATTACGATACAGGGTATACCTATATGGTCAATTCGGAAGGGGAACTTTTATGGAAAAAGAGCTTACCGGTATTGGACGCCGCTTGGAGTGACCTCAGACCAGCTTTCCCATATGTGGAAACGGACAGCCCTATTGTCTACGCAGATCGTAAATTGTTTTTTTGCGGCATGAGAAGTTCTGAGTCACCTTTAGAAACTTCAACGAATAGTCCGATCATGACGATATATGATTTTCAAACCGATTCTGTTATTTTCCGTTTGAACTACCCTGAACAATATCAAAAATATAGTTGGGGTGGAGGATTTTGCCGCAGGCCTTATTTTACAGTGAACAGACATAAGTCTCTTGCTGTTGTCAGTTTTCCACAAGACCATAATCTGTATGTCTATTCCTTACAGGACGGAAAGCAAAGCAAATATTATTCCGGTAGCCGGTTGATCGACAGGATTGAAGCCTATGATGAGAAAAAAGGAGTCCAGTCGGATGAGAACAGGGTGCTCCGCTGGTTTTATTCCGTACCTTCTTATAGATGTGTTATTTATGATAAAAAGAGAGATTTGTATTATCGTTTGGCGTGTTTGCCAGAAAAGAAGAATGCAGATGAATTTATTTCCGCAACGCAACCAATCGTACTGATCGTATTAGATGGTCAATTTAATTATATCGGTGAAGCTGTTCTGCCTGAAGATGTAGATTTTCGCCGAACAAATTGCTTTTCAACGGATGACGGCTTCTTCATACAGGCTCTTACGGATAATGACGATCTAATGACATTTTATCAATTTAAGGTGGACATCCATGAATAAAGCAATCTTTTATATTTTAGGTCTGTTATTGTTTATCGGCTGTCAGCCGACAAGCTTTGAACAAGCGGTGAAGAAAGGTTTTGATAATTATTTGGATACGGCAGCCGTTAGGTATCAATATATCATGCTGATACCTAATTCCGGCTGTACAGGCTGTATCTCTGATGCGGAATATTTCTTTAAGGAATATAATGATCATGAGGAGATACTATTCATATTTACTCGTGTCATATCAAAGAAGGATTTACGCATACGTTTGGGGAAAGATAACTTGCAAAGAAAAAATGTCTTGATAGACAATGATAACAAGTTTTATTTTGAGAAATTTCAAGAATCGATCTATCCTATCGTCGCCGTGATAAAAGATAAAAAAGTGGTAGCATTAAAGGATCACGTTTTCCTGCGGGAAAAATATCCTCCGAAAGACTGATATTAGCTAAAATGAAATACTTTATCTTTTTTCTACTATGTTATTTCTTTTATTCTTGTCGAAGTTTCGAGGAAAGGCAATTGGCTTATGCATTGGATTTCGCAGGAGAAAATCGTAAAGAACTTGAAAAGGTATTGGATTATTATGCAGAAGATTCTCAGAAACTGGAAGCAGCCCGTTTTCTGATCCGTAATATGCCCCGGTATTACGGATATGGAGGATGGCGGCTGGATTCGATTCAGAAAATTTTGATAACAGCCGAACAGAAACACTTCATAGATGATTCCATTCTTCGGAAATGGACAAAACAATATTTGTATTCCCCCCCCAAAATATATGATGCCCATATTATTAAAGCTGATTATCTGATAGAGAATATAGATTTATCGTTCAAAATGTGGAAAGAACGTCCCTGGAATCAGGATCTGCCTTTTGAGGATTTTTGCGAGTTGATCTTGCCTTACCGAATTGATGACGAACCGTTGAGCAATTGGAGACAGAATTATTTCGAAGTTTACTTTTCTGCCCTCGATTCTTTGAGTAATTGTACGGATCCATTGCGAGCATGTAACGCCTTATCGAAAGAATTAAGCAAGAAGGATTTTTTTTATACGGTGAATTTTGACATGCCGCATTTAAGTGCCCACTTTTTATTGGAGCATCATGTCGGTTTCTGCCGTGAGATATGCGATCGGGCTGTTTACGCAATGCGGGCTTGCGGCATTCCGGTCACAGTCGACATGTTTGTCTATTCTCCCGAGTATCAAGGAAGCCATCAGTGGAATGTGGTAAGAGGAAAGAATGGGGTGTTCTATCCTTTTTGGACAAGTTGGTACGAGATGGATAATAACATGAAGGGAGATGGACGAAAAAAAGGGAAGATCTACCGGCAATGCTTCGGCATGCAAAAAGAGGCGATTGAAGGTATAACGAGTCGGAGAAATGTCCCTCCATTATTTAAAAACCGATTTATAAAAGATGCGACAACTGATTACATAGGGACAAATAAAATAACGGTAGAAGTGGAGGTGAAGGAACCTTATATTTATTTAGGAGTATTCAGTCCGAACGGATGGATTCCTATAGATGTAGGAGAAAATATGGGAGGAAACGTAACCTTCCATAACGTAGAGCAAAATTTAATTTATCAAACCTTGTATTCGGATAGTGATACTTTGAAAATGGCTGGTTATCCTTTTTTGTATACACAAGATACAATACACTCTTTTATCCCTGAAACGAAACATACAGAACGGGCGGCACTTCATCGTAAAATGTCATTGGTTAAAGGAATAAAAGCTTTTTTGTATCGGTATATCATTGGGGTTAGGATTGAAGGAAGCAAGAATTTGTCGTTCAGGAATCCAAGACAATTGCTTGCATTACAAGATACGCTAACTTCCAATTATCATGAATTTGTGTCATCAGATACGTCCTTGGTACGCTATATACGATATAATTCACCATTGGAACGTTCGATAGAACTGGCCGAAATCGCCTTTTGGGAAGATTTGGACATGAAAAAAGAAATTCCTGCAAAAGTCATAAATGATCTTGTACCGCTTCATCCTGCTAATTCGATTGATAAAATAAACGATAAAGAAATATTGTCTTTTTTCGAATCTCAGGATACGACTTGTCATTTGTTATTTGATTTAGGGAAAGAAGTCTCTGTGAAAAAAATCTTGCTTTGTCCCCGTAATGATGACAATTATATATGGCCCGGTGATGAATATGAATTATTTTACAGTGATGGGATAAATGGCTGGCTTTCATTGGGAAAACAAAAGGCAAAGGAGCGAGTCTTATATTACGATGTTCCGGCAAATGCTCTGTTTTGGTTAAGGGATCTGACTAAAGGAAAAGAAGAACAAATCTTTTTTTGCCGGGAAGGAGTTCAATATTTTGTCACGAATCTCCCTCGATCTTTGTAGCCATCTAAAAAAAAGTGCAAAAGATTAAACCTTTTTGCTCCTAATTCGTCTATAATTCCGCGTACTTGTATATATTTACGTGTCGATAAGTGTTTTTAAGTAGAATACCTGGAAAATATGACGAAGAGAGTGAAGTGGAGCGTGACGGCCGCAATTGTTCTGATGATTGCCGGAATGATCGCTTACCCGCAGATTAAAAGCCGTATGAAAGCATCCAAAGATGCTGCCGAAGTGGTTCCGCCAGCCGGAAGCCAAGTTCGGAAACAAGTGTTGAATATTAATGCGGAAGTACTGAAATATCAGTCCCTTACCGATAAGACCATTGTAACCGGCAGCACGATCCCGGATGAGGAGGTAGACCTCTCGTTCGAATCGTCGGGCAAGATCGTGGCCATCTATTTTACGGAAGGAACGCATGTGAAAGCCGGTGACCTGCTTGCCAAGATCAACGACAAGCCGCTGCAGGCGGAACTGAAAAAGTTAGAGGCGCAGGTGCCGCTGGCAAAGGACCGCGTGTATCGCCAGCATACGCTTTTGGAAAAAGATGCAGTCAGCCAGGAAGCCTATGAACAGGTGGCGACCGAATATGAAAAACTGATGGCGGATATCGAACTGGTGAAAGCGAATATCGCCCAGACCGAACTTCGGGCGCCCTTTGACGGGATCATCGGCCTTCGGAATGTCAGTGAAGGCGCCTATGCCTCCCCTTCGACCGTTATCACCAAATTGACAAAGATCTCTCCTTTGAAAATCGAATTTTCCGTTCCCGAACGGTACTCTGCGGATATAAAGGACGGTACGCCGATCGTATTCAGGATGAATTCGTCTGTCGGCATGATGCAGGATTACAAAGCGACTGTCTATGCGGTGGAAAGTAAAATCGACGAGGCGACCCGTTCGCTGAAAGTGCGTGCGACCTATCCGAACCGGGACGAATCGATCGTGCCGGGACGTTATACCTCTGTCGAAATTACCCGTCGTGAGATAAAAGATGCGTTGGCGATCCCCAGCGAAGCGTTGATCCCGGAAATGGGAAAGAATATCGTTTATCTGTATAAGAGCGGAGTGGCAGAGCCTGCCGAGATCATCCTCGGTCTTCGCACGGAGAGCCAGGTGCAGGTCTTGAAAGGATTGAGCGTGGGTGATACGGTAATCACTTCCGGCGTGATGCAGCTTCGGACGGGAATGAAAGTGTCGATTGATAACCTGAAGTAACGAAATGGCATGGCGAATATTTCTGAAATAAGTATAAAGAGGCCGGTTCTGTCGACCGTGATGATGCTGATCCTCCTGTTGTTCGGGATGATCGGCTATAAATTCCTGGGGGTTCGTGAGTTTCCGAGTGTGGACAACCCGATTATTTCGGTAAACGTGTCCTATCCGGGAGCCAACGCCGAGGTGATCATGAACCAGATTACGGAACCGCTCGAACAGAATATCAACGGTATTCCGGGGATTCGTTCATTAAGCAGCGTCAGCAGCCAGGGAAGTTGCCGTATTACGGTAGAGTTCGAACTGTCCGTCGATCTGGAAACGGCGGCAAACGACGTGCGCGACAAGGTTTCGCGCGCCCAGCGTTACCTGCCCCGCGACTGTGACCCTCCGACGGTTTCGAAGGCAGATGCCGATGCAACCCCGATCATGCAGATCGGTATCCGAAGCAGCAAGCGTTCGTTGATGGAGCTGAGCGAGATTGCCGAACTGACGGTGAAGGAGCGGCTTCAGACCATTCCGAACGTGAGTGGCGTGGATATCTGGGGACAGAAGCGCTACTCCATGCGTTTGTGGCTCGATCCGATCAAGATGGCCGGTTATGGCGTTACTCCCTTGGATGTGAAGAACGCGGTGGATGCCGAGAACGTGGAACTTCCTTCCGGCAGCATAGAAGGTAATACGATCGATTTGTCTATCCGTACGCTTGGGCTGATGCATACGGCAACGGAATTTAATGATTTGATTATCAAACGGGATGGCGATAACATCATCCGTTTTCAGGACGTCGGGCGCGCCGAGGTCAGTCCGGAGGATTTGCGAAGCGTGATGCGCAAGAACGGCGAACCGATGGTCATCGACGTCATCATCCCGCAGCCGGGTGCTAACCAGATCGAGATTGCCGATGAGGCCTACAAGCGTATCGAGCAACTGAAGAAAGACTTGCCGGAAGACGTGACAGTCGAGATGGTGTACGATAATACCCGTTTTATCCGTGCCTCGATCAAGGAGGTGGAAGAGACCATTTATGTGGCTTTCCTGCTTGTCGTGTTGATCATCTTCCTGTTCCTCCGCGACTGGCGTGTGACGATGGTCCCGGTGGTGGTAATTCCGGTGTCGCTCGTGGGAGCTTTCTTCGTGATGTATATCTCCGGCTTCTCCATCAATGTGCTGACGATGTTGGCGGTAGTGCTTTCGGTCGGATTGGTGGTGGATGATGCGATTGTGATGGCGGAAAACATCTATGTCCGCATCGAGCAGGGAATGGAACCGAAAGAGGCGGGTATAGAGGGATCGAAAGAGATCTTCTTCGCCGTCGTGTCTACGACGGTGACATTGGTGTCCGTATTCCTTCCGATTGTCTTTATGGAAGGGATGACAGGGCGTTTGTTCAAGGAATTCAGCATTGTGATCGCCGGTTCGGTAACGATTTCTTCTTTTGTAGCGTTGACTTTTACACCGATGCTGGCGACTAAACTATTGAAGAAACGTGAAAGCAAAGGATGGTTGTATGTGAAGACCGAACCTTTCTTCGAAGGCATGAATACGATCTATGCAAAATCCCTGAATGCATTCCTGGACCATAAGTGGTGGTCCATACCGGTTGTCGCGATCTTGTTCGGCTCCATCGGCTATTTCTGGCGGACCATCCGTACCGAACTGTCCCCGTTAGAAGACCGTTCTTCCATCTCTATCCGCATATCGGCCCAGGAAGGTGCTACCTTCGAGTTTATCCGTGATTTCACGGATCAGATTGCAGCGATGGCGGACACGTTGGCTCCGGAGCGGCAGGCCTTGACAGTACGCGCGAATAACAGCATGGGATTCATAACCGTTCTGCTTCCCGACATCAAGGAACGTGAACGTTCGCAGATGGAGATCGCCGATGTCCTCTCCAAACATGTGCGCGGCAAGACGGAGGCGCGTGCTTTCGTCCAGCAGCAGTCCACTTTCGGCGGACGTCGCGGGGGAATGCCTGTGCAGTATGTCTTGCAGGCGACAAGTCTGGAGAAACTGCAAGAGTTTCTGCCCGCTTTTATGCAGAAAGTGAACGAAAGCCCGGTGTTCCAGATGGCGGACGTGAACCTGAAGTTTACAAAGCCTGAAGCCCGTATCGAGATCAACCGCGACAAGGCTTCCTCATTGGGCGTCAGCACCCGTACGATCGCACAGACGTTGCAGTACGCGTTGAGCGGCCAGCGTATGGGATATTTCTACATGAACGGGAAACAGTATCAGATATTAGGTGAGATCAACCGCCAGCAACGCAACACGCCGTTGGACTTGAAATCCATTTATGTCCGCAGCGATGCCGGGGAGATGATCCAGCTGGATAACCTCGTCACGTTGAAAGAGGACGTCGCGCCGCCCCAGCTGTACCGTTATAACCGCTTTGTGTCGGCAACGGTTTCCAGCGGCCTCAACAAAGGTTATACGATCGGCGACGGCCTGGACGAGATGGACCGTATCGCCGCGGAAACGTTGGACAACAGTTTCCGTACGGCTCTGTCGGGCGAATCGAAAGAGTTCCGCGAAAGCTCGTCCAGCCTGATGTTTGCCATGATCCTGGCGCTGTTTATGATCTATCTGGTCTTAGCGGCGCAGTTCGAGAGTTTCAAAGACCCGTTGGTCGTGATGTTCACGGTTCCGTTGGCTATCGCGGGGGCTTTGATCTTTATGAGTTATTCGGGTGTGACCATGAATATATTCAGCCAGATCGGTATCATCATGCTGATCGGCTTGGTGGCGAAGAACGGTATCCTGATCGTGGAGTTTGCCAATCAGCGCCAGGAAGCCGGCCAAAAAATGGCGGAAGCGATCCGTTCGGCTGCCACGCAGCGCCTGCGTCCGATCCTGATGACCAGTATTTCAACGATCCTCGGACTGGTTCCGTTGGTATATGCATCGGGCGAAGGGGCACAGGGACGCATTGCGATGGGTATCGCCGTAGTGGGCGGTATGATCGTTTCGACATTCCTGACGTTGTTCATCGTCCCGGCGATGTATAGCTTTATCTCGACGGACAGGCAATCAAGAATTAAAAATTAAAAATTAAGAATTAAAAAATAAGGCGATTGAGGATGAAGAGGTTTCTTTTATTAATATGTATAGCATTTGCGGTCGTTCCGGCCGGGGCGCAACGGGTATTCAGCCTGGACGACTGCATCCGGACCGGATTGGAGCATAATTACTCCATCCGCATCATCCGCAACGAACAACAGGTCAGCGCGAACAATGCGACCCCCGGCAATGCCGGCTATTTGCCGACAGTCGATCTGAGCGGCGGCTTCAGCGGGACGCTTACCGATACCAATAATAAGTTGTCCGACGGAACGACCGAGAAAACGAACGGTGTCAACAACGAGACGGCAGATATCGGCCTGAACGTGAACTGGACCGTCTTCGACGGATTGGGCATACAGGCCACTTACGACAAACTCAGAGAATTGCAGAACTTGGGCGAACTGAACACCCGGCTGACGATCGAGGACTTCGTTGCCGACCTTTCGAGCGAATACTACAACCTGATCCGCCAGAAGATCCGCCTGCGCAACCTCCGTTCCACGCTCGAACTGTCCCGCGAACGCCTGCGCATCGTGGAAGAGCGGTATTATATCGGCTCGATGTCCCGCCTGGACCTCCAGCAAGCACAGGTCGACTTCAATGCCGACAGTTCGAATGTCCTGAACCAGTTGGAACAAGTGCATACTTCCCGTATCCGCCTGAACCGGCTGATGGCTTTGGAAGATGTAGAGGAACAGATACAGATCAAAGACTCCCTGATTACCCCCAACCCGTTCTTAGACGAGGTGGAACTCTGGAAGAGCACGCTTGCCTCCAATTCATCTTTGCTGATCGCCAAGAAGAACCAGGTGATTTCCGAACTGGACTATAAAAAGATAAAAAGCCGTAACTACCCGTATGTCAAGCTGAATGCCGGATACGGCTATACGACGAACTGGTACGAGGTGGGAACGACCGACCTCCAGCGCCGCCTCGGACTCAATTACGGGGTGACGGTCGGCATCAACGTCTTCGACGGTTTCAACCGCAAACGCGAACAGCGGAATGCGCGGATACAGATTCAGAACCAGGAATTGCGTACGCAGGAACTGGAACTGGGACTGCGGGCCGATATGAGCAATTTCTGGATGGCCTATCGCAACAACCTGGATTTATGGAGCCTGGAAAAAGAGAATTTGGTCGCGGCACAGGAGAATTACCGGATTGCGATCGACCGCTATAAACTGGGTGACCTGTCCGGTATCGAACTGCGTGAAGCCCAGAACAGCCTGCTGGAAGCAGAAGAGCGCCAGTCCATCGCCGAATATTCCACCAAGATATGCGAAATATCCCTTTTGCAGCTTAGCGGAAAAATCATGGACATGTTTCATGATTAAAACAATAAAAAGTTAGGATATGCAGATCATTCCCAAAGCTAATACACTAAGAAAAGGCGTACTTTTATACCGGGGCATCCGTTACCGCAAAGGCTTCGGGGTTCACTCCCCCTTCGTTTTCAACCTGATCACGAAAGTGATCGAGGAGCGTTGCCAATACTATAGCTTCTATGACATCGAACTGATCCGTAAGCAGCTGCTTTTCCAGAATGGCGAGATCACTTATCCCGACCGCCGGCAAAAGGGGAAGATGCGTCGCCGCACGATCGGCCGGATTGTCGAACGGGAAGCGATCCGTCCCAAGCACGGTGCCTTGCTTTTTCGTCTTGCCAACTATTTCAAATCGAAGTATATCCTTCAGATTGGCCCCTCTATGGGCCTGTCTACCTTGTATCTGACTTCATATGCATCCGATCTGAAATGTATCGCCCTGGAAAACGTACCGGAGTTTGCCTCCATCGCCCGTATCGCTTTCGGCAAAGCCGCCCGTAACCCGGTCGACCTTCGTGTCGGAGAATATAAGGATTTACTACCGAAAGCCTTGAAAGACATGGAGCGACTCGATTTTGTCTTTTTCAATACCCTCTATGAACAGCAAAACAATAGCTGGCTGTTTGAAACCTGTCTGAAACATGTGTACGGCGATACGGTTTTTGTCTTCGAAGGCATCAAAGCCAGCCGCAAAATGCGCGAGTTCTGGCAGGAAGTATGCGCCCATCCCGAAGTAACGGTGACGATCGACCTGTATTCAATGGGAATCGTGTTTTTCAACAAGAGGCTGCATAAGAGGGATTATATCGTTTACTTCTGACTTTTTATCCGGATACAAGCGAAATGTAATACAGATATATCCATCAATCGGAATAACATGTTAAACCTGACAATTCGCTTTTTCCATCAAAATAAATAATCCGAATCCTTGCACAAATCCCGGAATCTGACGAATATTGTACTCCTTTTTGCAACATCCGGCAAGGATGTGCGATTATATAATAAAACGATAAGTTATTGTCATATGAAAAAGAGCATTATATACACAGGGACCGGCGACAAGGGAACCACTTCCCTGGTTGGCGGCGAACGGGTGTCGAAAGCGCACCAACGCATCGAGAGTTATGGTACGGTCGACGAGCTGAACTCATTTATCGGGTTGTTGATCACTTCGCTCGAAGAGAAAGCGGATCAGGATTTCCTGCTGTTTGTTCAGCATAAGTTGTTCACGATCGGTTCCTACCTGGCGACCGACCAGGAAAACACGGAACTGAAAGTAGAAAGCAAGGTGATGCCGGAAACCATCAGCCGTATCGAAAGGGAAATAGACCGCCTGGATAACGAATTGCCCAAGATGCGCAACTTCGTTTTGCCGGGAGGAAGCCGTTCGGCCTCTTTGGCGCATGTATGCCGGACGGTCTGCCGGCGTGCCGAACGGCAGATCTACCGTTTGGCGGAGACGATCCCCGTTGAAGAGCCTGTCCTGGTTTTCATGAACAGACTGTCTGATTATCTGTTTGTTCTGGCACGTAAGGAATGCATACGGAATAATGGCAAAGAAATTATCTGGGATTATACTTGCATCTAAAGAATATTGTTTTATTTTTGCGGAAAATTTGAGAACCTGACCGCCGCAAGGTGGTTATTAATACTTGACAGCTATGTATTGGACATTAGAGTTAGCTTCAAAACTGGAAGACGCACCCTGGCCTGCAACCAAGGATGAATTGATTGACTATGCACAACGTTCTGGTGCGCCACTGGAAGTGATTGAGAATTTGCAGGAAATGGAAGACGAAGGCGAGATTTATGAATGCATGGAAGATATCTGGCCCGACTATCCAAGTAAAGAAGACTTTTTCTTCAACGAAGAAGAATATTAATGTGCGATAAAAACGTACAGGCATGAAATAATAACGAGGTGGCAGGGCTATGTCCCGCCGCCTCGTTTGCTTTTTATACAATTTATTCGGATTTATTCCGTTTCTTGATATATGAACAAATATCTCCTGCTTATTATCCTTTTGGTAACCGGCCTCACGGGAGCGCGGGCACAATACGACTCGCAGCTGAGCCAGTATTTCATGGCATTGGGTTATTATAATCCGGCGTATGCGGGTGTTGCGGGAGATTTGAATATGTTGGCGCTGTCCCGTTTGCAATATGTCGGGATCGACGGGGCGCCGACTTCCTTCTTCATCAATGCGGATATGCCGCTGAAGATCGGGAAAACCAATCATGGCGTCGGGCTGGTCGTCTTTACCGAAGGGATCGGGCTTTTCGTCAATACACATGTCAATTTGCAATATGCCTATAAGCAGAAACTGTTTGGCGGCACGCTCAGTATCGGAATGCAGTTCGGAGTGGTAAACCAGTCGTTCGACGGAGAAAAGGTCTTTTATCCGACCAGCCAGTTCCATCAACAGGAAGACCAGGCGATTCCACAGACGCAGGCAAGCGGAATGGGCTTCGACATGAATGCCGGACTTTACTATCAACGCAAGAATCTCTATGCCGGTTTGGGCGTCACGCACTTAAACAAGACAGAGATCTCATTGGACGATTATTCTTCCATGTATCTTGCCAGTACATATAATTTGATAGCCGGATACAATATTCAGTTTCGGAACCCGTTGTATGAATTACAGCCGTCTGTATTCTTGAAAACAGACATGCAGAGTTTTCAGGCGGACATAACGGCACGGCTGTTTTATAATAAGATGTTTAACGGAGGTTTTTCCTGGCGTGTGAATGAGTCGCTGATCCTGTTGTTAGGAGCCAAGATCGGGAGTTTCCAGGTAGGATATGCGTATGATTTTCCGATCTCTACCATACCCATCTTGAAAGCCACGAGTGGAAGCCACGAGCTGGTAGTGAGCTACAAGTTGAAGTTGAAAAAATCGAAGTCAGGAAAAAATAGACACAAAAGTGTACGTATATTATAGTATATGAAAAAAGTATTGTTAGTACTTGCGGCAGTAGCCCTGTTTACCTCATGTGGCAAAACCCTTTCCGGTGGCGGGGGCGAAGTGACGGGGGTACGCTCGGTTGCGTTTAACGAACCTGCCCCTTACGGGATGGTTCTGATCAAAAGAGGCTCATTCGAGATGGGACCCGCTGATAAGGATTCCTTGTGGGGGATCAATCCGGAAACGAAAGGCGTCTCTTTCGATGCTTTCTGGATGGACGAGACAGAGGTGACGAATGCCAAATACCGCCAGTTCGTGTATTGGGTGCGCGATTCCATTATCCGCGAACGCCTGGCCGATCCGGCTTATGGCGGCAACGACCTGTTTAAGATTACCGAAGACAAATATGGCGAACCGGTAACCCCGCATCTGGACTGGAGCCGCCCGATTCCCTGGAAACGCGCCAATGAAGACGAGATCCGGGCGATCGAAAGCGTCTATACCGTAAATCCGGTGACAGGCGAAAAGACGCTGGACCCGAAACAGATGGTCTATCGTTACGAATGGTACGACTATACGTCGGCAGCCCTTCGCAAACATAACCTGGATCCGGCAGCCCGCGTGCGTAACACCGATATCCAGGTCGATCCTAACGAAGTGATCATGATATCCAAAGATACGGCCTACATCACCGAGGAAGGCGAGATCGTGAACGAGACCATCACGCGCCGGCTTAGCGGGCCGTGGGATTTCCTTCATACCCGCATCGTGAATATCTATCCGGACGAAAGCTGCTGGGTGAACGACTTCAACAATGCCTATAACGAGCCCTATATGCGTATGTACTTCTCGCATCCGGGCTATGACGATTATCCTGTGGTAGGTGTTTCCTGGGAACAGGCGACCGCGTTCTGCGTATGGCGCACCAACCTTTTCAAGGAATCTCTGAACTTCCCCAGCGGACAGGCCATCGAGCCGTTCCGACTGCCGACCGAAGGCGAATGGGAATATGCGGCCCGTACAGGCAAGAACGAAAACAAATATCCGTGGGCCGGCGATGAACTGGTGAGCGGAAAAGGTTGCTTCTTAGGCAACTTCAAGCCGGGCAAGGGCAACTATACGGAAGACGGACACCTGATCACTTCACGTGTCGGTTCTTTCGCCCCGAACGAATTCGGCCTCTATGATATGGCCGGAAACGTGGCGGAATGGACATCGACCTCTTATTCCGAATCCGGACCGAGCCAGATGAGCGACATGAATCCGGACTTGCGCTATAATGCTGCGAAGGAAGACCCGTACGCCATGAAGAAGAAAGTCGTACGCGGCGGTTCCTGGAAAGACGTGGCGCAGTTTATCCGTTCGGATATGCGCACCTTCGAATACCAGAACGAAACCCGTTCATACATCGGTTTCCGTTGCGCCCGTACACAAATCGGTTTTTCGAGAGCAAAAGGTAAAAAATAACGCAGGGATAGGGTTCGCCCGTCCTCTCTAATTAACGAATATACATCATAGTTATGGGAAAATATAGAAGATATAAAAACAGAGTGGAAATGTACCTCGCCAGTGAAAAAGGCAAGCGGGTACTGAATTTCTGTTATAGCTGGGGTGCCTCCATCGTCATTATCGGTGCCTTGTTCAAATTGTTGCACTTGCCGTATGGTAACCAGATCCTGTTTGTGGCCATGACGGTCGAAGCATTGGTATTCTTTATCTCTGCATTTGAGAAACCGTTCAACGAATATCACTGGGAAGAAGTGTTCCCGGTCTTGAAATCGAAGAATCCGCTCGACCGTCCGGATTTCGCCAATACGCCTATGTCCAGCCTAGTCAATTCGCCGGAGAACACAGCCGACGATGAGGTCGCTGGCGGGTTGAACTTCAACTTAGGCGGCAAACAGGCTGCCGGATTGGGTAATCTCGGCCTGGATGTGAGCGAAGAAGATACGAAAAACCTTTCCGACAGTATCAAGAAACTGAGCGGTGCAGCCGAACAAATCTCCAAGATGGCGGAACTGACGGAAGCGACGCAGAAATATCTGGAACAACTTTCGGGCATGTCCGAGAATATGGAGCGTTTCAGCCAGGTGACCCATTCGCTGACCGACGTTTCCGACACGCTCTTGAACTCGTACAAGAGCATTACGGATAATTCCGATGGCATCAACCAGAATTCGCGCGGCTACGTGCAGCAGATGGAAATGCTGAACCGCAACATTTCGGGTTTGAACACGATCTACGAAATACAGTTGAAGAGCATCAGCTCGCAGATCGAATCGATCGAACATATCAACGGTGGCCTGAACCGCATTCGCGAAATGTACGACGGTTCCGTGGTCGACAGTTCCGTGTTCCGCAACGAAACGGAAAAGATGACACGCCAGCTGGCCGAATTGAACCAGGTCTACAGCCGCCTGTTGCAGGCCATGACAGTCAATATGGGGTATCAGCAACCTGCACAACCGCAGCAGCCTGTTTACCAACAGCAGCAACCGCAACCCGCACAGCCGCAGCATTACCAGCAGCCCTATCAGCAGCCCTACGGATATCAGCAGCAGGCTCCCTATACAAACAACCCAATGAAGTAACCGGATATGGCAGGAATAGCAAATAATCCCAATTCGCCCCGTCAGAAGATGATCAACCTGATGTATCTGGTGTTCATCGCCATGATGGCACTCAATGTGTCGTCGGAGGTACTTGACGGTTTCGAACTGGTGGAAGGCAGCTTGCGGACTTCTATCGATAATACCTCGACCCGTAATGAGATCGTTACGGAGGAATTGGAGGCTTATTATCAGACAAACCCTGAAAAAGTACGTGAATGGTACGAGAAGGGGAACAAGGTGAAGCAGGCCTCCGACAGCCTGTACAATTATGTGCAGGATCTGAAAGTGCGTATTGCGCAGATTGCCGACGGCAAGGATGCCGATGTCAACAACATCGATCATAAGGACGACCTCGAAGCGGCTTCCCGTGTGATGTTGTCTCCCGTTTCGGGCGAAGGCAAGAAATTACGCCAGAGCATCGAAAAATACCGGACGCTGATGGGCGAGATGGTGGAAGACTCGGCCAAGACGCGCATCATCGAAGCCAGCCTCTCGACGACACCGCCTCATAAGGCCGGTATCAATACCCGCACCTGGGAGGAAGCTCTGTTTGAAAGTATGCCGGTGGCGGCAGCCGTTACCTTGTTGACGAAATTGCAAAGCGATATCCGCTACGCCGAAGGTGAAGTGTTGTCGAACCTGCTGAGCAGTGTCGACATGCGCGACTATCGTGTGAACCAGATCACGGCACAGGTGATCCCGGAAAGCCAGATCGTCATGCGTGGCAGCCAGTACAAGGCCAATATCGTCCTATCGGCTGTCGACTCGACGAAACGTCCGACCGTTTATGTGAACGGCAAGGAATTGCCATACGATGCAAACGGCATGTTTACGGCTGTAGCCGGTACTCCGGGCACTTATCCGGTCAAAGGATATATAGAAATGCCGGGTAGCGACGGCAGCGTGATGCGCCGCGAGTTCGAAAGCGAGTATTTCGTGACGGAACCGAGTGCGACAGTAGCGCCAATGCTGATGAATGTGCTGTATGCCGGAATCGCCAACCCGATCCGTATTGCCGTGCCGGGTGTGCCGAGCGGTAACGTGACGGCGACCATGACAAACGGGACATTGGTCCGCAAAGGCGACCAGTGGGAAGCCCGTCCCGCTACGGTCGGAACAGACGCCATCGTTTCTGTCCATGCTAAAATGGCGGATGGACGTAGCGTCGAGATGGCGAAAACGACATTCCGCGTACGTGCCCTGCCCGACCCGATGCCTTTTATCGAATATAAAGATCAGAACGGTAATATGCGCAAGTTCCGTGGCGGCCAGTTCTCCAAACGCAATTTGGTGGAAGCCGACGGTATCCAGGCTGCTATCGACGACGACCTGCTGAACGTGCCGTTCAAGGTATTGAGTTTCGAACTGACTTTCTACGATTCGATGGGCAACATCATTCCGGAAGTCACGCAAGGCAACCAGTTCTCACAGCGCCAGAAAGATTATATCCGCCGTCTGGCAAGAGGCAAACGCTTCTACATCACCCATGTGAAAGTGTTAGGCCCGGACAACAAGGAACGTATCATTCCGACCGTCGAAGTAATCGTCAATTAACATAACGTAGGGACGAGGTCTGCTCGTCCCGTAATGTATAAAGATATATGAAACGTTTATATTACATAGCAACCCTCGCCATCGCCCTGTTCGCTTCCCACCCCATGCAGGCGCAGGAAGAGGCCGGCAATACAGAGCAGCAGCAACAAAGACGTCGTGGTCCCGTATCGAGCCGTGGCGCCCGTGAAGAAGATAAAAAAGAGAACGGCATGCCCGAACTGACCGTCCGTGCCCAAGATATGAACGAGCGGATGACGCAGCATATCGGCAATGCCCGCTGGATGCGTGTCATCTACCGCCAGATCGACCTAACGAAAGAACAGAATGCTCCTCTCTATTATCCTACCCAACCGATGAACGGACAGATGAACCTGTTCTCGATCATCTTCCAGCTGGTATGCGAGGGCAAGCTGTCCGCTTATGAATATCTGGACGGTTACGAGGATTTCAGCGACAACCGCAAGCTCGACTTGAAAGTCATGCTGGATCGCTGCCGCATCTTCTATGAAAAGACGCCGGGCAAAGACAACGAGCCCGCCGGTTTTGTCGTGAACGAAAGCGATATTCCTTCCGGCGATGTCCGCTCCTATTATATAAAGGAAGCCTGGTATTTCGACCAGAACAACTCCGTATTCGATGTCAAGACACTGGCAATCTGCCCGATCCTGACGATCGTGGACGATATGGGACAGAACACCATGCCGATGTTCTGGATCCCTTATGAAAACCTGCGTCCCTATATCAATACCGCCTACATCATGACGTCCAACATCAACAACGCCATGACCTTCACGCTCGACGACTATTTCCGTCGCCGGATGTTCGAGGGCGATATCTTCAAGACGCAGAACCTGATGAACCAGCCTCTTCAAGCCTACTGCCCGACACCCGATTCAATGAAACGCGAACAGGAACGTATCGAGAACCAATTGGCCACGTTCGAGAAATCCCTCTATCTGCAACCGGATACAGCCCAGTTGGCAGCTGACACAAAAGGCAAGAAATCCAAAAGTGCAACCGTCTCCGCCCGTGGTAAAAAGACGGAAGCCGTAAAAGAAAACAAACAGAAAGAGGCCAAAGTCAAGGCTCCGAAAGCCCAGAAAAGCTCCCCGGTCCGCAGCGTACGCCGCCGTCGGTAGTGGAGAATAGGCCTATAAATAAGATAAGGAACAATAAATTCGTTATCTTTGTCTCGGATAGAGATAATTAAACAAGAAAGGAACAATCCTATGACAGCGCGCGAACTGAAATACATGTATATCGAAGAAGCTATGAGCATCCTCGATAACGAAGAATTGATGGAAAAAGTTCTCAAAGCCATTCGTCGTTGCAAGAAAGCCATAAAAGTTGTACAGAAGGAAGAGGAGGACTTCATTTCGGGTGGCGTTCCTGCCCTCCAATTTACAAGGGAGGAACTAATCGCCGAACTCCGGGAGTCGGAAGAAGATTACAAGGCAGGGCGTTTTCGTTCCAGTGAGGAGGTATTTCGAAGCCTGGAGGAAAAATATCCCTTCTTATGCGAGTAGTCTGGAATAGAAAAGCTGAACGGCATCTGGAGCAGCTTGTCGTTTATGGAATAGAAACGTTTGGCAAGGAAGCCGGCAAACGTATATTCCGGCAAATTAAGGATAATGATGCAAGATTGGCTGCTAATCCGTATTTAGGGAAAAAAGAACCAATGTTCGAAGGGTTACTGATGGTTTATAGGAGTTTAGTCGTGCATAAGCATTATAAACTGTTCTATTACATCGAAGCAGATACCATCTACATTGCCGCCCTCTTCGATACCCGCAGAGACCCGGCCTCACTGCCTGATCATCTGAAATAACTCTCCATCGCTACGATCCCTTTATTCCCTCCTTCCCCTCTTACAGGATATACCTGCCAGAAGAAAGGAGGGAAAATATGAGACTAGTTTTTATAATTTATGTATCACCTTCATCAACTGGTCTCCCAAGCCGATCGTGTAGCCTTGTGAAACGAAAACGACGCGGTTGAAAGTGTCGGCGATAATGAAGATGGGAAGTGTATTGGCATTCTGTAACTTCATAGCCGCGGCAATTTCTTTCTGGATCGTTTTATCGATATCTATACCGTAGGTGATTGTACTTGGCAACTCTCCGAACTCTTTCGGATCGAAGTTCTGAAAACCCTTTTCATCGGGAAACAGCAAGACCATGCCGCGGCCCCATTCTTCGAGGTCCTTCTTTACGGCGGCGATGTCACGCATGGCGTGGTTGGTCGGTTCCTGGCGTTCCCCAAGGATGGCAACGATGTAATAGCCGCGTCCGGTAGTAGCCAACAGACTTGTTTCTTCGCCGTTATCGGCCCGTTTGAACTTGTTTTCGGAGTTGAAATTGCCGATTACCTGCACATCATCTTCGCTTTCACGCATTTCCAGTTTGATATTGCTTGTCTTGCCGGGTTCCACATTGAAGAAGGATATTTCAGCCAGTACGCTGCCGTTCGCCATACGTGTACCGGTTACCAGCATATAATGGCCTTCATCCATCGGAAGCGGCTTTTTCAACAAAGCGCTCCAAGTGTCGCCACCGCCCATGTCGACATCGCCCGACTCGAAGTTAAGCGTCTGTAGCTTGCCGGTCGGCAATACTTTGGCAATTGTGAAATGACTGTAGTATTTCGGATCCTGCAACGCCTTGATCGGTAGGTAGGAGGCAATGACTTTGCCTTGCTTGGCAACCATCTGCTCGGCGGCTTCGAAATCCACATCCACCCAGTTCAAGCCTTTCGCATATTGCACTTTTCCCGCCACCGGTTCGATTCGTGCCGGAATGCCTAAGCTACGACATATGGCAACAAAGAATATGTTGCGGGAACCTTTGTCGGCCACGCGCGATTTCCATACGCCCATCGGCATAATCGGAATGCGTTGCGGATTCAGGCTATCATTGATACTGATATTTTCCTTCACCCAGTCAACAATTAATTGCGGATCGGCTTTAGCCTTCTTCACCAATACCGGATCGACGCTGGCGGCGAAGAACTTCCTGTAAGGTGTCAGGAATTCGTTTGCCACACGCGGATTGAGGATATATTCGGTGAACAGGGAACTTTGTACCGCTTGGGCATTGTTCAGATGGTCCGCCAATACGGAAGCCGGCGTATCGCGCAAATCCTTAGCGGAGATGACATTCAACAAGTCCATCGCCATCGGGCGTTTGTCGGCGGGCGTATCGCGAAGGAACTGCTCGATCTCACGCCAGTTTCCCCGGCTGCCGATCATGAAATCGGCTGTTTTCAGCGGGTCGATACCTAATTCTTTGGCAAGCTCTTTCGCCTTCTCTTCCGTATAAAAAGTAGCGACATATTTATTACGGATCACGTCTTCTTCATGGAGGCGCTTGGCGTTGGCCTCTTTCTGTTCATCCGTCACTTCGGCGGCAATGGAGCCGTCTACCGGAGGAATGACGTCGAGTGTGACGGTTTCGATGTCGCCAGGTTTCTTGTCGAGGGTGATCGTGACATTGTTGTCTTTGCCGAACGACACCTTGCCGTATCCGAACTTGCCGTCTTTGGTCGCCCATACCAGCATGTCGCCTTTACCGGCGGAAAGGAAAGCCTTCCCTTCGGCATCCGTTTTCTTATTGGCTACGGAGTAGAACTCGGCGTAGTTGTATATCTTGAACTCGACATCGGCTCCGGCTGCCGGCCGGCCGTTTTCATCCACAACGGTGATCGTCGCTTTGGCGGTCGGGGCATAATTGTCGATCACGTTGATCTCGGTATAGCCGTCGGTTACGTCCATGACCTCTTCCGGTCCGTTATATTTGCCGAATACTTTCGTGTGCATCAACATACCGCGATAAGCCGGTCCGTTGAACCAGCCCAAGTTGAGTACCGGTTCCGGTTCGCAAGCTCCGAGGAAATACCATTTGCCGTTTACCCAGGCTTCCACCCAGGCATGGTTGTCGTCGGTATGCGCCCAACGCGGCGTATAGACCTGGCGAGCCGGTATGCCGACCGAACGGAGGGCGGCTACGGTAAACGTCGACTCTTCGCCACAACGCCCGTAAGCAGTTTTCACAGATGCCAACGGAGAGCTTGTCCGGGCGTCGGAAGGCGTATAGATCACTTTCTCGTGACACCAATGGTTTACTTCCAACACGGCGTCATAGAGGGAAAGGCCTTTCACCCGGTCTTTCAACTCTTCATAAAAGACCATACGACTCTCGTCCAGATTTTCATTGTTGACACGTACGGGAAGAACAAAATGGCGGAAGATGTCTTCCGGTATGCTGTCTCCCCAAGGCATTTCCACCCGTGCGCGGAACGAGCTGCGGATATTGTCGAGATACAATTGCCCGTCATAATCCGTGATATCCCCGATCGGCATATAGGCATACAAGAAAGTCAGCGCCTCCTTTTCGTCGGGCGTCATCTTTTGGTTAAAGACTGAAAAAAGGTCTCCATCCGGCAGAGCAGCCTGCTTTGCCCGGAAATCCTTCTCCACTTCGGCGCGAAACGTGTCGTCCGAAATGAAATGTTGCTGTCTATTGCATGAAGTTCCCGCGAGGAGAACGAACAATAGTAGGAATAGATTTGTTTTAATCATAGCGTTAATTTTATCAGCACAAATATACGGAATATATTTATTAGTCAGTAGATAACCCTGTCTTTTAAGTGTTAAGCTGTTGTGCATATCGTTATTTTTTCTTTACTTTGAAGTGACAAATTATAGAGTAAACCGTTAGTAGCCTATGTTCCACGAATTACAAATCTTCGAGAATCCGGAAGCAATCCTGTTGGTTGCTTCGATTATTTTTTTCTTCAGTATTATTGCCGGTAAAGCCGGTTTCCGTTTCGGCCTTCCCGCCTTGCTTCTTTTTTTAGGGGTCGGAATGCTGTTCGGTAGCGACGGCTTGGGCATTCAGTTCAGCAATCCCAGCGCGGCACAATTTATAGGTATGTTGGCGTTGAGTATCATCCTGTTTTCGGGTGGTATGGATACGAAAATGTCCGAGATCAAACCGATAGCCACGGAAGGGGTTGTCCTTGCGACAATAGGCGTCTTGCTGACGACTCTTATAACAGGAGGTTTTATCTATTATGTGTTTTTGTGGTCTACAGGTTATGAAACACTTACGGTAGCAGAATCTATGCTGATGGCGGCGGTGATGTCGTCTACGGACTCTGCCTCCGTCTTTTCCATCCTTAGAAGCAAAGGCGTTTATCTGAAACAACGCCTGCGTCCGACCCTCGAACTGGAAAGCGGTAG
This sequence comes from Parabacteroides sp., assembly GCF_977054455.1. Classification (NCBI taxonomy): domain Bacteria; kingdom Pseudomonadati; phylum Bacteroidota; class Bacteroidia; order Bacteroidales; family Tannerellaceae; genus Parabacteroides; species Parabacteroides sp. The sequence continues at coordinate 48,035 of NZ_CDRTCT010000003.1, read as the reverse complement.
CAACGACCCGATGGCGTATATGCTTACCTTGCTGATTATCGCCTATATACAAGTCGGAGGCATGAATCTCCAGGAAGCAGTCCTGCAATTGGTCATCCAATTGTCGGTCGGTGCGATTGCCGGTTTCCTGTTGGGCAAGCTTGCCGTCTTGATGATCAATAAGATCAATATGGATAATGAATCGCTATACCCGATCTTGTTGTTGACAACCGCCTTTTTCACCTTCTCGGCTACGACCTTATGCAAGGGGAATGGTTATCTGGCCGTATATATCGCCGGCCTGGTCGTAGGGAATGCCAAGATTGTACATAAAAAGAGCATGGGGACATTCTTCGATGGTTTTGCCTGGTTGTGGCAGATCGTGATGTTCCTTACGTTAGGCCTGTTAGTGAACCCGCACGAGTTGCTGCCTGTCGCTCCGGTCGGCCTGTTGGTGGGAGTATTTATGATACTGATAGCGCGTCCGGCAACGATTTTCCTGTGCTTGCTTCCGTTTAAGAACTTTACGACAAAAGGAAAGCTATATATATCGTGGGTGGGACTTCGAGGAGCAGTTCCGATCATCTTCGCGACCTATCCCTGGATTGCCGGGGTCGATCACGGAGGCATGATCTTCAATATCGTGTTTTTCATTACGATCCTTTCCCTATTGATACAGGGAACAACCGTAACGCAAGCAGCCAAATGGCTCGGACTTGTCGACGAGCCGGAACGGAAAGACGTGTTCGGTATCGAATTGCCGGAAGATATCAAGAGTGCCATGAGTGAAATAGACATCACTCCGGCTGTCCTTTCTCACGGAAACAAGCTGATGCAACTCACCTTGCCCGACCATACACTTGCCGTCATGGTGAAACGCGACGGGCATTATTTCATTCCGAAAGGCAATACGGAACTGAAAGAAAACGACAAGCTCCTGATGATTTCCGATAACGATGAAGCCCTGTTACAGGCATACGATTCGTTAGGGGTGAAAGATTATACGATGAAAAAGAACTGACATAACCTCGATCAGGGCTGTTCCGGTGCCACAATGGAATCTTTCAGCACCAACAGCCCTTCCGGTCCCATATTGAACAGTAAATCCACAATACTCATATTCGGAAGGAATCCGTGCTTGTCCTGAAACACCTGGTAATAAGGTTTCGGAGAGAAGGACGGATCCTCTCCTTCATGTTTCGGACGGATGATCTCGCGGAAATCGTTCGGAACTTCAGACTGGTACTCTTCGGTATAAATAACATGCGGATGCAAGTCGAGCAGGCGGCAGATCAACCGGCGCAGTTCCTCATTGTAATCGAATAGGAACTCATACTTCTTCTCGTAAAAAGGAGCGAAATCCTCTTCGTAATATTCGAAAAACGGACTCATATTATAAGCCGAGACCAAAGCGTTCCAATGCAGGTGACGCCAGTTCCCATGATCGGAGATACGGATGTCTTTGGTCGGGCACTTCAAAGTTTCCGGCTTTACAATGGGGACGGACAAGGCTAACGGGCCGTTGGCAGCCGCAATGGTACAACGGTTCCGGTAGGTTTGCTTCAGGTAGTTTTCAGCTGTTTCGAGGCGCACTTCCGGATATTGGAACAATTTGCAATACTGCTGGACAGGGCCCAGATAGGTTGTAGAGATATAGACAGGTTGCATCAGTTTACGGGTTTAAAAATTCGTTGTTTGTCACGGCTGAACCAGCAGAACCAGGCATTCCCGATGATACGGTCACGCGGGATAAAGCCCAGGTGGCGGGAATCGACCGATTCGTTTACGTTGTCGGAGAGCATCCAGTAATAATCCTGTTCAAAGAAGAAAAACGTAGTTTCCCTTCCGTCTAAATATAGTTTTCCATCGCGGAAAGCTGCCTTTTCTCCGGCCTCGGCCAGTATCGCTTCCTTGCAGGCGGTAAGGGCGGCTTCATCCAGGCGGTATGCCCGGCCTTTACGGGGGACGACCAGCTTGTACGGGGCGGCTTGGTTCCGGATGAAATGAATGTTCATCTCTTCCGTCAGTTCTTCACGCAATTGATATTCTTCGAAGGTAGTCAGGGAGAAAGAAAAGCCGAATGTCTCGTTCTTCCAGTTCCGTACCGGTATATTCAGCTTTTGCAAGACTTTCAAGAAGTCGTCAGCTCCTTTCTGAGTGATGAAATAGGTATTGAGCGAGCGCGGGGAGTGGGGCAACAGTTTCCCGTTCACCTCATATCCGTCATTGCTTACAAGGATCGTGTCGCCCGGCATTCCGATGTAACGGCTCAGAAACAAGGGGCTGCTCGCCGTGTCTTTCAGAAGCGGACTGGTAAACAACACGACTTTGTTCCGTCCCGGATTCCCATCGAGCGGTAATTTATTCACTAAGATATAATCGCCTTGGTGCAACGCCTCCTCCATCGCATTCGTCGAGATCCGGTAAGATTCGATACAGAAACGGCGGACAGGTATAACAATGAGAAAGGCGATAACGATCGTTACCACCCACCCCACGTAAGAGCGACCTTCACGGCCGCCCGTCCCGTTCATATTATCATTCACCTTTTCCCCCATAGCGATTTGCTTAGTCAGGATGCACCCAGCGGAACATACGGTTCCAGCGGATACCGCCGTCGAACAGGCTACGATCCTTGTCCAATGAGAGCCAGATCATGATCGGCTTGCCTACGACATGGTCTTCCGGCACGAAGCCCCAGGAACGGCTGTCGGCACTGTTGTGGCGGTTGTCACCCATCATCCAGTAATAATCGTATTTGAACGTATAGGTCGTTTCCGGTTTGCTGTTGATGTAGACCTTGCCATCCTTCACTTCCAGCTTATTATGTTCGTAATTGACGATACAACGTTTATAAAGAGCGATATTGCGCTCCGTCAGCGGGATCGTGGCTCCTTTCTTCGGAATCCATAGCGGTCCGTAATTGTCACGGCTCCAGCCGGTCTGGTAATCTACCGGATAATAGGAATCGGCCCCTACGGGATCCGGTTCGAGAACCACACGTTTCACGACCGGAAGTTTTTTAGCCACCTCCAATGTCTTTTGAGTCAGCGGGAAATGGTAAACCGGGTTATACTGCCCGTTGGCGTTCGGCTGGATGTTCAACATAGACATATATTGGGGGTTATAGCTCCCGTCGATCAACACACGGTCGGCTTTGCTGACATCCAACAAACGGAACTGCTCTTCACTCAACATGGAACCGTCCGTCTCGACGAAATAGTTAAATTGCATTTTTTCCGGATTCTTGGCGGCAACGCCATTGATATAGACCTGATTGTTCCGGATTTCAATCGTATCGCCCGGCATACCGATACACCGTTTGACATAATTCTCGCGTTTATCGACAGGACGGTAGATCACATCACCGAAATCCGCTTTATTCAACAGGATAGCTTCCCGTCCGTATTGTTCTACCAAGTGGTAATAATCCGGGTTCTGCACCTTCAGTGCAACCGTATCGCCGGCAGGAAAGTTGAACACGACGATATCATTCCGTTTTACATGACCGAAGCCTTTCACCCGTTTGTAGTCCCACTCCGGCCAGTCCAGATACGACTTACAGTTGAAGAACGGCAATGTGTTTTGTACCAGCGGGAAAGCGACCGGCGTGTTCGGCACGCGCGGTCCATAACTTAGCTTGCTGACAAACAGATAGTCGCCCACTAACAAGGATTTCTCCAGGGATGAACTGGGAATCTGATAGTTCTGGAAAATAAAGATATTGATGAAATAGACGGCAACCAGTGCAAACAAGATATCATCCACCCATTCCAACACATTGCGCACCTGCGGGTTCTTGGTGCGTTTCCAGGCTCCCCAGGGGATATACCCGGTCAGGAAAATATCGACAAGGACGATCAGGCCCAACAACAACCAGGCATTCTGCATCCAAAGCGTGAAAAGCAGGTAGAGAACGGCTGCTATGCTGAATTTAATCCATTGTTTCTTGGAAAACTTCTTCATTTGTTTCTGTTATTAATTAGAATTTAAGCATATCGTCCATTCCGAGGAAACCTTTCTTTCCGGCGGTAAATTCGGCGGCAATAACGGCACCCAAAGCAAATCCGGCACGGCTCTTCGCATCGTGCTTGATACTGATCGTATCGACATCCGACTCGTAAGTGATTTCGTGGATACCCGGAACTTCTCCTTCGCGAATGGCATGGATAGGAATATCGGTTGCTTTCTCAGCCGTTTCCAAAGTCCAGCGGTCCTTACGGTCCACGTTTTCAAGGATTCCTTCCGCCAGTGTGATAGCGGTTCCGCTGGGAGCGTCCAATTTATGGATATGATGGGTTTCCATCATTTTAATATCGTAGGCGGGGAAATTATCCATAATCTTTGCCAGGTATTTGTTGAGGGCGAAGAATATGTTCACACCGATACTGAAGTTGGAAGCGTAGAAAAAGGTTTTACCTTCTTTTTCGCACATCTCTCTGACCTGTCCGATCTTGTCGAGCCAGCCTGTCGTACCGGAAACAACCGGAACGCCAGCAGCAAAACATTGCATATAATTGTCGAATGCTGTTGCAGGAGTCGTAAACTCGATCGCGACGTCAGCACTTTTGAAATTGTCGGAGTGTATTTCCTCGGGGTTATTGATATCTACGACAGACACGATCTGGTGTCCTCTGCCAAGTGCTATCTGTTCGATAGTTTTTCCCATCTTTCCGTAACCGATAAGTGCAATCTTCATACTTATATATTTAACTTTCAATTTTAAACTTTCAACTTTCAACTGATAACGTGCTGCAAATATAAAGAATAATGCTTAGATTTGGGGCATAAATCTTAACTCTGAAAAAAGATGGAACGTTTATTACATTATGTTTGGAAATACAAACTTTACACAGCCACTCCATTGGCAACCACAGACGGACGCCCCGTACAGGTAATCGATCCCGGAATGCAGAATACGGACGCAGGCCCCGATTTCTTCAATGCGAAAATCAAAATAGACGGAACGCTATGGGCGGGAAGTGTCGAAATTCATGATAAATCCTCCGACTGGCTGCTTCATCATCATGAGACGGACAAAGCGTACGATAGTGTAATCCTTCATATTACAGGCATTGACGACTTCCAGCCGGTCCGGACGAACGGGGAGCCGATCCCACAAATGCTCCTGACCGTTCCGGAGAATGTTCTCCGCAGTATAGACTGGTTGCTTTACCGGGAGGCGGCTCTTCCGTGCCTCGACTATATAACCGGGATCGACCCGTTGCATATAGCCTGCTGGATGGAAGCTTTGCTGAGCGAGCGGCTGGAACGGAAAACACATGACATTTTCCTCCTTTTGGATACGTATCAGGCAGACTGGAACGAAGTCTTTTATATTACTTTAACCCGGAACTTCGGCTTTGGCGTGAATAATGACGCTTTTGAAAGGCTGGCGAAGAGCCTGCCGCTCCGTTGCATCCAAAAGCAGCGAAGCAGCCAATCTCAGATAGAGGCGATGCTTTTCGGGCAGGCGGGGATGTTAGCGGAGGAGAATGACGACCATTATTACCGCCTGTTGCAACGGGAGTACGATTTTCTCCGCCATAAGTTCGGCCTTTCGCCAATGGAAGATTTCGTGTTTAAGAACCTGCGGACACGCCCTCTCAACTTCCCGTATCTGAAAGTGGCGCAGCTGGCCGCTCTTTGGGTACGGCACGACACCCTGTTCTCAGCCATCCTTGAAGCCGGGAGTACCGGAGAGATCAAAAAGTATTTCAGGATCCCTCCTTCCGGTTATTGGGAGACACACTATCATTTCCGGTACGCTTCTCCCCGGAAGGAAAAGACCATAGGCGAAAACGCCCTGAACATCCTGCTGATAAACACGGTCGTCCCGATGCTCTTTGCCTACGGCTTGCACAACAAGCGACCCGAATATTGCGAACGTGCCACCCGCCTTTTAGAAAGTATCCCCCCGGAAAAGAACACCATCGTCTCCACTTTCTGCAACGCCGGTATCACCGTCCGCCACGCCGGCGACAGCCAGGCATTGATCCAATTAAAACGCGAATATTGCGAAAAGAAGAAATGTTTGTATTGCAGGATCGGATTCAGGATGTTGAAAACGACAATCGAACAAAAGACCGTTTAAATGCAAAGATTGATTAATGGCAGGATATCCTACTAATTTTCACCGGATTTTTCCCTATTTTTGCGCGTGTTTGTCAAATATATTTGAAATAGACATAAATGGATACGAAATATATACGAAATTCATTCCGCCTGTTGTATGGGGTGCTGTTGTTGGTGGTCATTTATTCGTGCGCCAATATCGGTAGTCCGAACGGAGGACCCTATGACGAAACGCCTCCCAAGTTCGTAAGCAGCACGCCGATCCCGAACCAGGTGAACTATAAAGGGAAAAAGATCGAAATCCTCTTCGACGAACTGATCCAGATCGATAAACCTTCGGAGAATGTGATTATCACTCCGCCCCAGATGGAGCTGCCGATTATCCGCTCTGCCGGGAAGAAGGCGGTGATCGAACTGAAAGACACGTTGAAAGCCAACACTACCTATACGATCGACTTCACCAATTCCATCTCCGATAATAATGAGAAAAACGTGTTCGAGAACTTCTCTTTTGCTTTCTCTACCGGAGATATGATCGACACACTCGAAGTTTCGGGAGTCTTGTTGAATGCAGAGAACCTCGAACCGATGCCCGGCATTACGATCGGCCTGCATCGCGACCTGGCAGATTCCGCATTCATGAAACTCCCGTTCGACCGCACCTCCCGTACAAATGACAAAGGGCAGTTCACGATCCGTAACATTGCCCCCGGAACCTATCATATTTTCGCACTGAACGATGTGAACCGCGATTATAAATTCGACCAGCCGGGCGAGGATATCGCGTTCTTGGATTCCGTCATCGTCCCTTCCTTCGAACTGACGACCCGACAGGATACGGCTTGGAAGGACAGTCTGACGATCGATACGATCCGGACGGTCGGTTACACCCGCTTCTTCCCGGACAACATCGAACTCCGCCTGTTCAAGGAGAAATTCGAACGCCAGTATATGGTAAAGCCCGAACGCCCGGACGAGAAATACTTTACGCTGCGTTTCAATACGAAGCTGGACACCGTACCGGTGCCTGTCCCCATCAATTTCACCCCGGAAGACAGCACCTGGTATTTTGTGCAGCAGACGGAAGGCGGCGCGGCCGTTAACTACTGGCTTGCCGATTCGACCGTCTGGAAGCAGGACACCCTGCAGGTGCAGGTCTCCTATCCGAAGAGCGACTCCCTGAACATCCTGCGCCCGCAAACCGACACGGTCCAACTGGTATTGCGCCGCCGTCCGGCAGAAAAGAAAAAGAAGAAAAAGAAAGACGAACCCGATCCGGTCGTGTTCTTAGGCATGCAGGTAGACGCTCCCGGTTCGATGGACTTGTTCGATACGATATCCGTAACCTTCAACGAACCGGTATTGGATATCAACAAAGAGATGTTCTTCCTCGACCAGAAGGTCGATACCGTTTGGAACACGGTCGATTTCGACTTCTTCCCCGATTCGACCAACAGCCTGAACTACTTTATCAGACGTCCGTGGAAGTATGGGGAAGAATACCGCATCGAAGTGGACTCCGCCGCCATCCACAGCCTTTACGGGAAGTGGAACGATTTCTTCACCGGCGAGTTCAAGATCAAAAAGGAAGACGAATACGGCCATCTATATCTCAATATCAACGGTGTGGACACGACCGCTTTCGTCGAATTGCTCAGTAGTGGAGACGCCCCTGTCCGCAAAGCGAAAGTAAAAGACGGCGGAGTGCTTTTCATGGACTTGAAGCCCGATAAGTATTATGCCCGTATCGTGATCGACACGAACGGCAACGGAGTGTGGGATACCGGTAATTATGCCGAAAAGCGGCAGCCCGAAAAGGTTTATTATTCTCCCAAGATGTACGAGATCATGCAGAACTGGCAAGTCGAAGAGACCTGGAATGTCAACTCCACCCCGCTGGCCAAGCAGAAGCCTCTTGAGATAACGAAGAATAAGCCGAAGGAAGCAACCAAGAAGAAAAGAAACTACAAAGATGAAAGTCAACAATCATCGTCAAGGAATAATAGCGGCGGCAACATGGGAATGCCGTTCTGACATCGTCCGCCTGTGGCTGATATTTTTGCTATTGCTATCGGCCGTGTGTGCGAAAGCGCAGGAAATCCCGGTCCGCCACAGGTTCAGCCCCGGCGAGGAAGTGCAGTATGAGTTATACTTCAAATGGGGCCTTCTGATGCCCCGTGCAGGCCACGCCACCCTTTCCATCCGCGACGCGGAATACGAGGGCGAGCCGTCCTATCACTACCGGCTCATCTTCCGCACCTCCGGCATTATCGAGAAGGTCTATAAGATGCGAGATACGATCGATTGCCATTTTACCCCCGACATGCTGCTTCTACGGAGTGAGAAGCGGGTAAACGAGAATGACTATTATCTGATAGACGACATCCGTTTCTCCTACGACCGGAAGAAGATACTCGCTCATTCCCACCGTTATACGCCCACCCGCACGAAGATCGACACGATGCTCGTGACGGAAGACCCACACATGTTCGACATGCTGGGAGCAACGATGTATCTGCGTTCCCTGGACTGGGACAAGATGAAAAGCGGTGAGAGCTTTCCTTTCCAGGTGGCGATCGGACGCGAACGCATCAACATCAGTTTCCGCTATACCGGGCAGCAGATCGTGGAACGGAGCGAGACGTTGAAGTACAGGACCCGCCATTTCTATATCGACATCTACGACGACGCCTTTACCCAAAGCAAGGAAGCCGCCGAGATCTGGATCGGCGACGACGAGAACCATATCCCGATCAAGATACGCGCCAAGCTGAAGATCGGCGCGGCCGAAGTCTATTATAAGTCCTCCAAAGGCTTGCGCTATCCGCTCACTTCGCGGGTAGAGATCAAGAGACGGTAATTCTTAAGGCTTTACAGGTAAAGAAACCGTGAAGCAGGTTTCCCGGTAAGGTTGCGAAGCCACCGACAATTCTCCTCCATGCATCCGTATGATCTGCCGGGAAAGGCTCAACCCGATACCGCTCCCCGTAGCCTTGGTGGTGAAGAAGGGGACGAAGATATCTTCCATCAGGTCGGAAGGGATGCCGGGACCGTTGTCCGTCACCCGGATAAGCAATTGGTTCTTCTCCGTATCGACTTCCAAACGGATCTTTCCATCCGCCTGCCCTTCAAGTGCCTGCATAGCGTTTTTCAGCAGGTTGATCAAAACCTGTGACAGCAGCTTTTCGTCTGCATGGACCGTTATCTCCGGCTGAAACAGAACGAGGGAGAAATCGATATGCTGCCGTTGCATATCCGGCAAGTACAAGGTCTGCAGGTTTTGCAGCAGATACGTAAGCGGGAATGGCTTAGGCGCCGGCTCCTTCAGGTAAGCAAACTGGCGGTACGATTCGGTGAAATGCATCAGGGTTTGCCCTTGGCTTTTGATGGTGTCCAATCCCCGTATCGTCTTGCGGATGGTGGCATCGGTGATCTCCCCGCTGCTTTTCGGCGCATCTTTCGTCCGGAAATAAGAAAGAAGCGTGCCGGAGAGGGAGACGACCGGGGCGATGGAGTTCATGATTTCGTGTGTCAGGACATGCATCAGCTTATCCCACGATTCATATTCCTTACGGTGCAGCTCGCGGTCGAACGCCTTCCGTTTGTTCTCGGTCATCAGCCTGTGAATGCGGTTGAAAGCGGCATGCAAGCGGCGTTGCTCCCGGCTGCCGATATTTTCCGGGAAATTGAGCATCGACTCGTCGTCCTCGATGGCATCCAGGAAAAGCTGTATCCTCCGGTTCGATGCGTTGAGATAATAGACAAGGAGACTGATCAGCCACGCTGCGATAAAGAGAGCCACAAGACCCAGTATGACCGCCCGTCCCGTAACGATACCGGCCACGCCCAAGCCCGCCACCAATACGATGGCGACTACTTGCAAAAGAATGCGTATGTATAGACGGACACTGAACATACCGGCGGAAAATCAGAGATTGAATCGCTTCATCTTATTATACAACGTCTGCCGGCTCACGCCCAACTGCTCCGCCGCAGCCGTCAGGTTCCCTTCATTCTGGGTGATAGCCGCCAAGATCGCCTGCCGCTCCACCTCTTCTAAATTGGGCACTTCGCTAAAAGAGAGTGCCTTTCCCGGACGGATAAAGAGGTCGGAGGCACGGATCACATTCTTTTCCGCCAGGATCACCGCCTTCTCGATCGTATGCTGCAATTCCCGGATGTTGCCGGGCCAGTCATAGTTCGCGAGCTTCTCCAACGCCTGCGGATGCAGGGTTAGTCCCGGCCGACTGTAAAGGTGCGTATATTTTTTCAGGAAATAATCGACAAACAGGGCGATATCTTCCCGCCGGTTCCGAAGAGGCGGAATCTCGATCTGTATCGTATTGATGCGGTAGAACAGGTCTTCACGGAAAAGCGACTGCGCCACCATCTCCGGCAGGTTGCGGTTCGTGGCGGCAATCAGGCGTATGTCGACCGGAATCTTCCGGTTGCTCCCAAGGCGGGTGACCTCGCGATTCTGCAAGGCTGCCAGGAGCTTGGCCTGCAATCCTAACGGCAGGTTTCCGATCTCGTCGAGAAACAGCGTGCTCCCGTGTGCCGCCTCGAACTTCCCCGGACGACTCTCGCGTGCATCCGTAAAAGCCCCCCGTTCATGCCCGAACAACTCGCTTTCGAACAGCGATTCACTGACGGCTCCCATATCCACGTTGACCATCTCTCGGCCGCCGCGGAGCGAAAGGCGGTGTATCTCACGTGCCAGCATCTCCTTACCTGTACCGTTCTCTCCGGTGATCAGGACATTAGCATCTGTCTTGGCTACTTTCGTCACCACTTTGATCAGTTTCATCATCACAGGAGAATGCCCGATAATCATAGCCGGTTCGCTCGGCCTCGGTACCGGATGCACCGGCTGACGGGACTTCCGTTCGTGCAGGGCGGCACGTATCTTCCCGATCAGGTTATCGTTGTCCCAGGGTTTCAATACGAAATCGGCCGCCCCGCTCTTCAACGCCTTGACTGCCAGTTCGACATCCCCGTAGGCTGTCAGCATGATAACAGGCAGTCCCGGTGCGATCTCCCGTATGCGGCGGAGCCAGAAAAGCCCTTCGTTGCCGGTATTGACACCGGCAGAGAAATTCATATCCAACAAGACAAGATCGACCGGCCGGCTGTCCAGGACCGAAAGGATACTGTTCGGGTTCGAGGCAGTCTCCACCTCTTCGAACTCATCTTCCAGAAGCAGTTCGAGAGAGGTCAGTACGCTTTTGTTATCATCAACGATCAGGATAGTTCCGGCTTGCATAAGATCTTTTTCCGGTAAAGTTATCCGCTTCCCTGTTACCTTGCAAGCGAGCGTCAAAATATTTGACACTTTTGGATTATTATTCTGCACGTACCATTTTTTCCTTGCATCGAGTTATCAGGCACTTGCTTCAAATTATCGTTTATCCGGTCTTTCATTCGATAAAGCCTGTTGTTCAATTCGATATTTCTTGCTGAAAAAAATTGCCTCTTCAGATTATTTTCCATATCTTTCGTTTTTCATATTTATAAAGGGATAGAGCGTACAATAGAAAACAAAAATGGATATCAACCTTGAGTCAAAATATCTGGAAGAACTTGGAAAAGGGGATCATAAAGCCTTCGATATGCTTTACATCCAATACAGTCCAAGACTAAAGCACTTCTTAACCGGTTTCATAAAGAACCGGGATGAAGCGAGCGACATGACCCAAGATATCTTCTATAAAATCTGGACCAACCGGGAAACGATCTCAAAAGTAGATTCTTTTAAGGCCTATCTCTTCCGCATGGCCCGCAACATGATCTATGATTATTACGAACACTGCCTGATCGAAGAAAACTACCAGCAAAAAGAGCAAAGAAGGTCGACCTACGACGATCTGATAGAAGAAGAACTCTACGCCAGGGAGCTATCGCTGCTCATTGACATTGCTGTCGAGAAGATGCCGCCTCAACGCCGGAACATCTTTATTATGAGCCGGAAAGACGGCCTGAGCAATGAAGAAATCGCCCAACGGCTGAATATCAGCAAACGGACAGTAGAAAACCACATGACACAAGCCCTTGCCGAATTGCGGAAGATCGCATATTCCACTTTGCTGCTTTTTTTCTGAAAAAAAAGCACTTCCGGCTGTGTGTGCTTCCCCACTCGTCCGTCAGCTATAATATAAAGACGAAAAATGGGCAAAAGAAACATACATATATTAATAGAAAAATTTTTCGGGAACGATCTGTCCCCGGAAATACAGAAGAAGTTCCATGCCTGGCTGCTTGACCGGAATTTTCAGGAAGAGAAAGAAAAGGCGATGGGTACTTTATGGGAAGAGGAATCTGCCGTGGCAAACGAATCCACTTTCCAGGAATTATCCCGACTACATAAGCGAATCGAAGCGTCCGATCGGACGCTTCACAAACCAATTGGTTTGTATATCAAGAGAATTGCCGCCATACTACTTTTGCCGTTGCTTGGTGCTTTCGGTACCTATTATTATCTGACAAAAGTAAATCCGGTCGTGGAAGAAGCTCAATTGAAAGAATGTTTCGTCGCAAATGGAGAACAGAAACAAGTAAAACTGCCCGATGGGACGAAAGTCTGGTTGAACTCCGGTTCTTTACTGGTCTATGACAAACATTTCAGGGGAAAAAGACGTCTCCTGTTCCTCAACGGGGAAGCCCGCTTCCAAGTCGCCAAAGATCCGGCAAAACCCTTTTTGGTCAAAACCGCCCATATGACGGTCAAAGCACTCGGCACCGTATTCAATCTAAACGCTTATTCAGACCAGGATGTTACGATTGCCACATTGGAAGAAGGGAAAATTCAAGTCGATCCCTGTTTAAAGCAAGACACAAGCCTGATTTTATCGCCAGACGAACAAATCATCTACAATCACCGCCTGGAAACACTGGCACTCAATACTGTCGACGCCGGACGCGTGATGCAATGGACCGACGGGTATCTGATATTCCAGACGGCCTCGTTCGACCAGATCGTAAAGACCATCGAACGTAAATTCGATGTAACGATCAATTATGAGACGGAACGGTTCGCCGGCAGAAGCTTTACAATGAAGTTTAATCCTGACGAGGGCCTGGAACAGGTACTGGAAGTCATGAAAGAGATGATAAAAGGACTGAACTACAAAATAAAAGAGGACAAAGTGTACATAAACTAAAAAAGAGGAGATACTAATATGAAAAAAAGAACCGGGAAGATGACGCCAATCAGATCTCCCCGGCTTGAAATCGAGCAACACCATTCATTCTAATTATCCGGCAGGATAAAAATCATGCATAGTATTTACTTAAATATCTAATTTTACAAAAATATGGAATTAAACCTGAAAACACAACAGAATAAGCTAATTAGTTTATTCCGCGTTTCATTAATGTTTTTTCTTTTCTTTTTTGTGCAACAGACAGTTGCCAGTAGCCAGTCGATCACACTGCCATCCCACAACATCACAATCAAAGATGCTTTCTCCGAAATAGAGAAACAAACAGGTATGTCGGTCGACTATGATGAGTCGGTCATTAATCTGAATAAACAGGTCAATGCCTCTGTTAACAATAAATCTTTGAATGAGACACTCGCACTGATCCTGAAAGGGAGCGGATGCACATTCGTCATCCGGAACAATCACATCATAATTTCTGCCCAAACGGTTCAACAGCAGCAGAAGCAAGTGACGATTTCCGGTACGGTAAGTGACAATTTAGGCCCTATTGCCGGTGCTAACGTGGTAGAAAAAGGCACAACCAACGGGATCATCACGGATATGGACGGCAATTATACCCTCTCGGTTCCCCAGGGAGCGGTGATCCAGTTTTCCTATATCGGATACGTGACCAAAGAGATTACAGTCGGTAGCCAGAAGAACATCAACGTGCAGTTGGCGGAAGACGCACAGAAGCTGGACGAAGTCGTCGTCGTCGGTTACGGTACGGCCAAGAAAAGCGACCTGGCCGGATCTGTTGTCCGTGCCGATCTGGGAACTTTGCAGGAATCACCGAATATCAGCTTGGGTTCGGCATTACAGGGGACGGTTCCCGGGCTGAACGTAGGTGCTGTGTCCGAAGCTGGTAAAGACCCGGACATGTCTATCCGCGGACGTACGTCCATCAGTGGCGGTAATAGCCCGTTGATCGTATTGGACGGCATTATTTTCCGTGGGAACATGGTCGATATCAATATGAACGATGTAGAATCCATCGATATCCTGAAAGATGCAAGCGCCGCCGCCATCTATGGGTCGGAAGCCAGTAACGGTGTTATTTTAATTACCTCCAAAACAGGAAAGGTAATGAGTAAACCGACAATCGAATACAGCGGTTCATTTTCCTATCAGGAACCGACAAACAAAGATATGTATCCGGAAGGCCGTGACGGATTTCTACGCAAAATAGCCGATCGTTATCTGGAAGAAAGCCGTACAGGGGACAACATGCTGCAAATGAACCCGAACTGGGATCCGACATCCCATTTGATGGACCGGAATGCCTTGGACGGATATGAAAGCGGAACTGACACCGATTGGTGGGGAATGCTGACTAACAAAACTCCTTATATACAAAATCACAACCTGAGTGTCAGAGGCAAAAGCGAACTGAGCAGCTATTTCTTTTCCATGGGTTATACGGATCAAAAAAACTTGGTTATCAACGACACATACAAACGTTATAACGTACGTGTCAATCTGGATACGAAAATCACAGACTTCCTGAAAGTCGGCGTACAATCTTTCTTCACGATCAGCGACTACTCCGGCCAATCTCCTGATCTGGGAACAGTGACCGGCTTACCTCCAATTGTCGCCATAACAGACGAAAATGGAGATTATATCCGGGAACCCTACAAAAACACATTGAATCCATTACTGACAATCCAGCAAGATGATGTGAACAAACGCTATAATCTGTTCGGGAACTTCTATGCCGATATCGATTTCCCATTTCTGAAAGGTTTGAACTATCGCATGAATTTCTCGCAGAACCTGATTGAAAACAAAATCTACAATTTCAACAAATGGGGAGCGGACTTCACGGGTTCCGGCTCGAAGGAAAACAACAGCCAGTACAATTATACGGTCGACAATATACTGTCCTACAAAAATACATTCGGGAAACATGCTATTAATGCGACTTTCGTCTACGGTATCGAAAAGAGACAGTATGAAATGACAAAGGCGGGAGCAACCAACTTCTCCAATGATATTTTAGGCTTCAACAAGCTGGATGCGGGACAAGCCGACTTACAGACAGCAACATCCGGTGCATGGGAAGAATCGAGTTTGTATACCATGCTGCGTGCCATTTATACTTATAATGACAAGTATATCCTGACAGGGACTGTTCGCCGTGACGGATTTTCCGGGTTCGGGAAGAACCATAAGTTCGGAGTTTTCCCCTCTGCCGCATTGGCTTGGCGTATCAGTGAAGAGGACTTCTTCAAAAACAATATCAACTGGATGGAAAATTTGAAGTTACGTTTATCTTACGGGCAAAACGGTAATCGTACGGTCGGTCGTTATCAAACACTTGCCCAGATGGGAGCCGGTGTCGGTAGCATCAGCATAGACAATACTACTATCAATGGCGGATATCTGTTTGGTGATGGCGCCAATGCAGAACAGATGCAATGGATCAAGTCGCTTGCCAATGCCGATCTGAAATGGGAGACGACGAACACGTTCAACGTCGGTTTGGATTTCAGTGCCTTGAACGGACGCATCTTCGGCAATATGGAATATTACCTGTCACAGACAAACAACCTGCTCTACAACATCAATATCCCGCAAATCAACGGTTTGGACAAGATCCCGTCCAACATAGGTAAAATGAGAAACCGTGGCTTTGAAATGTCCGTAACAGGTGTGGCTATCGAAACAAAGGATTTCAGTTGGGATGTAACGTTCAATTTCTCCCGTAACCGCAATAAAGTTGTCAGTATTTTAGGTATCGATGCCGATGGAGACGGAAAAGAAGATGACCTGACGGCCAATAAAATTTTCATCAATCATCCTTACGGAGTATGTTACGACTATAATATCATCGGTATGTGGCAACTTGCCGACAAGCAAGCCGGTTTGATACCTGAAGGTTTTGAATACGGGACCTATAAAGTGCAAGATGTAGATGGTGACGGAAAATATTCAGCAGATAAAGACCGTATAATCATCGGATATGAAGATCCTGCATACCGGTTCAGCATACAAAACTCTTTCCGCTACAAAAACTGGGAATTAAAGTTCTTGATCAACTCGATTCAGGGAGGGAAAAATTATTATTACGGCCAGCCTGGAAAAGATTTACCCAATCCGGATAATATTTACCAGAACAACCTATTCAATTTCGATTACTGGACTCCGGAAAATCCGAATGCGCGTTACCGCCAGTTGGGTTATTATACTCAGGCATTGGGTAGCTACGGATTCTCCCCGTATGTACAACGTAGCTTCGTCCGTCTGCAGGATGTTACGATCTCTTACAATGTACCGTCTGCATTCCTGAACAAGTTCAAAGTAAGCCGGCTCAAACTGTATGTAACAGGGAAGAACCTACTTACCTTTACTGATTGGGACGGCTGGGATCCGGAAACCGGAACAGGCTTGGTTTCCAACAAATATCCGGTTATGAGAAGCTATTCCGTAGGTCTTAATCTTGAATTTTAATAACGAATGAACATGAAATCAATTAAATACGGCATTGCGATTTTAGCAGCATTTGCCACCTTATCATCTTGTAACGAAAACGATTTTCTGAAAGAGGAGCCAAAAGATTTTTACTCTCCGGAAAACTCAATGGAAACAAGTGCCCATTTCCAATCTTCCTTGAATTATTTGTATAACCGGGTAAGATACCAACAATGGGAGTTAGACCCCGATACACGTTTTGCATTTCATTATGCAACAGATTTCGCATTTAATGCCACTGACTATTACAAAGCAGCTAAATTGAATGATTATAAAAACGTAATGGTTCCTACATTCAGCGTCCCGGCGAACGTTTGGAAACAAGTATATATCGTCATTTCAAATGCGAATGTAATATTAAGCCGTCTTCCAAACGCCACAGCAGTTCCTGAAGAGGAGGCTAAAGTTATTCGCGGAGAAGCTCTATTCTTCAGAGGATTCTCATATCGAATGCTTGCAAATTTGTTCGGGGGAGTTCCTCTGATTCTTGAAGAGGTCTCGACTCCTCGCCGGGATTATGTCAGAGCTTCCAGAGAAGAAGTGTATGAGCAGATCAGAAAAGATCTGGAAGAAGCCATCACTTTATTACCGGATATTGATGTCGTAAAAGACGGAAAAATCAGCAAACAAGTAGCCCAACATTTACTTTCAGAGATTTACATTTGCCTGAATAAATATGATGAAGCGATTCAAACGGCAACTGCTGTCATAAGCCATCCGTCAATGGCCCTGATGACTAATCGCTTCGGTTCAAGAGCTAATGAAGAAGGCGATGTCTATTGGGATCTATTCAGGTTGAACAACCAGAATCGCAGCAGCGGGAATAAGGAAAGTCTATGGGTATTACAATATGACTACCTGAATGCAGGCTCAAAAACAGCCTATAATATGCCTTGGGCTATTATCCCCTATTACCAGAATATCCAGATTACAGCAAAAGACCAGGCCGGAGCGGATGTGAAAACAACTGCTTTTATGGGAGTAACAGATGTGAAAGGCGGACGCGGTGTTGGTTGGATCCAACCAACGGACTATTTCTTCAATACTGTATGGTCCAAAGGGTCTGATCAGGACATTCGAAATTCAGGACACAATATAGTAAGAGATTTGCAAATCGATAATCCGGCATCTCCGGCTTTCGGACAATGGATGGTGAAAGACGGTTACTATAAACAAGTCGATTCCATACGGCAATGGTTCCCGTTGATAATGAAATTCTCCCGTGTCGGAAATTTCCCCGAAGAATTGTATCAGGTAGACGCTACCGGGAACCCGCAGATGACGCCATTCGGAGAACATCTCCTAATCAACAGTGCAAACAGTAATTACAAAGACGAATATATGTTCCGCTTGGCAGAAACTTACCTTCTCCGGGCTGAAGCCTACATAAAGAAAGGAGATCTGGCTAATGCTACCGCTGATATCAATACGATCCGGGAAAGGGCTAACGCCGATCCGGCCCAGCCTTCGGATGTGAATATAGATTTCTTGCTGGATGAACGTATGCGCGAGTTATATGGTGAAGAACTGCGCATGCTAACCTTATGCCGAATGGGCAAGTTGGCAGATAGGAACCGTAAGTATAATCCTAAAACAGGTTTGACAATCGAGGATTATCATAATCTCTGGCCCATCCCCTATTCGGAAATCGAGCGGAATGTCTATGCCACGATCGAACAGAATCCGGGATATTAATTAACTATAAACTTACAGAGTGTCCGGATGAATCAATATCTTTGCATCCGGACACTTTTTTGTATAATCTTAAAATACCATGTATATGCGCATTATTTCTTATCTGATCTCCTCACTCTTTTTGCTCACCGCGTGTGCGGAAACGCCGCAAAAAGCACCGCTTTCCTTGTGGTATAGCGAACCAGCAGCCAGTTGGAACGATGCCCTCCCGATCGGAAACGGACGGGCAGGAGCAATGGTTTTCGGAGGAATTGAAAAAGAACAACTTCAATTGAATGAAAACACGTTATACAGCGGGGAACCGTCAGTCGTTTTCAAAGATGTGAAAATAACACCGGAGATGTTCGACAAAGTGGTCGGGCTGATGAAGGCCGGAAAATACGAGACGGCTTCGGACCTGGTTTGCAAGAACTGGCTGGGACGCCTGCATCAATATTACCAACCGTTCGGAGACCTGCATATCCAAAACAACAAGCCGGGAGATGCCGTCGGGTACAAACGGGCATTAAACATCTCGGATGCAGTTGCCACGACTGCCTATGAACAAAACGGCGTGAAATACGAACGGGAAGTGTTTGCCTCCCAACCGGACGATGTGATCGTGATGCGCCTGAAAAGCGACACTCCGGACGGTATCGACATCTCGCTCGATTTCACTTCACCCCATCCTACAGCCCTGCAAAAAGGGACCGGCGACCGTCTGGTCCTGCACGGACAGGCTCCCGGCTATGTGGAACGGCGTACATTCGAGCAAATCGAACAATGGGGCGACCAATACAAACACCCTGAACTCTACGATGCGAACGGCAAACGCAAGTTCGACAAACGGATGCTTTACGGCGACGAGATCGGCGGGAAAGGCATGTTTTTCGAAGCCCAGTTGAAACCGGTCTTCCCTAAAGACGGGAAATGTGAGATTACCGACTCCGGCATCCATGTGTACGATACGGATGAAGTCTATTTCGTACTCAGCATGGCAACCGGCTTCAACGGTTTCGACAAGAGTCCGAGCCGGGAAGGTATCGATCCATCCGCCAAAGCAGCCGGTATTCTGGAAAAAGCCCTTTCTTATGACTATCAGACACTGAAACAACGCCATACGGAAGATTACCGTTCCCTTTTCGACCGAGTCGATTTCGAACTGTTTTCCTCTCCCGAACAAAAGGCGATGCCGACCGACAAACGTCTCGAACAGTTTGCCGGAAACGCCGATCCCGACTTGGCAGCTCTCCTGTTCCAGTTCGGACGCTACCTGATGATCAGCGGATCGCGCCCAGGCGGGCAGCCTTTGAACCTGCAAGGCATGTGGAACAAAGACACCATTCCGGCCTGGAACTGCGGCTACACGATCAATATCAACACCGAAATGAACTACTGGCCGGCCGAACTCACCAACCTGTCGGAATGCCAGGAACCTCTTTTCCGGATGATCCGGGAACTGTCTGTCTCCGGAGCCGAAACAGCCCGGAACATGTATAACCGTCGCGGTTGGGTGGCCCATCATAACACATCCATCTGGCGGGAATCCCTGCCGAACGACAACGTGCCGACAGCTTCTTTCTGGCCGATGGTGCAAGGGTGGTTGTGCAGCCACCTATGGGAACACTACCAGTTCACACAGGATGAAACATTCCTGAAAAACGAAGCCTATCCGTTGATGAAAGGGGCCGCCGAGTTTTTTGCCGACTGGCTGATAGACGACGGCAACGGTCATTTGGTGACTCCGGTAGGCGTCTCCCCGGAAAACAGTTTCGTCACAGAAGACGGGCAAACGGCAGCTATGAGCATGGGCCCGACGATGGACATGGCGATCATCCGCGAGACTTTTACCCGCACGATCGAGGCTTCGGAAATGTTCAACCTGGACGAACCGTTACGGGATGAATTGAAAGACAAACTGGCACGCTTGCTGCCCTATCAAATCGGGGAACGCGGACAGTTGCAGGAATGGATATATGACTTCAAGGAACGGGAACCTCAGCACCGCCACTTCTCTCATCTGTACGGTTTCCATCCGAGCGACCAGATCACGCCGGACAAGACACCGGAGCTGTTCAATGCGGTCCGCAAAACGCTCGAACTGCGGGGCGATCTGGCTTCCGGCTGGTCGATGGGCTGGAAAATAAACTGCTGGGCACGCCTGTTGGACGGCAACCATGCTTACAAAATCATCGCCAACCTGTTCAATCCTGTCGGATTCGGAAACAGTGCACATAAAGGAGGAGGACTCTTCCGCAATTTATTGTGTGCACACCCCCCTTTCCAGATCGACGGGAACTTCGGTTATACGGCAGGTGTCGTTGAAATATTGTTGCAAAGCCATGCCGGATACATTCATCTGTTGCCTGCTTTGCCCGACGTATGGGCGGAAGGCTCTGTTTCCGGTCTGAAGGCACGGGGCAACTTCGAGATCGCGATGAACTGGAAGGATGGAAAATTGACAGAAGCCAATATCCGTTCGCTGTCAGGGAAAAGCTGCACGCTGCGTGCAAGCCAACCCTTTACAGTCAAGCAAGACGGCAAAGTCGTCACGACTTCCTCCCCGATCCGATCGGACGGCAAGGAATACCACCAAGCGATGTTCGATACACAAAAAGGGGATACGTTCGTCCTAACGCCTGCGGCTCCCTAAATACCAAAGGGACACCAATGTAGAGACGCACGGCCGTGCGTCTCTACGGGTTCCCCATCAGAACACATTCCTGAAACAAATAAACGCCATTTGCTGTCAATCTGATTCATTTCAAATGTTTTTGCTAACATACGAATCTCCCTTTTTAATCCTTTTAGCCTGAAAAGCCCTTGTTTTCATTCCTCCTCTCACAAATCGTCTAAATGATTTTTCAAATGATTTGAATGTTTTTCCAAAGCCATTGGGATGTTCCTGACAATCCATCCGGATCAATCCGGAAAATCATTTGGATGATTTGGGAGGACGAATGAAAACAAAGGGAAAAAGAATCCTGAAAAGTCTCTCGAAAGGCCTCTAAAAGCCATTTTAACACCTCAAAGGCTCTGCAAAGCAATCCGTTTGTGATTGATATTTTGACAGAAACACCTCCTTACAGCCAACACACTCATACGCTTCTTCAGCATCTTTCCGTTTTCCGGCAACAAAAAAGAGCCGATCCGATACTCCTGCGAACAAAATGACAATAACCAACTCTGTTTCCCGGCCCTATTCGCGATCGTTCCGGCAAAAGGCACATACAGACGAATCTGAGGAGGGCTAATTTGATAATTTGACACTTTGCCCCTTTTTTATGGCAAAGCGCTGCACTTTGTCGTGTTAAAAATGTGGCTTGATTACTATATTTAGGTATTTATTTTGCACGATGAATTTATTTCTTCATATTTTTTTGATTTTCAAATAATATCTCTATTTTTACAAAAAACGAACAAATCTAAATTTTATGAGAAAAACGATCTTCTTATATATATTCGCTCCTCTATTCTTTTTAGCTGCCACAGCTACGGCTGAAGAGTTCAAAACCATAAAAGGAAACGGAGATATCGTTACTAAGGATATTCCCATATCTGAATACACGCAGCTGAAGATAAGCGACAATATCGAGAAACCGGTTTTCAATTATTCACAAAAAGAAGGACAAGCGTCGTCTGTGAGACTCACGATCGACAGCAATTTGCTGCCTCATTTGGAAATCAAGGCACAGAAAGGCAGCCTCGTTATACACACAAAGAACGGGGAACGTTTGCAACCGACTCGCCTAATCGTGGACGCCCAATCCGCCCGTTTGATCAAAGCGCATATAGACGGAGCTTTCCGCTTTACTTTCCGAACCGGTCTGAATGCCAAAAACCTGAAATTGACGGCAGAAGGGATGTCAGATGTGCGCAGCAATAAACCGATACGGGTTGGAGAAAACTGTAAAATGAAAGCAAGTGATGCCGGCAGATTAAAAGCGACTGATCTGCAATGCTCCCACCTAAATGTCGTGATCACAGATTGCGGAATGCTGGATTTGAAAGGAGAAGCGCAAAATGGGAAATATAAGGTGGGAGACGCCGGGGGACTCAAAGCGTATGGATTTGTTACGGAAGAACTGGATTTCCGTGTCGACGGAGCCGGAAAAGGGGAAGTCCACGTTACCGTGTTGGAAGGGGATGTGTCGTAAGCCGGGCTACTTAAATACAAAGGTTTTCCGCAAAATGATGTACGATGTACAGGAGCCGGGGAAGCGAAGAGGATAAGATAACAAAATAGTCAATTGAAATGAAACATTTAATTTTTTACATCATTTTCTTATTTATGTTCTGCGGTTGTTATACGGAAAATACAACATCAGGATATAAAATATATGATCTTCAAAAGGTACAAGATACGGATAAAAGTAGCCTTGACAGCGGTAGTTTACATTATATAGCTTTGGAATTTAATGAACAATGCCCGATAGGATATATGGACAAGGTTATCCTGACTGATACATACATTTTTATTAAATCGGATGATTTTTTATATCGATTCTCTCTTGACGGGAAATTCCTGAACAGTATTGGTAAATATGGGGAATCTCCTTCGGACATCCAAGGAATTTTTGATTTTGCTATAGATGAGAAGCAAGAAAAAGCCCTTTTGTTGGATATGATGGGTAAAAAAATCGCAATATATAGTTTCGATAATGAATTTCAATATTCTATCCCTTATGAAGGCCTTGTACGGAATATGGAATATGACAATGACAGGATATTTCTTACTTTCATGAATTTGGGCAATGAATCGCCAAAGTTACAGGTGATGAATATGGGCGGAGAAGTGTCATACCGTTCTCCCAATGATATTCATTATAAATTTCAAGATATGTTTGCGCTTCCAAGTATAAAAAACATACAACCGATAAACCAAGAAGAAATATTGATCCGGCAAAATTTCAATGATACGATCTATACCTATGCCCGATCAACGAATGGATTAAATTTCAGATATATATTTGAATTTGGAGATAGCAAACTTCCATATGATTTATTGGGCAGTCATGAACGATTTGTAAAAGAGAATGAAAACTATGCTTATCTTTCAGATGTTACGGAAACAAAAAATCGCATTTATGTCGACTTTGTTTTTCATGGGAAAAGCAAAAAAGTGATTATCGACAAAAGTAAAGATAAGATATATGAAGTTCAGAATTCTGACGGTGGCATGATTGTAGAAGGAGGCTTTCATTTTTTCTGGCCTAAATGGATTTCTTCTGCCGGATGTCTTATTGATTATATACCGGCTGATTACATGGTTCAGAACAAAGATAAAATTACGGATAAAAAACTTATTGAGTTGGTTAATATATTGAATGAAGAATCTAATCCCGTATTGATTCTTTACGAAGATAAATCCGCGGATATCCAAAAATAACATGAGCAGGTTATTAAAATATAGTAGATTCCAAGAATTGTGCTGAAAAATATGCACATGGCACAACAATCCAATAGATGAGAAAGGAAATAAAAATATTCTTGAAGATTTACAATGTTTTCGCGCACACACCATGTTTGTTTAAAAATAAACTCCTATTTTTGTGGTCTGAACACATTATAAACCATAGATATGGATAAAAAAGTAATAACCTTTGGAGAAATCATGCTTAGACTGGCCACACCAGACTATCTCCGTTTTTGTCAGAGTGATAAATTGAATGCGACCTTTGGTGGCGGTGAAGCAAACGTAGCTGTATCGCTGTCGAACTATGGTATTGCAACAGAGTTCGTAACCCGTTTGCCGAAAAACGACATTGCACGCGCTTGTGTAATGGACCTGCGTAAATATGGTGTAGGGACTTCCCACATCGTTTACGGTGGCGACCGTTTAGGTATCTATTTCCTCGAAACAGGTGCTGTAGCCCGTGCCAGCAAAGTGGTTTACGACCGTGCTAATTCAGCCATATCCGAGATCAAACCGGGCATGGTGGATTGGGAAGAAGTATTCAAAGATGCCTCCTGGTTCCACTGGACAGGTATCACGCCGGCTATCTCCCAAGGTGCAGCAGACGCTTGCCTGGAAGCGATCCAGGTGGCAAACCGTATGGGTATACCCGTATCATGCGACATCAACTACCGCAAGAACTTGTGGAAGTATGGCAAAAGTGCATCTGAAGTGATGCCTGAGCTGGTTGCCGGTTGCGACGTAATCCTGGGCAACGAGGAAGATGCTGAAAAGGTATTCGGCATCAAACCGGAAGGTTTCGATGTTACGGCTACGAACGGCGAGGTAAACGCTGCCGAATTCGAATCCGTATGTACACAGTTGATGGCTAAATTCCCGCGTGCAAAGAAAGTGATCATCACACTCCGTGGTGCGATCAATGCGAACCATAACACATGGCGTGGCGTTCTCTACTCGAACGGCAAACTGCATCAGTCCCGCAGTTACGACATCACACATATCGTGGATCGCGTAGGTGGTGGAGATTCCTTCATGGGCGGTTTGATCTACGGTCTACTGACTTATACGACAGACGACCAGAAAGCACTTGAATTCGCTGTTGCTGCCTCCTGCCTGAAACATACGGTTTACGGCGACTTCAACCAGGTAACGGTCGAAGAAGTTGAAAAGCTGATGAGCGGGGATGCTTCAGGAAGAGTCTCGAGATAATTAAAAATTAAGAATTAAAAAATTAAATCCTTTTATGGCAAGATTCAATAAAATGCAGGTACTCGACGCGATCGTCAGCACTGGAATGGTACCTGTTTATTATAATAAAGATATAGAGATCGCAAAGCAGGTCGTCAAAGCTTGCTACGAAGGTGGCGTTCGTGCTTTCGAGTTTACCAACCGCGGTGATTTCGCTCATGAGGTATTTGCCGAACTGATCAAGTTCGCCGCAAAAGAATGCCCCGAACTGGTTTTGGGTGTCGGCTCTATCGTGGATGCCGGAACAGCTTCCTTGTATCTGCAGCTGGGTGCGAACTTCATTGTCGGCCCGTTGTTCAATCCGGAGATCGCGAAGGTTTGCAACCGTCGCCTCGTTCCGTACACTCCGGGTTGCGGTTCCGTATCGGAAATCGGTTTCGCCCAAGAAGTAGGTTGCGACCTGTGTAAGATTTTCCCTGCCGGAAACGTTGGCGGACCGTCTTTCGTGAAGAACATCAAAGCTCCGATGCCCTGGTCCATGATTATGGCTACAGGCGCAGTAGAGCCGACAGAAGAAAACCTGTCGGCCTGGTTCAAGGCTGGCGTGACTTGCGTAGGCATGGGTTCCAAGCTGTTCCCGAAAGAAATGATCGCTGCCGGAAACTGGGAAGCCATCTCGACACTCTGCCGCGATGCGCTGGCTACTATCCAAAAATATCGGTAAACAATGGGGGTGTGTCATTAATCTGTATATTAGAACACAGATAACACAGATGAGACGGATTCACACAGATTGATTATAGTAAATCAATAAAATAAAAATCTGCGGTTATCTGTTGAATCTGTGTCATCTGCGTTCTATTTTATATTTTGACACACCTTCTTCAATAAATCATAAATCTAAAATCATAAATCATGAAATCCTTTCTCGATTCCAATTTCCTGCTCCAGTCGGAAACAGCGCAGAAACTGTATCACGAACATGCAGCGAAAATGCCAATCATCGATTACCACTGTCACCTGATCCCGCAGCAGATAGCCGATAACTATCAGTTTGCCGACCTGACAGAGATATGGCTCGGTGGTGACCACTACAAATGGCGTGCGATGCGCGCAAACGGTGTGCCCGAAGAATATATCACGGGAGACAAACCGGCTTACGAGAAGTTTGAAAAATGGGCGGACACGATGCAGCATGCCATGCGCAACCCGTTGTATCATTGGACCCACCTCGAGCTCAGCCGCATCTTCGGCGTTGACAAGGTACTGAACCCGCAGACAGCCCGCGAGATATACGACGAATGCACCGCCAAGCTGCAAACCCCCGAATTCCGCGCCCAGGCAATCATGGAACGGATGAACGTGGAAGTGGTTTGCACGACCGACGATCCGATCGATGATCTGAAATACCACGCCGCAATCCGCCAGGGCAGCCTGAAGACAAAGGTTCTTCCTGCCTGGAGACCGGACAAGGCGATGGCAATCGAGAATGTCGATACTTATAACGAATATCTGACCAAGTTGGAAGCTGCCGCCGACAAGTCGATCCTGAACTTCAAGGATCTGATCGATGCCTTGCAGAAACGTCACGATTTCTTCGAATCACAGGGTTGCAGCTTGTCCGACCACGGTCTGACGACTTTCTATGCCGAACCGTACACGAACGCCGAAATCGAAGCGATCTTCCTGAAAGCCCGCATGAAAAAAGAGCTGACAGCCGAAGAGATCGACAAATTCCGTTCCGCCATGTTGTACGAGTTTGCCGTCATGGATGCCAAAAGCGGCTGGGTACAGCAGTTCCATTATGGCGCGACACGCAACAACAACGCCCGCATGTTCAAGAAGCTGGGACCGGACACAGGCTACGATGCGATCGGCGATGCAGAAGTCGCTACCCCGCTGGCCCGTTTCCTGAGCCGTTTGGACGAAGAAGGCGTACTGGCCAAGTCCATCTTCTACAACCTGAACCCGCGCGACAACGAGTTGTTGATGACAACGATCTACAGCTTCAACGACGGCACGGTTCCGGGCAAGATGCAATATGGTTCCGGCTGGTGGTTCCTGGATCAGATCCACGGCATGGAGAAACAGATGAACGCTTTGTCCGACTTAGGGTTGCTGAGCCGCTTCGTCGGCATGCTGACCGACTCACGCAGCTTCCTGTCTTACCCGCGTCACGAATACTTCCGTCGCATCCTGTGTAACATCCTGGGCCGCGAAGTGGAAGAAGGTTTGTTGCCGGCATCCGAACTGCCGTTCATCGGTAAGATGGTGGAAGATATCAGTTATAATAACGCGAAAGGGTATTTCGGGTTCTAAGCATCGGAATACAATAATTCAAAGAAATGCCGGGCGATTTGTTTATCATTTTCGTCCGGCATTTCTTTAAAATTCAAAGCAGATAGCAATCACCGGCTCTTGTCGCCGAATTGTTCTCCTCATAGCCGGACCAGGCACAGGCTGACTACCGGCACCGATTGAAAGAGCCTTCTTTTTGTTTTTTGACGAACAGATAAATAGCGGAACACTGGCTCCACACAAACCTATGGAGGTAACCAACAAACCCGCATCTATGGGATCTGAAAAAGTTGAATTTGTAGCAGCACGAAGTGCGCCCCAAAAAAGCAACGTCCCCACTCCCAATCCAAGGCTGACACCTCCTGTGACCTTAAGCAGTTTCGCTTTCCGAGTATATTTCAGGAAATCATTTCCTTCATTCCGATAACTATCCATGCAGGAAAATGATAAGTCATTTTCCTCAATCTCACTTCCATTTACCATCTCGGAACCTTTTGCCTGAAAAGGGAGCAATGAGATCAGAACGAGATATAACAATATATAAAGATGTCTCATAATAAGCCTTTTTATTTTACCGTTTCCTTTTCGCCTTAGCCGCCGCCTCTTTGGCCTTTTGGGCTTCGCGGCGGGCTTTCTCTTTGGCTTTCAGCTTTTCTTTGTATTCGCGTTCCTTCTGCTTGCGCTCTTTTTCCTTTTGCTTCAGGCGATCCTTGTACTCACGTTCTTTCTGCTTGCGCAGTTCTTCGCGGGCTTTGAGCTTCGCTTTACGTTCGGCTTCGACCTGTTGCTGTTTGGCTTTACGGTCGCGTTCGAGCTGTTTTTCGCGGTCGGCTTTTGCTTTCAACAAGGCTTCTTCTTCCGCTTTTTGCTTCTTCAGAAGTTCTTCGTTCTCTTTTGCTTTCTGTTCCTGCAATTCTTTCTCGGCTTTTTGTTGGGCTTCAAAAGCTTTGCGGGCTTCTTCCTTGCGGGCTTCGGCTTCGGCGGCTTCGCGCTTGCGAAGTTCTTCGATCTCTTTCAACGTGAGTTCCTTCGGTTGCTCGACAGGAGCGACAACAGCGGGAACGGTGTCGGACGATGTCAGAACAACCGTATCTTTAGCCGCAGGCTGTACAACTGCCTCTTCTGCTGCCTGCTGCTTCTGTTGTCCTTTCGGGCGGACAGTTTTCTTAACGGGTTCCGGCTTTTCTTCCCGGATTTCCGCAGCCGGTGTTTCCTCCGGAATATCTTCAGAATCCTGAGCTTCGGCCTCTTCCGCCTCGGCCTTCGCCTCTTCCTCCTTGATCTGTTCGGCAGTCATGCGGGCTTTCCAACGGGCGGCCAGTTCAGGAGCTGCCTCGCCGAAGTTTTCCTGGAAGAACTCGACATATTCCTCAAGCGTCTTTCCTCGCATCAGCGTTTCGTAGTTGTCGTCGGAGATCGGAAGGATGGCCACATTCTTATCCAAAGCTGCCGCATACCCGTCTGCTCCGTAGATCATCTTATAATAATGTAGGATTTCATCCAGGTTGAAGAAGCCGTGGATCGTCAACATGCTCATCGGGCCGGCTTCCTCAAAGCTCAGGTCGAACTCTTTCACCATAAAGTTGGCGAAGTTATAAGCGGCTACGGCAAACAACAACTGGTTCCGGTCGATCGTTCCGGCCGGGTACATCAGCAACATCCGGTACGAAGTATTCGGCTCGGCGGTAAAGACACGCGCCGAGTCGGCTGCTGAAAGCGTGCCGTCGTCACCGACACCGAAACGCAGGTTCCAGCTCATCCCCTTGATGCCGCCCTGTACCATCATGCGGCCGCGGAGAACGCCTTTCAGCATTTCACCCGCCAGTTCCGTCACATCGGCAGCCGGATATTTCTCAACCAACGCTTTCAACGCGTTCTTGAAACCTTCGGCATCCCCGGCCTGCACATAGCTCAAAGCGTCGAGGAACATGAACTTGGGCATCAGGTCTGCCAACGGATACTTGGCACTGACATCACGGTAATTGCGACGGACGGTGACCGTATCTTCCGCCAGATAGCTCTTATAAGTTTCCTGATAGATCGAATCCTGCACCCGATCCATCATCCGGATATTATATTCATAATTGGGATCGGCAATCGCAACCGCATAATCCGATTCAGGGAAAGCCGTGATCAACTTGTTCTTATAGGCCGCAGCCAGCACTTGGTTGCCGGAACGGAGCGCCATCAGATAGACCTGGTAATAACTTTCCAGCAGATGGTTATGCTTCGGGAAACGACGTTCCAGTTCTTCAAAGGCTTCGGTCGCGAGCGGGATGTCTTCGAGCTTGTCCTTATAGATCATGGCCATGTTATAGAGGCCATCCTCTATGATAATATTGGAGGCTTCGATATCTTCGGGTGTCAACGGAAGCTGCTGGATGTAGTATTCGCGCGTTTTCGGATCGTCGGAGGCAACAGGTTCCAGACCGGCTTCGAGCGAATCGGCCGCCATTTCGCCCGTTTCGCCCGTTTCCCCTTCGGGTGTATTCTCATTTTCATCCCCCAAATTCTCGTTGAAAGTGGACATTTCCTTTTTACGGCGACGCCAGTTATCTTCCAGTGCCCGCCGTCCCCATTTACGTTGGAAAGCGGTTTTTCCCTGCGACACGGCTTGGGGATTATAGAAATAGAAACCGGTTCCCCCGGATGCCGTCGGCAATGTGATGCCGCCCGTCTCCGTTCCCGGACGGTCGATGCCCGTACCTTTTGCCTCTTGTTCCGCCAGATAGGCTTCTTTCTCGGCAAGTGCTTTGGCCTCTTCCTCTTCTTTCTTCACCTGTTCGATGACCTTGTCGATCACGGCAAGCCGTTCCGCCTCCGGCATTTTGGCAAGGGTTTGCAAACTATCCTGCAAATGGACCGCCTCCACATGCACGACCAACTCGTCGAGGATGGCGGACAGCTTGGAGACCCGTTCATAGTCTTTATATTCTTTCCGGATGCCGGACAATGCACCGCTGAAGTTCGGTTGTGCCTTGACATAGTCGCGCTTCTGGAAATAAAGATCGCCGAGCTTGATCTGGCAGATCGCCTTGTCCAAGCCGTTCTGTGTACTCTTCTCCACGCCCAACTCATAGTTCTTGATGGCATTGACCGTATCTTCCCGGCTCATATAGACGTTGCCCAACGCATAATAGACCTGGTCGAGCAGGTCCTTGTTCTTATCGCTTTTCGCCATCCGCCCGAGCATCTTGACCACCTTCTGGTAATTGCCGCCAGTGAATACTTCGGTCTGGCGGATACGGGCGGCAAATTCCAGTTCATACGGCGGATTGGCTTTGATCACCTGTCCGAACATCTGGTAAGCAAGTCCGTTTTGTTCCTGTTCGGCGTAAATCTGTCCTAACAGGTATTTCATGCGGGTACGCTGGCGACGGTTCTTCTCTGCCTTGATCGCGGTCTTGAAGTAGGGGACCGCCTCTTCGTATTGTTTTTTCTTCACCAGGTAATCGGCATATACCGTCGCATACTGGTTCAAGTTTTTCCGGGGAATGCCATTTGTATTCAGCTTTCCTAAGATATCTTCGGCTTCATAGAACCAATCCATCTCGGAATAGCAACGAGCTTGCCAGAGACGGGCTTCGGCCACCACTTCCTCGTCATGGGCATAATGACGGGCTATATAGGAAAAGGTAGCGGACGCCTGCAGGAAGTCGGCGTTATAGAACTGCGCCTGCCCCATCATCAGCCAGCACTTTTTGAGAAACGGATTGTATTCCTCCTGTTCCTGCCAGGCACGTTGCTTGGGATCGTTGCGCCATCCCGGTTTCTTAGGCGGCTTTGCCTTGATGGAGTGAAGCTTGATCGCTTTATTGCTTTTCTCGATCGCCCGGTCGAAAGGACCTCCCGTTTCTTGTTTGTCTTTGGGCTGCGCACTGACCGGATACATCAGGATCATGTCGGAATAGCTTTCCTTGTAGCCGTTCTGCATGGAGAGCAACGCTTCGTCAAACGATGTCTTTCCGTTGAAATAGATATTATAGCGGGAATTAAAGGCATGATAGAAGCGGCTTGCCTTAGTATTCTTTTTCGTACTGCAAGACCAAAACAAAGAGACAATCAATAGTGCGATTATATAGTAGAAACCTTTCTTCATTTCCCCTTTAACGCTTCAGAAACGCTTTTATTGCCTTGACTACTAAAAAGAAAAGGACAAGGACAAGAATAATAAACGCCCCGGAAGGCACATTCAGAAAATAAGAAAGGACAAGCCCGGCCACACATCCCAGGAAACCGATGGCAATACTTCCGAAAATGATCTTCTTGAAGTCTGACGTAAAAAGGTTTACCGTGATCTGGGGAAGCGTCAGCAAACTCATCAGAAGCATGATCCCGACCAGACGGATCGAAAGGACGATCGTCAGGGCGATGCAGCACATCATCACATATTCTATCCACTTGACGGGCAATCCTTGCGTCACGGCAAAATCACGGTCGAACGCCACATACACGATCTCCCGCAGGAAAAGGGCAAAAAGGACGACCAGCAACAACGCCAAAGCGGCAATCCAGATAATATCGCCCGTCGAAACCGTCAGGATATTCCCAAAAAGGTAGGCGGAAAGGTTCGGAGCGTATCCGGGCGTCAGGAAAATGAAGATCACGCCCAATGCCATCCCTAACGACCATATCCCGGCAATGGCCGAGTCTTCACGCACATTCTGCGTCTTGCTCACCCACTCCACCCCGAATGCGGAGAGCACGGAAAACAGCATAGCCATCAGGATCGGATTCATCCCAAGATAGAACCCCAACCCCAGTCCCCCGAAAGAAGCATGCGTGATACCTCCGCTGATGAAGACAAGCCGCCGCGACACGATATACGTCCCGACAATACCACAAGCGATCGCAGTCAGCAGGCTCCCCAAAAGGGCATGCTGGAAAAAACCATATTGAAGCAAATCCATTTTCTATCTTCTTATATCCTTTTTTATGGTTCCCCGGCAGGAAACTCTCGTTTCATAGGCGGGAAACTTTTGTTTCATAGGCAGGAAACTCTTGTTTCCATAGCGGGAAACTTCCGTTCCCATAGCGGGGAATTTCCGTTCCCACGGCAAGGAAACTCTAAGTACCTAATGCAGACGGCGTTCGCCGACGATTAAAAAAGCTTCATCCTTCAGCGCATCCGGCAGATTAATCGCACGCAGTTGCAGGCTGCGCAACCAACCGGCCACCTCCATCTCTTGCAACGTATAAAGCACATCACGAAACTCGTTCACGGCATCTTCATCATATGCATCGGCTTCGACTCCCTGGAAGCGGTCCAGTTCTTCATCATCGTAATACTCGATCCGCTTGCTGACCGCAGCCAGCAGACTGTCGCGTTCGCAGGTTTCATGCTGTCCGCAACATTCGTCCTCCGCAGTCAGTTCCCGGGCTTCGGGGATTTCGGCAATCTCCCCGCGCTCCAGCATCTTCTGTAGTTTCCGGTTCCGGAAATAACCGGCAATGGCAGCAAGGATACCCAGTACGATGATTCCGATTATAATATACCACATATCTTAATACTCTTTTAAATTCTTACTCCGATTTGACGCAGGGCGTGCGTCTATTCCTCGATTTGAAAACCCGTAGAACGCAGATCTTCCCAATAATGCGGATAGCTCTTGCTGACCACCTGCGGATCGGCAATCTCGATTCCTTCCGGCAAAACGAGGGCGGCAGGTGCAAATGCCATTGCCATACGGTGATCTTCGTAGGTCGCGATAACCGGATGCGTTTCCGGCTCACACCGCTCGCCGTTCCATTCCAAGATACTGTCGTTCCGGTCTGTCAGGAGATACCCTAACTTGCGAAGCTCCGTCTTAAGCGCTTCGATGCGGTCGGTTTCCTTTATCTTCAGACTTTGCAAACCGGTAAAGCGGAAAGGGATATTTAATAACACACAGGTCACGACAAAGGTTTGAGCCAGGTCCGGCTCGTTTACGAAGTTATAATTCAGTTTTTTTGTCCTGTTCCCGTTGTGCTTCAAGATAACGCCCCGGTCCGTATAAGTCGTGCCCACGCCAAGCTGCGCAAACAGTCCGGCTCCGGCGGCATCTCCCTGCAAACTGTTCTTAAACAGTCCCAACAACTCGATCTCGGCATTTCTCGACAACGCCATCATGGAATACCAGTAGGAAGCGGCGCTCCAGTCAGATTCGACGGTAAAGGGTATCGGACGATAATCCTGCGGTCTTACCAGAATGGTCTGCCCGTTCCATTCCGCCTTTACCCCATATTGCTCCATCAACTGCAACGTCAGGTTAATATAGGGTTTTGAAATGACAGCGCCTTCAAGATGCAAGGTCAGCCCGTTCTCCATCAGGGGCGCGATCATCAGCAACGCCGAAACATACTGCGAACTGACCCCGCCGGCAAGCGAAATCTCGCCTCCCTGCAGCGCACTTCCGAAAATGCGGAGCGGAGGATAACCTTCCTTCTCCATATATTCCACCCGCGCTCCCAGCGCGTTCAGCGCATCCACCAGTATCTTAATCGGCCGGTTCTTCATCCGCTCCGTCCCGGTAATCGTCCACTCGCCCACCACTTTAGACAAAAAAGCCGTCAGGAACCGCATCGCAGTCCCCGCGGCTTTTATATCAAAGTCACGATCATTCGAATTCAACGCCTTCACCATCACCTCCGTATCATCGCAATCCGACAAATTACGGATCTCATACGGACTATAGCTCAACGCATTAAGTATCAACGCACGATTACAGATACTCTTGGATGCGGGCAGCTTGACGGAAGCTTTCAGTGAAACAGGAGACTTTATTGTATAATTCATACCTTTGCATTAAAATGGAGTACAAAAGTACGGATTTTATTGGGAAGATATGACTAATATTGCTCTGATATCGCTATTTTAATAATTCTCCGACAATCATTATTTACACAACAATGCATAAGTGCACCACAGCATCGGAGCCTGTCCATGATAGTCACCAGCAATCCGGGGACGGTCATAGTAATACTGAAGATCATTCTTCTTCCCAGTACCGATACAAACTTCTTCCACATCTCCGTCCTTATTAATATAAGGGACTAAAGCAATCCATGCTTTTCTGGCTACAGGTCCATACTCTTCAGCATCTAACCATCCCTTCTTCACACCCATAATCATTGCATAGGTAAACATGGCAGAACCGGATGTCTCAGGCCAACAGTCAGCCTTATCAATCAACTGATTCCACATGCCAGTTTTATCCTGATAATCTTTTAAACTTTTCATCATCAGGCGATATCCCTCTAAAATACGAGCATGATTCGGATTATCTTCCGGAGTAGACAATAATAATTCAGCCATACCTACAGCCATCCAACCATTCCCTCTTGCCCAGAAATACGGGACATCAGGAGCATGATAAAACAGGCCGTTTGAACGCTGCAATTCATCCAAATAGACAACCATTTCTTTTACCGCACGATCCATATATTCTCGTTTTCCTGTCGTATGATACGCCTGAGCCTGAAGAATTGTTATCATAAACATATCATCAATCCAAAGGCGGGTTTGCCAAGATAGCCCTTTGTCCGCCCAAGCCTTTTCCTCTGGGGTTGCATTAATCGGCAAAGTCCATTGTGTATCAGCATAGGATAAGCCCATTTCCAAATATTTCTTGTTCTTCGTTATTTTATATAATTCTAACGGGATACAACCAAACACATTCAGGTCTACATGGTTCATTATAGGCAGATGAGATTTTTCCGCTGTGACAAGCAAGTCAAAATGATTCTTTAATTGTTCAGCCAATTGTTTATCTCCGGTAATTTCCGCATATCTTAACGCTCCATACCATGTACAAACTTCTGCATAATGGATCCATTTTCCTTTTCCGTACCACATGTGTTTGGATGGAATAAAATGCCGGCTAAGGATAGCCCCTACTTTTTCGGGCGAACAATTTTCCGGTAGATCTTTAAAATACTCATTCTGAGCCTTTATTGATTGTGTGGATAATATAAACAAAAATATTATTATATACAAAAACCTCAAATACTCCATGATTCAAATTCTAATCTTCAACCTTAACATTATCATATTCTTTCCATCCGCCAAGAATTTTATTTTTATATTCTAATGCGGTATCAGCATCTTTCAACCAGTCCCATTGGCCTATAGGAAAAGAACCTTCCATCAGTTTCATCTCTTCAGTAACTTGGTCTATTCTTTGTAATGCAAATAGAATTTGTTCTTTTAGCCCTTTATATCTAAAAGATTCCCCTCTCGCATAAACTCTATAGCCAAAATATGCTGAAGAAACTGCTTCATGAAGCTGAGCTTTCAATAATGTCCTTTTAAAAAGCTGATACAACTCCTCATAATCTTTTGAACTTAGCAATTCTTTCGTTTGTTCTATCTCTAAAAGCGCTTTTTGAGCAACTTCTACACCATATTGCTTTTCGGCAATGATATAATGTAAATAAAGACTATCCATTAATTCCATAGGTTCAACCCAATTACTATCAATCACATACTTAGCCTCCTCTTTTAACGGTGAATTCTTTGTTTTAAAACGTGCTGGTGCTATATGGTTAATAACATCTTTCCAATAATGAAACTCCTTATTAATCCCATGCTCTACAAATACAACAGGTGGATTTAGCCAACGCCCTGACACATGCCTATCATAACTACTATTATAAGGTTCATATTCTAAAGCAGAATGTTTTGCCACATTCGTTCCTAATATATACATTGAAGACAGAACTATATCATAAGCCTTTTTAAAAGCACTCTTTAATGGGATCAAAACCTTCTTCCCATAACGTTTCGAAATATATTCATCATAAATCAAGTCAATATCTAACTCTGGATTTTCAGATAACCGCATTAATGTATATAACAAAATTTCATTAGGAGTTCCTACCAACTTCGTTGTTCCATAACGATCTGTCCTCGCTACATAACCTATAACATTTGGTCTATTAATAAAATCACTCCAACGTTTACCAACATAATTGGGCCAAGTATTCGCAATAACCCCCTGTCCATTATATTCATTTCCTGTATCAAACTCAACAATAGTTGGCCGATTTATTTTCCCTATAAAAGGATCATTCGGATGAGTTAGAAAGAAATCATGTGGTACTTCTTTCATCATCAAAACGATTTTATCACTCTTTATATGATTAAGGCAGCCTGTAATATTTTCATACTCTTCATCGGAATAAGCAAACGTACGTATATAAAGATTTTTCCTTCGCTCTTTAATAACAACATCAGCAACAGCATTCACTACTGAAGCTAACTTTTCCTGATTTGTTTTTAATAAATCGGAATATTGTTTTTCCGCATGTGCCCCCGTTTCAATAAAAGTCAAAACTAATCCATCTACTTCTGGTATTAAATCTAACATATCTCGATAATCCTGTTTAAACCATTCCCAAAAAGAGGGATTATCCAGATTAATTGTTCCATTCGGTCCATTTCTAAACTGAGATGGATAATAATCTAATTCATAAAAACTGTGATCCCATACAAGGACTTCATTTACTCCATTTTTATGAGCCAACTCTGTAAGCACATTTACCTGTTCACAAACGTCCTGCCTTTTCACTTCTTTCAAATTATGTACAATTTGATGAGAAAGCTGAATTTGATTAACTCTATATTTTTTAGCCTTTTCAATCGTCTCTATTGCATTATCCATGTTATTAGAGAGGATAATCCAACCTTGAACAGACAACTCTTTTCCTATTCCCTGAAAAGTCAAAGACAACATTATAAGAATAATGATACTATATTTCATAAATAAACCATAAATTAAAGTAGACAAGTCATAAAATGATAAACCACATTTTCACAATATCATCTTACAAACTTGTCTACAAATTTTATATATGTATTAATTTACCAACAAGACTCTATTACCATCCAGGATTTTGTTCATAAAGATTCGAGCATCTATCAATCTGGCTCTGAGGAATCGGACGCAAAAAATGATATGGTTTCATATTTGTAGCTTTTGGATTGTATTTACTAGTTCTTTCTATTAATTTTCCTAATCGCTTCAAATCATACCAACGTTTTCCTTCTCCACAAAGTTCACGAGCACGTTCATCTAATATAAAATCAATAGACAAATCAGATGCTGCAATTTCCATTTCTTGCTCTTTCCCATCTATTGCACAATTTCGACGTAATTCATTAATAAATTTTACAGCCTCATCTTGTTTTCCCGCTCTAAAATAGGCTTCACCTGCCAACAAATAAGCTTCTGCAACTCTAAAGCAAACCCAATCTCTTGTTCCTTTTGTCTCATTCATGGTTAATCGTTTAACATCGTCAAATTTCTTCATTTGTACATAAACTCGATTATTTACTTTAGAGTAATCACTACCTATACTTTCACTAAATTCAGGATTAAACACCATATATTCTTTCGAACCAATCTGCTCTTTGCTCCACATTTGCTTAGGCAGGTAAAAAGCGGTATCTCCTATCATAATATTCCCTGCATCAACAACAGCATACCATGTATCGCGCCAATATGCTTGATAACGAGAGTCCATCGTTTCGTCATATAAATCTATCGCAAATTGTGTCGGTTTGAAACGAGAATAAGGACGTCCATATTCTATCACACGCACCATACCTGGTATATTTACATCATATTTCGGTGCAAAATATAAATGTGTTTCATTCCCATTTTCTCTTAATGATTCATCTTCTGAAAATTGTAAACTCCAAATAATTTCACTATTCATATCATTATCCTGATCAAAGACCAAACTTCTTTCTTCCAGTAGCTTATATTGGGAATCATTAATGACACTGGTAGCCAATGTAGCAGCTTCTTCAAACTCAGGAGTTCCACTTCGTTCGTCAGATAGCAGAACATACGATAAAAAGAATTTCGCTCCAAATTGATCAATTCGCCCATAATCATTTTGGGAAGTCGGCAAATTCTCAACTGCAAAACGTAAATCCGGATAGATAGCCTCATCCAAAATTTGCGAAACAGGTGTCCGGTTAGCCTCTGTCTGAACTCCAACAGTAGGTTCTAATGATAAATGAACATCTCCGAACTGCATAGTCAAATGATAATACATATAAGCTCTCAAAAAGCGGGCTTCTGCTTCACGAACTTTTTTCTCCGACTCAGACATATCCGGTACAGAGTGAATATAATACATCACATTATTACATGCATTAATACCGATATAACAATTTTCCCATACACTGGTAATTTGCCCTGCAGTAAGAGAAATACTATATGTGTCAAAATTAACATCTCCATCCACACCTGCTTCAAAAATATCCGTTCCTTGTTCTGTCAACTGCAATAAATTCGTTGATGATGCAGTAAAAGAACGTAGTCTGGCATAGCAAGCATTTACCAAAGTCTCTATACCTGTTTTTGTATCATAATATCCATCTGGTGGTAAAACTGTCTTTGGATCTTCTTCCAAAACATCACAACTAAATAATAAGGACAATATGATTGAAGTCAAAAATATCTTTTTCATATCTATTTGCTTTTTTAAGTTTAAAAATCAAGATTAACTCCTAATTGGTATGATGTTACAGCCGGATAAGATTTTTTATTCGTTCCAACCTGCGGATCTTGTCCATCAAAAGGAGTAAAAACAAATGGATTATTGATGTTGATATATACTTTTGCATTTCCCATTTTTAATTTCGATATGAAATTCTTAGGTAATGTATAACCTAAAGAAAGATTCGAAATACGAACAAAAGAGACATCTTTCACAAAATAATCACTGTTTCCTAATTCTGTATAAGTACCTTTAATTGCTGGAGCCGGATGTTCATTTGACTTATTTTCCGGACTCCAGTAGTTTCCACTGAACCCAATATATCGCACAGGATCATCATTACTCTGCTTATGAGTTTCAGATACAGCTTTTACTCCTTGCCGAGTATTCAAACTCATATAAAAATCAAAATTCTTCCAACTCACAGAGGTATTTAAACTTCCAATCCATTTCGGATCTCGACTAATAATATATCTATCATCATTCAAATTAATACCAGCTGCTTCTCCTTCCTTATTATAAATATCTCGATATTTAGGATATCCTGGCTTTGCACCATAACGTGCAGCTTCCTCTGCTTCATTTTCTTGCCAAACCCCAATAAAGTCCAATAAATAATAAGAACGAATTGAGTGTCCTATGAAATAATTAGAACCAACATCATCTTTTTTATCTCCATACAAATCCAATATTTCGTTATTATTTTTAGCAAATGTAATTCCGACATTCCATCTCCACTCTGAATTTCTAATGATATCACCATTCAATGTCAATTCAACACCTTGGTTTCTTGTACTCCCAATATTCTGAAATATAGAAGAATATCCTGATGTCACCGGAAGTTTGCGTTCAAGAATTAAATCTTTCGTTGTTCGACGATACCAATCGATTGTACCATTTAAACGTGAATTAAACAAGCCAAAATCTAATCCGACATTCCACTCTTCAGTCTTTTCCCATTTCAGGTCGGGATTCGGAATACCAGTCGGAATTGTTCCAATGGCAGCTGATTCATCCCATGAATAATAAGTTTTTGATAGTTTACCCAATGTTTCGTAAGGATCAACATTTGTATTACCTGTATTACCCCAAGAAAAACGTAGCTTCAAATTATCCAAGAATTTCTCTCTCGCATTTCTTAAAAATGATTCTTCAGATATTCTCCAAGCCACAGACATAGAAGGAAATCCTGCCCATTTATTTGTATCAGAAAGTCTCGATGAACCATCATAACGATATGTCAATGTCAATAAATAACGATCTAATAGAGTATAATTAAAGCGCCCCATAAAAGACATAATTCCCCATTCTGATAACAAAGTATTCTTATCTAATATTGTAGAAGCAGCTTCCAAATTGTAATACAAACCATCATAATACATATCTGTCCCTTTCAAATAAACAGACTCATCTCGAAATTGCTCCACATTGAATGCAGCCATTGCTCCAATTTGATGAATACCATTTATTTCTTTATTATAAGATAAAATATTATCTATAATTGAAGATAAACGAGTTCGACTATTGTAACCTGCAGAATGCATCCCGCCACTTCTATCACGTGTATCACTTCCGTTATATGTTCCATTATTTGTATTACTATAATCCAAACCTATTGAAAATTTGTAGGACAAGCCATCCCATATATTCCAATCTAATGCAGCAGAACCAATCACACTATATTCATCTGTTGCATTCTGATTATTCTGTATTTCCGATAAAGGATTCGTAATTAAAGACTCATTAGGAGTAGGATAAACTTTCAATTCTCCATTTTCATCTCTAACAGGCGCTAATGGTGATATTTGATATACATGATAAATATATTCAGGTAAAGCCTCATTCTTTGAATAAGATCCTAAAAGTGCTGTTGTCAATTTTAATCGATCTGAAAATTTAAATGTATTATTAAAATTCACATTAAATCGTTTATAACCGGCATTATCAATTAATGAGCTTTGATCTAAATATCCTAATGATAACATTGTTGCCGTCTTTTTACTCGAAGCACTAACAGTGACATTATGATTGGTAGCAAAAGCCGTTCCTCCCCAAACTTCATCATACCAATCTGTAAACATCCGATTTTTCCATGAATTTAGTTCTACTTCATCAAATATTACTTCATCTGAATAATCTTGACCAGCATTTGCGAGAGCTCTTCTTTTATAATCAACAAACTCATCTGCAGACATAAAATTAGGCTTGCCAGCAATCTTATCAAAGCCAACCCAACCACTATAGCTAGCCTTAATTGAATTTTCACCAGCTTCTGCTCGCTTTGTTGTTACAATAATCACACCATTAGATCCTCGCGCCCCATAAATAGCTGAAGCTGATGCGTCTTTCAAAACATCGATTGATTGAACATCATTTGGATTTAAATTCACACTCGAACTTTGCATTGGTATCCCATCTACCACCCACAACGGATCATTAGAACCTGTAATAGAGCTAATACCACGTATTTCTATTGTCGGATTATTTCCTGGTTTCCAAACACCTCCAATATCAACTGGTATTTTTCCTTGTAGTGCTGTACCAATATTAGGACTATTTGCCTGTGTAATTTCTTCAGCACGTATTTGTGTAATAGCTCCCGTCAAATCTTT
This sequence comes from Parabacteroides sp., assembly GCF_977054455.1. Classification (NCBI taxonomy): domain Bacteria; kingdom Pseudomonadati; phylum Bacteroidota; class Bacteroidia; order Bacteroidales; family Tannerellaceae; genus Parabacteroides; species Parabacteroides sp. Next base: position 6,630 of record NZ_CDRTCT010000003.1, on the reverse strand, counting down.
TTTCTTGACCGTACCATAACCAATCACGACAATTTCATCTAAAGCTTCTGTATCTTCTACCAGTTGAACTTCGATATTTGTCTGGTTTTCAATCATCAGTTCTCGTGAAGTATATCCAATATAACTGACTAAAAGCGTTCCTTTAAAAGGAATATCCAAAGAAAACCTACCATCTACATCTGTAATTGTTCCGTTTGTTGTTCCCTTTTCTACCACATTTGCTCCTATGATCGGTTCACCATTCTGATCCTTAACAAAACCGGTAACTTTTTTTCTAACTTGAGATTTATTTTGACCAATGACTTTTAATTGTTCCGGAGATGGATTTATCAGAATAAGATTATTCTCTGTAATCTCATAATTAATTCCTTCGCTATTGAATAATTGTTTCAACACAACTTCTACCGCCTGTTCTCTTACTTGAACAGAAACCTTCTTATCCAAATCGATCTTTCCACTTTCATAAATAAACCGAAAATCCGATTGATTTTCGATCAAATAAAGGACTTCCTTTATTGATTGGTTTTGAACATTCAAAGACAATTTTGTCGTTTGTGAATATACAGTAGCTGAAATATTCAGTGAAAATACAATCAAGAAAACTACCGTCAGTTTCATAATAGATAATATCTTTTTAAGGGTTGGAGAAAAATCCAACTCTAACGTATTAAATAAATTCATATATTTGTAAATTGATTATTAGCTAACTATTAGTGCTTCCAACACTAATCTTATGATCAAACTCATAACGGGAGATGTGACAGCATTTCCCGTTTTTGTGTATTCATGGCATTCTACTTCATAGGCAATTCTATTTAGAGGTTATACTTATATGTTTTCCTTTCACATGATAGCTAATATTACTCAAGCGGGATAACGCATCCATTACATCTGTTACGGTTTCTTCCCGTATGACTCCATTATAACGAATATTTTCACCTAATCCGGGTTGGATCATAATCTTGACATCATACCATCTTTCCAAATACTTGCAAACAAGAGACAAAGGCATATCTTCCATATATAATTTATTGTCCAACCAGCCATAAGAGTGCGACAGTACGCCCTTCATCTGTTTAATCTTATTCGTCTCTTTATCAAAAACAGCTATTTCTCCGGGTTTCATAATCAGTTTCTCTTCTCCGCTTTCCAGTTCGATACATCCCTCGACCAAAGATGCTTGAACAATCGGATCATCAGCATATGCCTGCAGATTGAAGGAAGTTCCCCAAACTTTCACATTTAACCCACCGGCAGTTTTTATTACAAAAGGTTCTTTGCTTTTAGAGACATCAAAGAAACCTTCTCCCTGGAAATTAACTTCCCGCATTTTCTTTTTCGAATCATAAGCATAAACTACTTCAGAGCCTGAATTCAGTTTTACCAAAGACCCATCCGGCAAAACGATCTCCGAACGGCTTCCATAATCGGCACTCATTCTAACCTGCATGTCCGAGCTTTTCTCAAAAGCACCCATGAAAGACAAAGCAAGCATTATCAACAAAGATGCAGCCGCCCCAGAAACTATATACAATATATTTTTCCAATACTTATGAGCATATATCTTCTGTCGGTTTATCTTGTTAACCTTTTCCCATGCAAGATCAGGATCAAAAGCCTCAGATTCTGTATAACGATGGGATTCTTCCCAAATCTTTTTATACAAATCAAATTCTTTTCTATGGGACTCATCTTCGGCCAACCACTCAACTAATACCGGATCAAGACGTTTTTCATCTTCACCGTCCAGTAAATAGTCCACGATATAGTCTTTTATATGTTTTTGTTCTTCCATGAATCTTGCTTTTATTATATGACACTATAAATAAAAAAAGGTCCTATTCCGGACCCGAAAAAAATTATATTCCTTTTAATTCTAAACATCGCCTCAGCTTCTGAAGTGAGATCCAGATCTGATTTTTAATCGTTTTTACCGAGATATCGAGTTTTTCCGAGATTTCTTTTTGTTTCAATCCCTTTATTCGGTGGAGCAACAATACTTCTTTACAGCGATCAGGAAGGTGATCGATACAGCCATAAAGAGCGATCCGAAATTCCTCAGACTCGACCCGGTTGTCTTCATACGATAACTGATCCTGAGTTTCCGACAGGTTATTAAAATAGACTTTTGAGCGAAGATGGTTCAATGCCAAATGTTTGGCCATCCTATAAAGATATCCTCCAACATTTTCTTTAATTTCAATTCTTTCCCGGTTTTTCCATATATTCAGAAAAAGCTCCTGCACAACATCTTCCGTATCACTTTTATCCATGAGCAAGCTATAGACATATTGACAAAGGCGGCCATAGTAACGCTCAAACAGTTTATTATAACTGATGTAATCATTCCTTCCAATCGCTTTTATAAGCTTTTCATCCGTGGCATTAAACATAATTTCTCCGATTTATCTCCTTAGTGCTCAAATATACGACAAATTTTGAATTACGATCGAACCATGTTCAAGAATATCCTATCGGCGTACGTCCTGACAGAGCAACACGCTTCTCTTTTTCTGCAAGGTGAGCGGTTTCAATATCAACCAATTCTATCAGACGATAGTATTCCTTATCCGCCCGTTGATGATCGCGGATGATTCGTCCGGCCATAGCAGGAAAAATGCCGTTCCGTATAAATTGTTCAACCCAGCGTGCATTACTAAAGTTCCGGTCTTTGGCTTTCACTGCATTTCTAATGAGGGTACAGAATCGTTGTTCCGCTTCTCCCGTCAGTAGATAATCATTATTTTCCAGTAGAGTCTTTCCTATCATAATCAATTCTTCTGCCGTATAGTCTTCGAAATTAAACCGATATGGGAATCTCCCTTTCAGACCTGCATTACCTTCCATCAGTACATCCATTTCCTTCGGGTAACCCGCCATAATCACCAGTATATCGGAATTATTCGATGCTAAAACCGGCATCAGGCACTCTATAACCCGGTATCCATAATCCCTGCGATCTGTATTGCTGCCGTTACATAAAGAATACGCCTCATCGATGAACAGGACATTACCTCGAGCCAAAATCAGCAACTCCCCCATTTTCCGTTCGGTTTCTCCGATCCATTGTCCGACCATCCGGGCACGGTCTGCCACAATTACATCTCCTTTCGACAACAATCCCAATGATTTGAAGATCCTTCCAATCATCTTTGCCACCGTGGTTTTCCCTGTACCGGGATTTCCGGTAAAGAGCATGTGATGACTCGTTTCATTTGTAAATTTCAAACCGATACTTTTTCGAAGTTGTAACATACGCAACGTGTTCATCACCGACTCAAAACAATGTTTCACTGTTCCAAGGCCAATCATACCGTTCAGATCAGCCATAGCCTCCTCAAAACTTTCCGTACTTTCTGCAAACATATCGGCATCAACATCTTCTACTTCAATGTTACCGTATACCGTTTCTTTCTCGTCCATTTTCAAAGCCAACTTTCGTCTGCGAAAATTAGGCAGAAGTGTATCATAAACATAGCTCATAATCCGCTCACGTCCCCATTCGCCCAATGTACCGCATTCTTCCGCTTCAACCAATGCCACTGCTATTTTATGGATAGCCTCTTGCCTTATGCACATACCACAACAAAGAATCATATTCCTGATATCGAAAACGATAGCAGAAGTCGTATATTCAGTCATGGAAAGAAGATGTGATTTCGGAAAATACTGCTTCAATGCAGGATATGCATCAAATAACCGTTCACCTTCTCCTTTGTTACAAGCAAGCACAAAATGATTGCGTCGGCAACTTAGCTCGCGTATCATTTTCGATACCATATACTCCCCTCCATTTTTCAATAAACTACCGGCATTCTTAAGATAAAAAAGAGAATCCGAACCTTCAAGATCAAAACATTCATCAATCACGGCATTTCTCCTGTCTTGGGCAAATTTATCCGTACACTCACGACAGTCGAAGGTCTCTGTCCCTCTTGCATTAGCTATTAAATCACAAAACGTATCAATCATTTGAAAACTTTCATCATCGTCTCTACATTCAATAAGGTAATTCAAATTCTCATACATGTTCGACAATAAGTATGGTAATCGGATTTTATTGAAACCAATCGAATCCAGATTATCCACTATTCCTTTGCGCAAACCGGCACTTGAGGGATTATGGCTTAGCTTGTCCCATCTTAAATCTCTGACAGTCAAAATTCTGGCAATCATATAATCTTTATCATAACGTTCAATTCGTGCAAGATTTTCCACACTGCACCTGTCACTATCTACTGAAAATGAAAATTTGGCAAAAGGTTCCTGATTATGCATCAGCAGAATGCTATACATTCCCGGCATCCAGACATCCGACGAGGTGAACTGTAAAATAAACACAGATTTGCTCATAACATAGGCATCTTCAACACCTTCCCCCATTTGGAACAAATCGTCATTATAACAACAAGCAGATAGTATATGCCCTTCTTCCAACGGCTTTTTCAAAGTTATGGTAAAAACCGGATTCAGGTCTTGGACATTCTCTTTAAAAGAGGTGAAATTTTCTTCTGACATAGATACTTGGTCAATTTCCGGATGTTCCAATTCCGCACCATCCGGCAGTACTTCAAAATCCACTTTCAAATCTTCACCAATCTTCCACCCTAAGGAAGTATCCAACATGAAACTGGTTCCGCATAACCACAAAAAATATCCTCCCGGTTCCAATTCTTTGACTTTGCGTGTCCAATCTATAGATATCTTATTTTTCACCTCATACACCGTTTCTTGTATGAGAGCTTTGGGGACATCCTTCTTATATAAACTGACCGACATGCCTACTTGATTATTTTTCAATCTTTTTACACCATCTATTGTTATCTTCAAATTCGGGTATATCGGCTTCCGATCATATATACGCTTTTTAAAACCCGTCAACTCCAAATCCGTTCTCTTAGTATTTATCTTTAGTGTGGAAATAGAAAATTCTTTTACTTTTCCTTCAGGCACGAAATATTCTGTTCCTTTATAAGAATATAATGGGGGGCAAAGGGTCACATTGGTATCTGGCAAATTTTTTTTGATTTCAGTTTTTAACTGAACATCCACAGGTTCATCAGAGTTCTTTTTCTCTTTACTGTCTGTAGTTTTAATAATAGCACTTTCAGATCTATTTTCATCCTTTTTCATGGTAAATCAATTTTGTATAACAAAAACGGCAATATGCCGAAAGCCAACTTTGTAATTGGAAACAAAAATAGCATTTACATTTCAATTCCATCGCACATATCCAAATAAACAATTTGTCAAAATGCCAGATTTACCATCCTCTGATTCGGCTGTATATATCCTTTTCGCAAGATGGTCTGCCTGAAATATCCAAATGGTTTTACAAAAACATTCAGATAATTAAAAAAGCATTTAGATAATTTGAAGGAAAAGCGCAAAAACAGGGATATATATCAGTAAAAACAATCAAAACAGACCAAATTGACAACGAATAGCATTTGTTTACAACAAATCAAGCAATTGGATGTTTTTCACTTATTACAACACAGGCGATCTTCCCAGACCGCCCATTTTTTTATTTTATTTCCCGATAAATCATTTGCAAAGCCGCCAGCCTTGTCGCTTTCCCGGCTTCGATGCCCGGCAGGTCCGTTCCGCCCAGTTTTTCCCAGGCGGCTAATGTCGCCGCATCCACCGGGTCTTGCAGGCGGGCATTCCATTCGGGGAGATAACCTCGCAGTCCCAAATACTGCACCATGCGGAAGTGGGGACTCGTGTAATCCACATCCTTGAAATACATGAGCGTCGCCTTCTGGTCGACCAACTTGTCCTGCAGGCGGGGGAGGTCGATGTTCTGCACCTTCACCTTCCCGTCGATCGAAAGGGCCGAAGCGATACCGGCGGCCTGTCCCATCGCCATCCAGCAAGGCTCCATGCGCAGGGTGGAAAATCCGATGTGCGAACCCGACACCGGGACGGGCAACAGGAGGTTGTCCACCTCTTTCGGGACCATCACGCCATAAGGGACTGTGTAAACTGCCGAAGGATAGCTCAGGAAACCGTCCAGATGTACCCTCCCTTCTTCTCTTTTCCGTACCGCATGCGAGTCCAGCGCATAATGGCTCGCCGTTATGCTGCTTTCGTGGATGGGCGGGCGACTGCCGATCGTTACCGGGATGGCATCGTTGGCGGTAAAGAAGTAGGCGCCTTCGAAACGGCGGCCTTCGCGGACGTAGACCTGGCGCGGGAAATGCCCGTTATCCGTGTATTCGTCTTTCGAAAGTCCCCATTCTTTTGCCGCTTTGCGGAAGTGGGCGGGCAGTTCGGGATCGTTCTGGGCGAACCAGAAGAGACCTTCGGTATATTCGCGCAAGCGTTGGGCGAACTTGTCGCGCCATTCCCACGAAGAGGTGGGCCAGGGCCAGTTCTCCTCCGGCAGGTCGGTCGATACGAACACACCGTGCTGGTTATTGGCGTCCGTCTTCATGTTCGGGACATGGACGATATTCGTGATCTTGGCGATCCCCCATTTGTCGCCCGGAAGTTTGGAAGGGTTGCCGGCCTTGATATGCTTCCGGTTCTCTTCCATCATTTCGGAAGTCACGCGTTGCATGGCGGCATCCGTGTTGCGTCCGGTCCAGACGTCCTCCACGATGGAGGCATAGTCTTCGCGGTTGT
>NZ_CDRTCT010000002.1:0-215705 GCF_977054455.1 Parabacteroides sp. | reverse complement strand
GGAAGGCACAGTCAATAAAACTAAAGCTATCAAAAGACAAATGTTCAACAGGGCAAGCATTACCTTGCTTTGCAATAAACTTACTAGCTTTAACACATGAACTGCCCCGAAAATGACGAAGAACCAAAGAATTAAAGAATTATATCACTCCATCACTTTGCTTGTTGTTAACTGATTGTTTATTAGGTTTATAATGCGTGATAGATACTCGAAATATCTATCACGTTTGTATCACGTTTGTATCACTTATGTATCACTCATGTGTCACTGTTTCTGAAAGAGAGAAGTCTTTTTTTAGGACTTGTTCAGCTCAACTACCTGATATATAGTACCTCTGTTGCTTCTTTTCGACGGGATGCCGTTCCGTTTTAAAAGACGTCCGAAATTGGAGATAACGTTTTTTGTGTAGTTGAAATCGCGTTGCTTCTGCTTGATCCGCCCTAAAATCTCTATCGATAGTAGAAATTCGCCTGCCTCATTCTTTTTCGGGAGCCGGAAATATTGCAGGAACAGTTGTTCTTCGGGCGGTATTTGCTGGAATTGCCGGTTGTTGGCGACGATTTCGGTTTCTTCCTCGTGTGTGAACCAGTAGCGTTCGCTGTTTGCCAATGCTTCCATCGCCTGTGCATACAGCTGTTCGTAGTCGATCGGCTGTACATAATCGATGGTGTCTGTGACTTCGATGCAAATGAAACGCCGGCTACCGGTCGGGTCGGTCAGGATATTGAAGTTGTTGCTTGTCGCGATGAATGTGGCGTAACGTCTCAAATTCCTGTTGGCCGTCTGGTAGGGCAACCGTGTGCTGACATTCGCTTTTTGCAGGATGTGCTTCAGGTAGCTTTGCTGCGTCTCCTTGACGGAATCGAACTCGTCTATGTTTACCAAGGCATAGCGGTGCAAAGCCAGTTCCGTATCCCGGCGCTTGCTGAAGTCGATGCTGTCTGTGTAGAACTGCCGCAGTTCGGAAGGCAGGATGTTCAGGCAATACGTCGATTTGCCGCACCCCTGGTCGCCGACGAGTAGGGGAGTAGTGCTGTTGCCATGCTCCAGGTCCAACCCTAACCAGTGCGCCACCATGCTGAGGAACCACCGGTAGAAGTGGTCGGCCCATCGGAGATTGTTGCAAGGTACACGTTCGGCAAGTTCCCGGATGTGATCTTTGCCATCCCATTTGGGCAGATGTCCGAGGTATTCTTCTATCGGGAAAAAAGCGGGTATGTTGTCCGAGTAGACATACCGTTCGATGTCTTTGTCCCAGACATTCAGTCCTTCTTTGTGCGCTTCCGTGCAGATGGAGTTGCGGACTTCGCGAGTGAAAGGGCTGAATGTGAAACGTAGGAGCGATTTGTCCCGATATTCCACTTCGCCGCTCATCTTGTTGCTTCTGATTTCGTAACGGCGCAGCATGAATTCTTCTAATTGCAAAGTCAGCGACATGATTTCCGGCATGAATGTCTTCCCGGCGAGTGCTTCTTTCAGAGTGTAGACGGATCGGAAAGTCATGCGTATTTCCATCTCTTTGGGTTTCATGTTGTTGTAAAGTAGCGTGCATTGTACGGCATCCTCTTCGGGGATACCGGCTTTCAGGCAATTCTCGGCTAATAGGGTAAAGACCGGTTTGAGATTCTCGTCTTTTATCTGTCCGGATTTTCGGATGGCGTCTACCATCGCTATGCTGAACAGTGTGGCGATCCGGTAGTTGCGTGACATACCGGGCATTAGCCTTTGAAGCGGGGCGGATGGCTCTTCCGGGATGATGCGGATCTCTTCCGAATCCGGCATCTGTGCCGGTTGCTCGATCCGGATGGCAACGGCGTCGGGGTTATATACCGGTTGCGGGTCGTAGCTCATGCGGCATCCGTGCTGTGGGACCGGCTCTTTCAGCGTGATGTTACGTCCTAATTGCGGCTGGTAATATTTGACTGCCGTCAGATAGGCTTGCGAGTGGAATCGTTTGACCTGTTCGGGTGAACGTGGAAGCGCTCCGTCCGGCAGTGTGAACGGGATCACGATTTTCACGCTTTTTCCGCTAAAGCCGATGAATGCCAGTAGCGTTTGTGGCATCATGGCGGCTTGTTGCCTGATTTGTACCGCTTCTTGCAAGTCGGAAAGATGGTTTACTTCGAGCAGCACCAATCCCGAATAGTCGCGCATGGGAGGGGCGGGTTCGCCTGTCTTGCGGAAAGTCCCGCCGAAAACGATCACCGGAAGTTTCTTTATGAAACTGTTTTGCGTGCCGGGCAGTGCAAACATGACTTTGTCGCGCGTGGTGCTGACCGGTTTGTTGAGGTTCTCTGTCCGCAGGGCGGTCAGCAGTTTTTCCATTTCCACGGAACGCATGACGAGCGTTCCCTTTTCATATCGATATAACGTTACCTTCATCTTTGATTGTCTTTTAAAATCATGGATTTCAACTTGTAAATCATTTCCACCTTTCGAACTTGAGCTTTTTCATGAACTTCTTCATTTCCGGATCAGCCTTGATGCATAGGCGTTTGGCTTTCACGCGATGGGGCGTGCAGTCTTTCGGATCTTCATATCCTTCGCTTCCTGCCGAGAGGAACAATGTCCCTATGCCGTGAAGATTTACGATGTACCCCCTATCCAGCTGGAACTGGATTTCGCGTCCGATCTCGATTATGGCAGCCAGTACGTCGCCTCTTGACAGCGTGCACCGGGTAGAGATGCACGTTGCCAGTTGTTCGGTCGATACTTGCCCGGATGTTACCGGAACGCCATAATAGCGGATTTTTTCTGTTTCTCCGCTTTTGTCCACTTTGGGACGTACTACATAAGCATGTGACATAAGCTGTATTTTTGATAAAACCAATGAATAAAACTGAGAAAAGTGCCCGATTAACTTTCTTTACACCCGGATTTACATTTCTGAACACCCGGGTGATGGCGGTCTGTACATGGGGGTGTAGGGGTTGGGAACATCCGGATGTATATGACTTTAAGTCCTTACAAAGATAATAAAAATATGGGGCAAATGCAAGAAAATCAACAGGTTTTTTCAAATATAGTTGGTTCGTTTTTGTATGTCGGAAAGGCAAGGGGAAAGTCAAGATGATGTGATAGATGGGTGATAGAGCAGTGATAGAGTTGTGATAGATATAATGGAAATATATTATGTTTCTATTCATTGATTATTAGTCTGTTATGAATATTTTGTGATAGAGTGATAGATAAATTTGAAAATAAAGTATATGTGTGAAGTGTTTCATTGACAGGGGCGGCTTATAAAAAAGAAGAAAGGAAGAGAATTGCTTCCCTTCCTTTTTTCGTATGAGGTTGATGGTCGTTATTCCATTCCTGGGTTCTGAACCATTGCTGTGTTACGTTTGATTTCGACAAATAATTAATACCCCGGATTCTGAACCAATGCTGTATTACGGTTCATTTCGTCACGATGGATTGGAGCGAAATACAGTTTGTTGTCCCATTTACGTACTTCACGGAAGCTTAAATCAAGCACTTGGTAAGTGTAATTCCATTTATCATCGTTGTGTACGTATGGTAATTTAGAGGTCTGTCCTGATTTCAAACGAGCAATTACAACAATACCGGTCGGTTCGCGAGTTACATCAGAAGTAATCATCCAACGACGAATGTCATAGAAACGTGAATCTTCATAAGCTAATTCGGAACGACGTTCCTGACGCAAAAATTCACGCAGGTCAGCTTGATTGAACGCTTTACCTCGGATTGATAAAGTTGTTTTTGTATCTGGACGACCGATACGGTTACGCAAAGCATCCAAATAAGTTGTAGCTTCGTCAAGTTTGTTTAATTCGATTGCAGCTTCGGCTGCGATCAAGTACATTTCAGCTAAACGAATGTATGGGTAGGTTGCAGTTTGCCAATTATGCTCGGTTGCATCAAATGATGTATCGATTAGTTTTTTTTCTATATAACCGGTGTAAGAACCATTCCAGTTTTCGATTGACGACTGTCGGGTGTCCACACCTACGATACCGGTAAAACTTTCACGGGAAGTTACTTCGCCTGTTGAAGAATAACCTGTCACTACATCGACAGTTGTTCCGTCAGGTGATTCGTAAAAACCCATTTGTAATGTTCCAAGTGGAGTCGGGTCGAGTGCAGTTGCGTCGGATCCACGAGGACGCCCCCATTCCAGACCATCGTAACCGATAGTGGCATAGAAACGCGGTTCGCGGTTGTAATACGGATTTGATGTCACTTTTTCTCCTGGTTTACGCAAATCTTCATATAGGCTTCCGTCTTCCATTTCGAACGACATAACCAAGTCATTAGTTGGACAAACGCCACCCCAATTATGGTAACCGTTCGGACCATGACAGATAGCGGCGCGATTGCGAAGCATATTTTCGTCTACATCTTTATTTATAAATTGCTTATACCAGATGGATTCCGAGTTGTTGGTCAATGCTATGTTATGGAAATTGTTGGTTATTTCTTCTATAGTCCCTGCATTGCAATTGACTAAATTGTAGATACCACTGTTAATGACGTCTTTTGCTGCTTGTAGAGTCTGTTCGTAAAGGGCTTGGCGGTCGCCATTGTATTGATTGCATTCTAAAGTGTTTATTGAACGGTCAGCAAACAATGGACTGGCGACGTGAAGCATTACTCGAGCTTTCAAAGCCATGGCTGCGCCTTTTGTCGCACGACCGGCATCTGCAGATTCGGGTAACAAGGTGATCGCTTTTTCTAAATCGGACAATATAAAATTCAAACAATCAGCCATGTTGCTACGCGGAACTTGCAAAGTAGAGGCTTCTTCAAGACTATAAGTTTTGTCTATCAGAGGAATACCACCGAAGCCACGCATCATCTCCGTATAGAGATATGCACGAAGGAAGTACGTTTCTCCTTTCATAATACTTAAATCATAACCTACTTTTTCAGGGACATTATCGATATTGGATAATATGAGATTGGCTTCATAAATACCTTTGTAACGTTCTTTCCAATAGAATGGACAGTTTCCATCGTCATACCAACCAACATCACTGGGGGAAATGGTTCCTTCGTTCACGGCTTTGCAACCATAATCGTGCGTGAAGTAAGCATCATCTGTCATTGCTGTAGTGCTACATTCATCAGATCCATGGCGTACAAAACTGTAAACATCATTTACAATTGCTTGTACCAAGCCTGCATCTGACCACACTGCATCTCCATCATACTGGTCGGCGGGTGTCAGATTCATAAAATCCGAACATGCACTCATTGAGGCTATGAAGCCTGTAGCAAGTAGTAAACCTATTTTTTTCGATATCTTATTCATAATTCAATCATTTTAAAAAGTTGCTTGTACACCAAAATTAATCACTCTTCTCACCGGATAAGAGTTCAAATCTTCAGATCTTGCTTCTGGATCAGCATCTTTAACCCCATCAATGGTGAACAGGTTGCTGCCATTTGTATAGAGACGTAACTTAGAGAACCCTGCTTTTTTCATCCAGTCGCCCGAGAAAGAATATCCGATTTCAAGGTTTTTCAGACGCAGATAATTAGCATTACGCAGGAAAATAGTGCTATAGTTATTGGGGTTCGCCCAATACTGGTTCTCACGTTCATAAGTGCGTGGACCATTTTTGTATGGTTCATCGGCTGTCCAACGTTCGTCGTAGTAGCTTTTCAGGAAGTTTCCAATCGTACCTGACCATGTCATGATATATACTTGGCCACCTGTAGCACCTTGGAAAAGAGCCATTAAATCCCAACCACGCCAATTCAAACCGAGGGTTAAACCTCCTACGAAGCGTGGTTCGTCGGTTTTGTCGGAACGGACTTTATCGTTGGCATCGATTACTCCGTCATTGTTGTAATCAACAAACTTTACGTCTCCCGGAACGGTTCCTTCCCAATGTGGGTAGGAGTCAATTTCAGCTTGATCGTTGAAGATACCGTCTGCAATATAATATAAGTCTGAACCTACTGGCATTCCAGTCGATTTTTGGTATTCCGGCACCCCAGGAGTCTCATCCCAGAAAAGAATTTTATTGCGGGCGTAGGTCATATTGAATGATGCATAATATTCCACTTCGCCAATGCGATCATTCCAGCTGGCCAACATTTCGAAACCACGGTTTTTCATTTCTCCTAAATTTTCGCGTGGAAGGGTAATACCTGTGATTTCAGGTAATGATGCATTGCGGGAAATCAACATATTAGTACGTTTGTGATAAAAAGCGTCAGCTTCTATGCTCAAACGGTTATTCAAGAATTTGAAATCAAGACCTACGTCGTATGTTGTACCAACTTCCCATGTGATTTTTTCGTTCGGTGTACGGGTCGGATATAAACGTTGTGACTCTGTTGTCCCGAATGGAATACCATAATTACGGAATCCGTAAGTGTTCAGATACTGGATGGAACGATCGTAGTTCCCATCGGCATTTAGCAAAGCATCGTTTCCTGTTTGTGATACGGAACCTCTCAGTTTGAAGTAATCGATAAAGCGAATATTTTCTTTCCACCAGCTTTCTTCAGAGACACGCCAAGCAGCAGATACGCCAGGGAAGAAACCGTAGCGTTCACTTTTGGGGAAACGATAAGAACCGTCAGCACGCCATACGAACTCAACCAGATAACGCTCCAAATAGTTGTAAGAAAGACGTCCAAAATAATTTAAACGGGATTCTTCCCAAGAATAACCTTCTGCTAACTGATTTGTAGCACCTCCTAAGTTTAACTCCGGTTTAGAATCTGTAAGGAAGCCAACGCGCTTAGCTAATGTGTATTCATAATGCTTTTTCTGAGCTTCCACACCAAAAGTAATACCAATGGTATGTTTACCGAATGTGCGGTTGTAATCAATCATCGCATTGGTCATCCAATCGGTCTGTTCGGAATGTTCACGTGTCAATTCCGGACTGCTGAGCCATTGTGCTGAAGCCGAAAGGCCGGAAGCATCACGGTTAATACCGTCCCACGAGTAAAGAATAATAGGTTTCTTTAATAGATTACGGTTGTAGAAATGGATGTCGTATGAAGCATTGCCACGTAAAGTCAAACCTTCAATCCAAGGTATCTTTACTTCTGCTGAAATATTGTTTTGTACATAGTAGTTTTTTTGTTTGTCGAAGCCTGCAGCATCGGTACAGGTTACAGCTGGATTATCACCACGTTCAATAGCTGGGCCTGGTTCGCCTGTAGGCCAGAAAGCAGGTGATGTTGGAAAGCTTCGACGTGCACCGTTGAAAATGTCTCCTGCACTTTTAGCTGGGTATTGAGTATATTCGAATCGACCTGTCGTGCCAAGAGTGAACTTCACATATTTACTTGGAGTTATATCTAAGTTTGTACGGAGACTGTACTGGTCGTAACGGTTGGCGGAGTTTTTATACAATCCATCTTCACCATTGGCTGCTAAGTTTACAAAATACTTAACTTTTTCTGTACCTCCATTTACACCTAAATCTACTCGATAAAGGGGAGAAGCTGGCTTTAATATGGTATTGAACCAGTCTGTATTAGGATAACCCCAAGGATCTTCACCGGATTGGAATTTACCTAAAGCATCTTCGGTATAGGTTCCGGGATTAATTTCGTTGATCATTGTTGCATATTCATAGGCATTGGCCATTTTAGGTATGCGGGTAGGTTGTGAGAAACCTGCATTTGCGTTAAAGCTAACGGAAGGTTTCCCTTCTTTACCCCGTTTGGTTGTAATCAAGATTACGCCGTTGGCTGCGCGTGCTCCATAGATGGCAGCAGAGGCGTCTTTCAAAACAGACATAGATTCGATTTCGTTTGGATTGATACGGTTCATTCCACCATCACGGTCGGGTATACCATCAATTACAATTAACGGATCTTTACTGCCTAATGAATTTGTACCACGGATACGAATGGTTGTACTACCACCACCGGGTTCGTCGGCTGTCTGAAAACCGATAACACCTGGCATTCGTCCTACCATGGCGTTGGTTAGATTGGAAGTCGGAGAAGCTTTCAGTTCTTCACCGGTTACACTGGCAACGGAACCTGTCACAGTCACTTTCTTTTGTGTGCCGTAACCGACTACTACGACTTCTTCCAGTTTTTGAGTGTCTTCTTTTAAAGTTACATTGATCGTGGATTGGCTGCCAACCGGAACTTCTTGCGATTGATAGCCGATGTAAGAAAAGACGATAGTCGAATTGGAGGGTACCTCCAACGTATAATTACCGTCGATGTCGGTAATTATACCGATTGTAGTTCCTTTTACTGATACGTTGACACCGATTAGGGGTTCACCGGTCACATCCACTACGGTACCTTTTATGGTCTTTTGCTGTGCAAATGCCGTAGCTGTAAACATGACGCAAAGCAAAAAGCAGCCGAGCGTCCTGAATAAATGGTTTAAAGAATATCTTTCCATGTTTTAGAGATATTAAATGAATATAAGGTTAAAAACGTTAATGGATAACTACTTATCCGTTTTGTGAATAGATGAATTGAGCTATGTTTTCATAGGCGATAGTAATTTAATTAGACGTATGTTTGTAAAGAATAATTGCATTGAAGATTTTTTACCTGGTCGCATTTAATTTAACTTTTTAGGTTAACATTGAGTTTCTTACGGAAATGTTTCTGTAATGAAACACAAGCCCTGTTAACAATTATGAACTTGTTCCGGGAACAAAAGTGGGCAAAAAGGAGATAGAATCAAAATAAATGTATAAAAATGTTTTGGCTTGTAATTGTTTATTGCGTTGTGTAATTTTACTGTGCTTTTTCAGAAATGATAAGATCAACATATAGAGATGTTTGTTGATTTACATATGTTTTTTTTGTGCTTGGATTGCAATAATGGTTTTGTCTTGATCCATAAACAGACAAAAAAAGGACAGTGGATAAGCCACTGTCCTTATAAAGGATGAGAATTTGATTAATCATCATATCTCGGATTTGAATCAGATAGTGAAGATGTTTGTGTGTAAACCTGTTAAAATGTGATATCTAAACTACCTACTGTATGATTACTCCATACTCCGTTGCATTTAGCTCGACAAACAATATGTCTGTTGATTAATTATTAGTTCATTCCCGGATTTTGTACCAGTAATTCATTACGATTCATTTCGTTACGTGAAATAGGTGCAAAATACATTTTGTTGTCCCATCTACGATTTTCACGAAAACTCAAACTTTGGATGTAGTAATGATAATCCCATGTTTCTTCGTTGTGGATGTAGGGCTTGTTGGCTGTTTTGCCCGGTTTCAACCTTGCGAATACCAGTACGCCGGTCAACTCTTTGTTGTTTGTTTCCGGGGCGATCATCCAACGGCGGACATCGAAATAACGGTGTCCTTCGTAGGCAAATTCGACACGGCGTTCATGACGTGTAAATTCACGCATATCTGCTTGGTTGAATGATTTGCCTTGTGCCGTCAATGCTTCTTTTGTCGGTTTCAGGTCGATACGTTCGCGGATCGCATCCAAGTACTTGGTCGCTTCTTCCAATTGATTCAACTCGACGCAGGCTTCTGCGGCTATCAGATACATTTCGGCTAAGCGGAGGAATGTCCAAGGTACGTTTTGTGGGTAGTTTTGCCCATCGACTGTCGGATCGATCAGTTTGCGTTCATAGTAACCGGTCCAAGAACCGTTCCAGTCTTCGATCGGTCCTTTGCGAGTATCGATACCATTCATGCCTTTGAATTTGACTTCACTGCCGTTCGGAAGTGTTAATTCGATATTGGCGTCACCATCTGTTACTTCGTAGTAACCACACTGCAAACGGCCTAACGGTGTAGGGTCTAATCCTTTTGCATCTGCTGGACGCGGACGTCCCCATTCATTTCCATCTGTACCGACAGTCGCATAGAAGCGAGGTTCGCGACCATTATACGGATTACCTATTTGATGATCACCTGTCTTTGTCATACCGGTTCCGAGTGTTGCATCTTCATATTCGAATGCCATGACCAAATCTTGTGTCGGGGTCATACCTGACCAGTTATGATAACCATTCGGACCATGTTGGAGAGGTAGCCAGTTACGATCTACTCCATCCATAGACAACTGGCCAAATTGGCGCGTCCAGATTTGTTCGTTGTTGTTGGTGGTCATGATCTTGTTCCATTTGTTTGCTCTTTCCGTGTTGATCCCACCTTGACAGTTAATCAAAGAGTATAAACCGGAATTGATAACTTCGTCGGCGGCAGCTTTTGCCTGGCGGTATAGTTCCGCCCGATCACCATTGTATTGGTTACATGCTAATGTGTTTACTGTACGGTCTGCATATAAAGGACTTGCCACATGTAACAAGACTCTTGCTTTTAGTGCTGTTGCCGCATATTTTGTTGCACGGCCGAGTTTTGCGTCAGAGACGGTTTCGGGCAAATTATCTTCTGCCATTTTACAGTCCGCCAAGATCAATTCCAGACATTCGTTGATTGTGTTTCGAGGTTGTTTCATGGCTTCTACGTCGTTCATGTCTGCAACAGCTTCGGTAACTAAAGGAACGCCTCCATAACCTCTTAACAGTTCGGTATATAACCAAGCACGAAGAAAATGAGCTTCCCCTTTCAACTGATTCAAGTCATAATTGTTGTCTTGTGGTACGTTTCCGATATTTTTAATTATCAGGTTCGCATAACGGATGCCTTTGTACATACGTGGCCATTTGAATGGACAGTTGTCATTATCGTACCATTGCAAATCGCTTTCCGAAATATTGGCTTCATTAACGGCGATTTGCCCATAGTTGTGTGTAAAGTAGGCATCATCTGTCAAGCCGTCAGTCGTATGTTCTTTTGCTCCGTCGCGTACGTAAGTATATACACGATTGACAAGTGCTTCCGTCAATCCGGCAGAAGAGAACACTTCTGTTTCTTCATATTCGTTAGCGGGTGAAATATCCATGAAATCCGAACATGAGCTTAATGATAGGGTTGCTCCGAATGCCAAAGCTATCAATGTTTTATTAATATTTTTCATAATGTCTCAAATTTAGAATGTAATTGTTGCACCGAAGTTTACTACGCGTCTTTGTGGATACTCCTTACCTGTATCGTTTGCTTCCGGGTCTTGGACCTTTACGCCATCGATCGTGAACAAGTTGGTTGCATTTGCATATACGCGTAAATTGGAAATACCTGCTTTTTGGATTGCCGGGAAATTGAATGTATAACCGATTTCCACATTCTTCAAGCGCAAGTAGTCTGTATTCTTCAAATAATAGGTGTTTCTGTTGGATACCCAATATTCGTTTTCACGGTTGAAAATACGTGGATGGACGCTACTTGGATTTTCCGGAGTCCAACGGTTTTTAAATGTCTCTTTGTAGAAGTTTCCGGCTTCACCGGCACGTTCACGCCAAACATATGTTTCACCGCCTACGGCTCCTTGGAACAACATCATAATGTCGAAGTTATTCCAATTGGCACCCAATGTCACACCGGCGACAAATTTCGGCTCTGCGTTCTTTTTGCTGCGGACTCTATCGTCTGCATCGATTTTGCCGTCACCGTTTACATCTTTGAATTTGATGTCGCCCGGACGTGCTCCGCTCCATTTCGCTTTTGTCGCGTCTACTTCGGCTTGGTCTTTAAATACGCCGTCATAAACATAATACAAGTCTGTGTTGGCTAAATGACCGGTCGATTTTTGGTATTCCGGAACACCTGGTACTTCGTCCCAAAACAGAATCTTATTCTTTGCGTATGTCATGTTGACGGATGCGTGGTAATCAACTTTGCCGACGCGGTCTTGCCAACTGATCAACGATTCGAAACCGCGGTTACACATTTCACCCAAGTTTTCACGTGGTAATGTGATACCGGATGTTTCGGGAAGAGAAGCATTACGATAGATCAGCATGTTGGTACGTTTGTGGTAGAAAATATCACTTTCCCAAGACAGGCGATTCTGTAGAAATTTGAAGTCCAAACCAACGTTGTAAGTTGTACCTACTTCCCATGTGATATTAGGGTTAGGTGTACGTGTGGGTTCCAAATAAGGAGAATATGTGTTACCATACAGATAATAGCCTGAGAATTTGTAAGTACTTAAATATTGTACGGAACGGTCCAAATTACCATCGGCATTGAGTAAGGCGTCATTACCAGTCTGTGAGATAGAACCACGCAATTTGAAGTAATCTATGAAACGAACATTTTCTTTCCACCAGTTTTCTTCAGAAACACGCCATGCGGCAGATACACCGGGAAAGAAGCCGTATCGTTTGTTTTTCGGGAAACGGTAAGAACCGTCTGCACGCCATACGAATTCAATCAAATAACGTTCCAAATAATTATAAGAAACGCGGCCGAAATAGTTCAGACGGGCTTCCTTCCAAGAATTTCCGCTGTTGGTCATGTCGGTAACACCTCCTAAATCCAAATCTTCTTTTGATGTGGACAAGAAGTATTTGCGGAAAGCGGAAACATAATTTTCATCTCTCTTTTCTGCTTCAATACCGGCTGTGATACCGATGGTATGATCACCGAATGTACGATTGTAGTTGGCAACCGCATTGGCCATCCAAAAAGTCTGATCTGTTCGTTGTTCAGTCATTTCGGGTGTGGCCGGGCCTTTCTGTCCGGCAGATAGCTTGTGTTCTGCATTGCCATCCCAAGAATAGAGCATATAAGGAGTTCTGAAGTGGTGACGGTTTTTGAAATATTTGTCGTATGTACCGCTACCTGTCAAAGTCAAGCCTTCTACTCCTGGAATTTTGATGTTGATCTTTAAAGTATTCTGTAAATAATAATCCTTTTGATTATCCTTACCGGTGGCATCTGTTCCCATTACTACCGGATTGTGTCCGTATTCGATATCCGGACCCGGTTCGCCGGAAGGCCAATAACCAGTCTGATTGGGTTTCGAACGAACTAAAGCCGTGAAGATATCACCTGCTCCGTAAGTCGGATAATGGCGGATTTCCATACGGGAAATCGTACCGTAAGAAACATCGATGTAGTCGTTGATTTTTGCATCGATGTTGGCACGGATGCTGTATTGGTCGTAGCGGTTGGCTGATTTCTTGTAGATACCGTCTTCGCCGTTGGCTGCCAGATTCAGATAGAATTTGAACTTGTCGGAACCTCCGTTTATGCTGACATCGTGGCGGTAGATCGGAGATACGTTTTTGATCGCTTCATCGTACCAGTTTGTGTTCGGATGTCCCCACGGGTCTTGTCCGTTGCGGAAAAGTTCGAGGTCTTCTTGTGTGTATTTCGGGGAACCGCCTGCATTTGTACTGATTTCGTTCAGTAACACGGAATACTCGTAAGCGTTACAAACTTCCGGCAAACGTGTAGGAGATGCGAATCCCATGTTTCCTGTATAGGTGACTGTCGGTTTTCCTTCTTTACCCCTTTTGGTTGTTACAAGGATTACACCGTTTGCGGCACGTGAACCGTAGATGGCTGCGGCTGCGTCTTTCAATACGGAAATGGACTCGATTTCATTTGGGTTGATACGATCCAAGCCGCCGGCACGTCCTGGTACACCGTCAATAACGATCAACGGGTCTTTGCTACCCAAGGAGTTGGTTCCGCGGATACGGATGGTTGTTCCGCCACCGCCCGGTTCGTCTGAGCGTTGGAATCCGATCACGCCTGGCATACGACCCACCATACCGTTGGTCAGGTTGGTTGTTGGAGATGCTTTCAGCTCTTCCCCTTTAAGAGTAGCAACAGCACCGGTAAGAGATGCTTTTTTCTGGACGCCATAACCCACGACTACAACTTCATCAATATTTTGAGTGTCTTCGTTTAGTGTTTGATTGATTACACTTTGGCTGCCAATAGGAATTTCAGCGGTTTTATAGCCGATAAAAGAGAATACGAGGGTTCCGCTGCTGGGTACTTCTAAAGAGTACTTTCCATCAACATCCGTGATCGTACCGATAGTAGTACCTTTTACAGATACGTTCACACCGATAAGAGGTTCACCTGTAGCATCGACAACTGTACCTTTGATGGGCTTTTGTTGTGCAAAAACAACTGTTGTACATAGTACAAAAAGTGATAAGGTTAACATTCGGAAGAGGTTGCTGATGACACCGCTTCGTGTTGAATGTGTTTTCAAAGAAAAGTCTTTCATGTTCTTTCTTTATTAAATGAATATAAGGTTAAAAAAACAATAGGATATTGCTATCCAGCTTAAAAAAATAGAATTTCGAATATTATTTAGATCATAGGCAGTATGAATTAAATGAAACATATATTTTGGAAAAATTGATTATGCTGTATGAAAGAAAATTACGATAGGGGAGCGGCCGCTATAGGTCATCAACCCATTTGTTGAGAATTGCTCTACGATGTATATCTTCGATAGATTGCGTTATACACTCCTTGAACTGTGTTTGAATGACTATTGGTCTCATAATGATTTTTTTAAGTTAACAGTCTATTAAGGGGCCGATCATTTACTTAAAGTAAACACTGACCTTGTTAATAGTTTTAAATTGTATCCGCGGCAAAGATATTACAAAATGTTATATATGCAAAAATAATTGCAATGAAATATTACAAGGTACGCTTATTTTGTTCTGGGACTATTGTTAATTTAGTTACATGAACAGTATATTAGAAAATATAGATACAATTCGAAGGAATAAAGGCTATTCGCAGGAATACATAGCGACTCAAATAGGAATGAAGCAAGCTGGGTTTAGTTTGATTATGTCTGGAGAACGAGAATTGAAATACAATACCTTATTGCAGATTGCAAAGGTGTTGCAGCTCTCTGTAATAGATCTTATCACATTTCCGGAGAAGTATGTTCTCTCCAATGGAGAAGGCATGTCGACTGAAGCTGTTCTGCAAATAAAATTGGACAGCGATAAAAAAGATCAGATATTGAATATTGTGTTTGGGGAACAGATTGCGGAATTGTTGAAATCGAGATGATTCCTTTTTAGCACGGAAGGAGAGGCTCGAACTCCCGACACCTGGTTTTGGAGACCAGTGCTCTACCGACTGAGCTACTTCCGTGTTTGCGGGTGCAAAGGTAAGAGAATATTCTATAATTCCAACTATATGTACAAAAAATAGTTGATAAAACCGCTTATTTTCTCGATTCTTTGGTGATTCCCGGAATTTCTTTTCTATCTTTGATGTAATAGAGTTGTTAATCGGGTATGTAATTTATACAAACAATCAACAAAGACATGAAAGACGAATTAGACATGAATGCCAACCTCTTGGTTGAGTTCCTTCAGAAACCATCTTCCGAATTTACAAAGGCGGATATCGTATCGTACATTAAGGAGAAGAATATCCGGATGGTGAACTTTATGTATCCTGCCGGTGACGGGCGTTTGAAAACATTGAATTTTGTCATTAACAATGCCGCATATCTGGACGCAATCCTGACTTGTGGGGAGCGTGTGGACGGTTCCAGCCTGTTTTCGTTTATCGAGGCGGGTAGCAGCGATTTGTATGTGATTCCGCGTTTCCGTACGGCATTTATCGATCCTTTTTCCGAATTGCCGACATTGAGCATGTTGTGCTCGTTCTTTAATAAGGATGGCGAGCCGCTGGAAAGCTCGCCGGAATATACGTTGCACAAGGCGAGCCGGGCTTTTACGGATGTGACGGGCATGCAGTTCGAGGCGATGGGTGAGTTGGAGTATTACGTGATTGCGGATGAGGAAGATTTGTTCCCGGCAACCGATCAACGTGGGTATCATGAATCGGGGCCTTATGCGAAATTCAATCAGTTCCGTACGCAATGCATGCAATATATCGCCCAAGCGGGAGGACAGATAAAGTATGGGCACTCGGAAGTCGGTAATTTTACCTTGAATGGTAAAATCTATGAACAGAATGAGATTGAATTCCTGCCGACGCGGGTGGAAGATGCAGCCGATCAGTTGATGATCGCCAAATGGGTGATCCGTAATCTGGCATACGAGTACGGGTTGAATATTACGTTTGCCCCGAAGATCACGGCTGGAAAAGCGGGGTCCGGTCTGCATATACATATGCGCATTATGAAGGATGGCAAGAACCAGATGTTGCAGGAGGGCGTTTTGTCGGAAACGGCTCGTAAGGCGATTGCCGGCATGATGAAGTTAGCTCCGTCCATTACGGCTTTCGGTAATACGAATCCGACCTCTTATTTCCGTCTGGTCCCTCACCAGGAGGCTCCGACGAATATTTGCTGGGGCGATCGTAACCGCTCCGTATTGGTGCGCGTTCCGTTGGGATGGGCTGCCAAGAAGGATATGTGTTCGTTGGCAAATCCGTTGGAGACGGATAGCCACTATGATACGACCCAGAAACAGACGGTCGAAATGCGTTCGCCGGACGGATCGGCTGATTTATATCAGTTGTTGGCGGGACTGGCGGTTGCTTGCCGGTACGGGTTTGAAATTCCGGATGCGTTGGATGTGGCCGATAAGACATACGTGAACGTGAATATCCATCAGGAAGAAAACAAGGCGCGTCTGGAAACATTGGACCAGTTGCCGGATAGCTGTGCCGCATCGGCCAAACGCCTGCAGGAGCAGAGGGCGGTATTCGAACAGCATAATGTCTTTAGTCCGAGCATGATCGACGGTATCCTGAAGAAACTGGAAAGTTATAATGATACAACGTTACGCGAAGACCTGGAAAATGATCCTGAAGGGATGCTTGAACTGGTAAACCGGTATTTCCATTGCGGGTAAATACTGATTTATATGTATTTTAAATCTTCGAACATCTTTTTGTATATTGCAGCCTTTTCCTCTAATGGCTTGGGGTAAGCCCTGGAGGAAGAGGGCATGCGATAAAGGCGGAAGATACGGCCTGAAAGGGTAAAGCGGGAGTAGGAGCCGACTTTGGGCTCTTCCAACGGGGGTAACATCGCAATAAGCGTGTCCATTGCCTTTTGGCCTGTAACGACGATTGCTTCGCATTCCGGTATTTTAGCCAGAACCTCGACCGGATCCAACGGTGTGACCACTTGCAGGAAGTTGTCGGAAGCATTATTCTTTAAACGAATGATTTCCATTGCCGTATCACCGATCCCGATCCCTTTTTCCCGGCAGAAGGCTTTTGTTTTCTCTTCACTGAAAGCTTTTTTTGTCTCTAAGAAATATTCTTTATCATTATAGAAAATCAATCCGAGTATCCGCCACATGTCGTTTTGGATATTCGGATAGTAGAAATTCATCGACCAGCGTGCACGTGGAGGAGGGAAACTCCCTAACATCAGCAACTTTGTGTTTGCCGGGAGGAAGAAGCCTAACGGATGCTGTTCTATCGCCTGTGGGACTGGAGTTTCCATTATTTTACCTGCTTGGTCCATTCGTCCGGTTTGAAGCCCACTACTACCTGGTCGTCGCCGACCAAAAGAGGACGCTTGACCAGTTTGCCGTCGGAAGCCAACAAGGCGATCTGTTCCTCTTCGCTCATTGCAGGCAGTTTGTCCTTCAGCCTCATCTCTTTATAAACCTGTCCGCTGGTATTGAAGAAGTTCTTGAGCGGCAACTTGCTGCGTCCGATCCATTCCGTCAGTTCTTCGACGGAAGGATTCCGGTCGATGATGTGACGGTCTTCGTATGTTACCTTATGTTCATCCAGCCACTTTTTGGCATTCCGGCAGGTGCTGCATTTCGGATATTCTAAAAACAGGTAGCTCATGCGGTCACGATATTATTTGTCTTCTTTCTTCTTTCTTTTGGCATCTTCTTTGGCCATCAGCACGACATTGTACACGAAGTCGGTCATCCATTCTTCCGAATAGCCGAGTGTCTCTTTGTATTTCCGTATTCTCCAGGCGACTTTCTGAACGCCGACGTCTTTCCATTCCGAACGGGTTACGATCTCGTGGATCGTTTTCTGGGTCTGCGAATATAACAGCTTTTTCACCAGCATGGAGAAGCGGAACTTCCATTGCATCAAGTTGTCGAGCAGGGAGAAGAGGTCGTTGTTGAATCCCTGGTACATGATGAAATAAGACTTGATGTCGTTTTGCGTCTTACAGTTCTTTTTGATGGACGCGTCGATTTCTTTGAAGAAGTTTTCATTCAATCCGTATTCCTGCATCAGGATTTTGCGGGAACGGGATTTCTCGGCTATCCCCAACTTGTTGTTCTGTGTCGGAATCTTTAGCATCCGTTTAAACAACGCCATATCGTTCAATATGTTGAGGTTGGTGATACCTAACTGTACAGCCATTACCGCCTGGTAATACACGCGGATCAGCGTAACGAACTCCTCTACGGAACCTTTCGATACGATTTCTGTTTCTTCTTCTTTCTTCTTAAATAGCTTAGAAATGAAATTCATTGTGTGTATTTATAATTATTGCCGACAAATATAATAAGAATCTTTCTATATGCCTAATAGTATATTTTGCAGGATGTAAACAGCAGCTCCCGACAGATAGCCCGCCAACGCAAGCAAGGAGATCCGTTTCAGATACCAGATGAAGTTGATCCCTTCCAGCCCCATCACGACGACTCCGGCGGCAGAACCGATGATCAGCATACTGCCACCTACACCGGCACAGTAGGCAAGAAATTGCCAGAACACGCCGTCTTGTACGAAATAGGCCATATAGACCGGATCGGCAGCCGTAGCGATCATAGCGTCTGAAGCGACCGGATACATGCCGATAGCGCCGGCAACGAGAGGAACGTTATCGACGACGGCAGAGAGTGTCCCGATAATCAGGTTAACCGCATATACGTTGCCGATCGTATCGTCCAGCCAGATGGAAAAACTGCCTAAAACACCGCTACAGCGCAGGGCGTCCACAGCCAGCAGGATACCGAGGAAAAACATCAGGGTGGCGCCGTCGATACGGCTCACGACCTTTGACAAACGGAGTTTCAGGTCTTCATTGATAGGCGTCCGCCTGTACATCAGTTCGGTGAATACCCATAAAATGCCGACTCCCATCAGAATCCCCATAAACGGAGGCAGGTGGGTGATCGTCTTGAACACGGGCACGAACAGCAGGCAGAACACGCCGATACAGAGGATAGCCAGTTTTTCGTTCGCTTTCAATACCTTTAATAAAAGGTTATCCCGGTTTTCCTCAAAAGCGTTCGGAGGCGTAACTTTGCCGTGCAGATAGCGGGATATGATCAATACGGGAACCATTGCCGATACGAGACTCGGTAGAAACAGATGCGGGATCGTTGCGGAAGTCGAGATATTCCCTCTTACCCACAACATGATCGTCGTCACGTCGCCGATGGGCGACCAGGCCCCGCCGCTATTGGCGGCGATCACGATGATGCTGCCGAAGATCCAGCGTTCCTTATAGTTACCAATCAGTTTCCGGATCAACATAACCATCACAATAGACGTCGTCAGGTTATCCAGGACGGCCGACATGAAGAAAGTGATCGTGGCAATGACGAACAGTAGTTTCCGTTTGCTATTGGTGGTGATGCGGTTGGTGATAAACATGAATCCTCCGTGTGAATCGACCAGTTCCACGGTGATCATCGCCCCAATAAGGAAAATCAGGGTTTCCGCGATCTCACCGATACTGTTCAGTATCTGGTGGTCGACGACAAAGCGGATGCACTGGTCTACGTAGGGCAGATCCCGCATGAATGGGAATGCATCTAAAAAAAGTTTAAACTCTTCAGCCGAAGCTGTCGGAATGAATTGGGGAGAACCCAATGTATATAAAACCCAAAGGATTGTTCCGGTCAGGAGTGCTGTTCCCGCTTTATTGATTTTTAGCGGATGTTCCAGGGCGATAAGCAAATATCCTATCAGGAACACGATGATCATTGCTGTCAACATAGTGTATCTATTAAATTTAATTCAATGTGACAAAATTAAGAATTTATTATAAGAGAAACACATTTGTTAAGGGCTTTGTTTAGAATTGCCTGGCATATTGTTAAAAAAGCAGGTGACACTGAAAGAATTAACGAATATGCGGAATTTAATCCAGCTCCAACTTGATAACCGTCCCGTATGAAGGAACATTTTTGAATGCGTCTTTCAGGTCATACTCTCCGGCATAGACGCGGGCACAGGTTAAGACCCCGCCATGTGCGAAGAGACATACTTTCTGAAAGCCGCTTTTCCTTATTTCATTTAGGAAATGACTGACACGGTTGTATTGATCTTGCAGGGATTCGCCTGATGGAGCCGGAACATTGATCCAGTCGTCGAACCAGGCTCCCGACCGGGGATCGGAGGATAGTTCGTCCCAAGATTTCATCTCCCATTCCCCAAAGCTGATTTCTTTAATACGGTCTTCCTTTTCTGCATCCGGGTAGCCGCAATAGTCTGCGAGGCGGACACAGCGTGTAAGCGGGCTGCTCCACACCTTGTCGAATGTATGGCCGGATAAGGCCTCTTTTACGATTTTGGCTTCATCCTCGAATGAAGGGCGAAGCGGAACGTCGGTTTGTCCGTATGCATAGCCGGCGGGAACGTCGACGGAAGTATGCCTGACCAGATAAATTTCCATGTTATAATGCGATTTATATGATTGTTGTATAAATAACGGCTATTCCCAGATAGAAACTCAGTTCACAAAGCAAAAATGTTGCTCCGCAGCAGTCACCTGTATAACCTTGTATTTTCTTTTTCATCAGAGAGGTGAGAGAATAGAAGACAAGAACAGGCAGTAGACCTGCCAGAAAATAAATGGGTTCCGGTAGCCAGAACATCGGAATAAGGGCGGAGAAAAGGCAAAATGTATATTCACCTGTTGTCAT
Source organism: Parabacteroides sp. (assembly GCF_977054455.1). Taxonomy (NCBI): domain Bacteria; kingdom Pseudomonadati; phylum Bacteroidota; class Bacteroidia; order Bacteroidales; family Tannerellaceae; genus Parabacteroides; species Parabacteroides sp. The sequence goes on along the minus strand of NZ_CDRTCT010000002.1, from coordinate 195,090 downwards.
CCGGCTGTAGACCGTTTTGTTTTTAGCCTCTTCTTCCTTACGTGCATAGGGAAGCCTGTTGATGATCATTCCGGCGACTCCTTTGGAAAAAGGATCGCCTGCCAGTATCGCACTTCCGGCGAGAGCCAGCGGCAGGCTATTTAACAGCGTATATAACAGCGCAAAATAAAGAATCAATCCGATCACTCCGTAACTTCCTATATGTGAATCCTTCATAATTGAAAGAATGCGTTCGCGAGAGGTTCCTCCTCCGAAGCCGTCGAAAAAATCGGCAAGTCCGTCTTCGTGCAGGCAACCGGTTATCAGCAGGCGGGTGACGATTGCCAATAGTACGGCAACACTTGCCGGAAGTGCCAGTGAGGCTGCGTAAAGCACGATCACGGAAAGCCCGGCAGTGAGCCAGCCGACTAACGCCCAGCGGCTGACTACATTCTTGAAATATTCCGAAGGAACTTCAGCCAGTCGCCAGAATGGTAGCCGGGTGAAAAATATAAAGGCGGCAAGGATACGGAGCATGGGGAAATTAAAAATTATGAATTAAAAATTAAGAAATAAAGGAATTAGAAATATTTGGTGATGGAGGCTTGCCGGAAGCTGTGCATCTCGTTGATCATGCGGACTGCCGAGTCAACAATCGGATAGGCACATACGGAACCGGAACCTTCACCCAGGCGTAAGCCGAGATGTAACAGCGGCTTGGCTTGTAAGATATCCAGTACGCGTTTGTGTCCAGCCTCGTCCCCGCAGTGCCCGAATATGCAGTATGGAATCATGTCCGGATACAGGCGTGAAGCAGCCAGTACGCAGTTCGTCATAATAAAGCCATCCACCAGAACAACCATCTTCAACTCGGCGGCACGGAGCATGCCTCCTACAGCCATCACCATCTCGTAGCCGCCGAAATAGCGGATCACGTCCAACGGGCTGTTATCTCCCTTGTAGTTGTCGAGTGCCTTTTTTAAGACATTATATTTATGTTTGATTCCTTCGTTATCCAAGCCGCTTCCGGCGCCTACGCAATCGATCAGTGGGATTCCTGTCAGGCAAGTCATCCACATGCTCGACGCAGCGGTGTTTCCGATTCCCATCTCACCAAAACTGATCACGTTGCACCCTTTGTCGTAGCAATCCGTGACAATCTCGGCGCCGTATTGGATGGCCAATTCCATTTCATCCTGCGTCATGGCCGCTTCATGCAGGAAGTTGCGGGTTCCTTTCCTGATTTTCCGGTCGATCAACTCCGGGATGGCAGGGAAATCGAAATCCACACCACCGTCGACAATCTTGATTTCGAAGCCGTGCTGGCGTGAAAGGAAACAGACGCCTGCTCCCCCGTTCAGGAAGTTATGTATGACCTGACGTGTTACTTCTTTGGGAGATTTGCTGACTCCTTCGTCGGCGATCCCGTGGTCGGATGCGTATATTACGTTAACCGGATGATGAAGTGCCGGGGATAATGTCTGCTGGATCAGACCGATTTGAAGGGCTATTTCTTCAAGCGTACCCAGTGATCCTTTGGGTTTTGTCAGATTATCGATTTTGTCCTGCAGGGCTGTGGCGATAGCGATGTCAGGTTTTTGAATATTGAAAGAGATCATTGTATAGTGTTTTATTATTTAACTTTCATGGGAATACCGCTCACCATGAGGACAACTTCGTCGGCATGGGATGCGATGTATTGGTTAAGCCAACCTTGCAGGTCTGTGAACCGGCGTTGCACCGCATCGGGAGAAACGCCACCCAACCCGATTTCGTTTGTGACGAAGATCAGATAGGCATCCTGCTCTGTAAATCTATTGAATTCATCTTTTAACTCGGCTAACGAACGATTCGTGTCGCCTTCATTGTCGAAGAAAAAGTTCGTGCCCCAGAGGGTGACACAATCGATGACGACGACACGCCCGTTCAGATCGTGTCTGCTCAGGTATTTTTCTTCCTCGATATTCGTCCATTCCGGTCCCCGGTCGGCTTGGTGGCGAACCACACGCTCGCGAAACTCATCGTCCCAAACACGTGATGTCGCCAGGTAAACCGGATTAGCGGTCAGTGACAAAGCGAGCTTTTGCGCATATCCGCTTTTCCCGGAACGTTGACCGCCTGTCACTAAAACGATATGCTTTTTTTTCATTGTCTTATTCTCCTTTCGGTTTATTGCGGGCTGCAGCGCGTTTAGCCTTGTTGAGCGGGTTGTTCTTACTTGTCTTGCGCAACGCTGCCGATTTCGGGGAAGAAGCCAGACGCTGTGCGACGGCCGACCGTCCTAATGATTTGCCGAATTTGGGCCGTAGAGCTTCTTTCAGCATCTCTTTTTCGATATCGGTTGCCTTTGTCTCTTTTTTTGTGCTTTCCCCGTTGCGAGCGGCATGACGGGCAGCAGCATATTTATTGTATTTTACATATTTACCGGGGCGCAGGCCTTTTGAGCCGGTTGTTGGAGAGGCTGCTTTCTTTTCGGAAGCCGTTGCAGCCTGCGGTTTCTCTTTTTTTGCTTTATTCTTCTGTTCGCCGAATACCAGTTCCTGAGCTTTGCCACGTGCGACGGAAGCATGTTCGGACGTATGCTTTCCTACTTTAACCTGTATATCATCCAACATGACGATATCGGCTTCGGTTACTTTCTGCCCGACATGAGGCAGGCTGCCGTTTACGGTGACACGTCCTTCTTCGATGAATTTGTCCGCTTCCCTGCGTGAACAAAGGCCGGAATCACTGATGAGTTTATTTAATCTTACTTCCATTCTGTGCGTATTTATTTAGTGGATAATTATTGATATTAAACAAACAATAAGCCCCATGGCAAGTTCGGCATTACTGTTTATTTTGATAGCAATTAACATGTCTTCTGTTGTGAAAGTCCGTTCGTTAGTCCCGATATAAGGCTTTTCCACCGGCTTCCCGAAATAGTCGTGGGTTCCACCGAAACGGCAGTTCAATATGGCGGCAAGGGCGGATTCCGGGTAGCCTGAATTCGGGCTGGCATGAGCCGGGCCGAAACGCTTTACGAAATCCATTTTGTTCAAGTTGCCGGAGACAGCCAGCATCAACCATGCAGTCAACCGGGCTGGGATATAATTGGCAAGATCGTCGAGCCTTGCGGCAATCTGTCCGAATTCGAGATAGTGCTCGTTTTTATAGCCGATCATCGAATCGAGCGTGTTCACCATCTTATAAGCCATCATGCCGGGAAGTCCGAGCAGGGCAAACCAAAACATGGGAGCGACCACCCCGTCGCTCAGGTTTTCCGCAAGCGTTTCGAGAGCGGCAGCCCGTATCTCTTGCGGGGAAAGGCGGGAAGTGTCACGGCCAACGATCCGTCCGACCTGTTTGCGTCCTTCTTCCGTGCTGCGGTCCACAGCCTCGAAAACGGCTTTTACTTCTTTGGCCAGCGTTTTTCCCGCCAGGCAGTAAAAGACGCCTATCCCGACCAGGATCGAAGCGACCAGCGGGTAAAAGTACTCGGCAAGCACCAATATACGTTCGCAAAGCAAATAAGTTCCGGTAACCAATACGAGCGCCATGACACCTCCTTTGACAGCCCGGTCATTCCCTTTGTTCAGCGTCTTTTCTCCTAAGGAAATCACTTTGCCGAAGCCCACAACCGGATGTGGCCATCCCTCAGGATCACCCAACAGGCGGTCCGCCAGCCATCCACCGATGAACGGGAGGGCTTTTGCCATATAAAATGATTGATGAAACCAATAATACATAATAGTGGCAAAGATAAAAATATAATTTCAGTTATGGAATTCATTGTCTACATTCCTCATGATTTATCGGGCTGAAATCGTAGCGGGGTCTGCATGTCGTGATGTGTTTGCTGCCGGGTAATCGTTTGCCGACATTCGTCGGCAGGCCTGTTGACAATTGTCGGCAGGTTTGCTCACAACTGTCGGCAGGCTTGTCGACAATTGTCGACAGGCAACCGCTCCAGCATGAATATACGAAATAATCCCGTTCATTGTACCTAATCTTTTGTATCTTTGTCCTGCATTTAAAGCAGATATGAATATATGATAAGCTATTTACAAATAGACAAGTTGACTAAGAGTTTTGGGGATTTGGTTTTGTTCGAAGAGATCACTTTTGGAATCGCGCAAGGGCAAAAGGTCGGGTTGATAGCCAAGAATGGAACGGGGAAAACGACTTTACTGAATATTATAGCCGGAAAAGAGGATTATGACAGTGGGGCGGTCGTGTTCCGTAATGATCTCCGGGTTGGGTATCTGGAACAGACACCGCACTATCCGGATGGGTTGACCGTGTTGCAGGCTTGTTTCTACTCATCGAACGAGACGGTCCGCTTGATCGCCGAATATGAGCAGGCGATGGCGAGCGGCGACCACTCCAACCTGGAAGATATCTTGCTTCGGATGGACAATCTGAAGGCTTGGGATTACGAACAGCGTGCCAAGCAGATTTTAGGACAGTTGAAGATTCCTAATTTCGACCAGAAAGTGGAAACGCTTTCCGGCGGACAGTTGAAAAGGGTGGCTTTGGCAAACGTGCTCATCACCGATCCTGAATTGATCATCCTCGACGAGCCGACCAACCACCTGGACCTGGAAATGACCGAATGGCTGGAAGGATATCTGTCTCGCGCGAACATTAGTATTTTGATGGTGACGCACGACCGCTATTTTCTGGATCGTGTCTGTAGCGAGATTATCGAGATAGACCGGAAACAGATCTACCAGTATAAAGGAAATTACAGTTATTACCTGGAAAAACGACAGGAGCGTATGGACGCACTGAATGCCGAGGTGGACCGGGCCAGCAATCTGCTTCGTAAGGAACTCGACTGGATGCGCCGTCAGCCGCAGGCACGCGGGACTAAGGCGAAATACCGGATCGACGCTTTCTATGAGCTGGAAAAGAAAGCCAAGCAGCAGCATGACGCCGGAAACGTCAATCTGGATGTAAAGGCTTCGTATATCGGATCGAAGATTTTCGAGGCGGAACATGTCTCGAAAAGTTTCGGTGATTTGAAGATCGTGGAAGATTTCAACTATATATTCGCCCGTTACGAGAAGATGGGGATTGTCGGGAATAACGGAACGGGAAAATCGACTTTTATCAAGATGCTGATGGGAGAAGTGGAGCCTGACAGCGGCCGTTTTGACGTGGGCGAGACAGTCCGGTTCGGGTATTACAGCCAGGACGGCCTCCAGTTCGACGAGCAGATGAAGGTGATCGATGTGGTCCAGGAGATCGCCGAATATGTCGATCTGGGTGACGGGAAGAAGATGGGTGTTTCACAGTTTCTGAATTATTTCCTTTTTGCTCCGGAGAAACAGCATAATTACGTTTACAAGTTGAGCGGGGGAGAGAAACGCCGTTTGTATCTCTGCACGGTCTTGATGCGTAGTCCGAACTTTCTTGTACTCGACGAGCCGACGAACGACCTGGATATCGTCACGCTGAATGTGCTGGAAGAATATCTGCGGAACTTCAAAGGATGTGCGATCGTCGTGTCGCACGACCGCTATTTTATGGATAAGGTGGTCGATCATCTGCTGGTGTTCCGGGGAAATGCCGATATAAAGGATTTTCCGGGCAACTACACGCAATATCGCGAATGGAAAGAGGTGCAGGATCAGTTGGAAAAAGAGGCTGAAGCGGCATGCCTGGCGAAGACGGCTCCCGCCGTGGAGAAAACGCCGCGTCCTGAAAAGGAGCAGAAAAAGAAACTGACTTTCAAGGAACGCAAGGAGTTTGAAGCGCTCGAAGTCGAGATTCCTCAGCTCGAAGCCGAAAAAGCAGAGTTGGAAACGGCTATGAGCAGCGGCTCGTTGAGCAACGACGAGTTGTTGGCCAAATCCGAACGAATCGCAAAAGTAATGGAAGAAATAGACGAAAAAACAATGCGCTGGCTGGAGTTGAGCGAGCTGGCGTGAGTAAAATGGAAGAGCATAAACCTATATTGTGGAACCGGAATTTTGTGCAATGCTGCATTTCCTATTTCCTGATGAACTTCTCTTTTTATATGCTGATGCCGACGATGCCGGTCTATCTGGTGGAAGTTTTAGGAATCGATACGGCGAATGTGGGGATCGCTTTGTCCAGCTATACGATCGGCTTGCTCTGTGTCCGGCCTTTTTCGGGTTTTTTAGTGGATTGTTTTTCGCGTAAGCCGTTGTACCTTTTCGCTTTTTTTGTTTTTGCTTTCATGTTCGGCGGGTATCTGATTGCCACGACCATGCTGACGATTATGACTGTCCGTTTCATTCAGGGGGGCTTTATGGGGTTGACTTCGGTTGCCGGCAATACGATTGCGATCGATGTGATCCCTTCTTCCCGGCGTGGTGAGGGGATGGGATTTTACGGTCTGACGATCAACTTGGCGATGTCGCTGGCTCCGTTGGTGGCGGTTGCCATCTATGGGAAAGGCGGGTTTCATCAGGTTGTCTCGATTGGTTGGGTGGCGGCTTTTATCGGGGTCGGTTCTGTTTGCCTGATCCGCTATCCGAAACGGGAAAAGGTTCCGCGGCCGCATTTTTCCCTCGACCGCTTTATCTTGGTGAAGGCGTTGCCCGCTGCGCTCGCTTATATCCTGGTTGCTATTCCTTATGGGATGATTACCTCTTTTGTCGTTTTGTACGGAAAGGAAATCGAAGTGGCCGATCCGGGCTATTTCTTTATTTATATGGCGATAGGAGTGGGAACGTCGCGCCTGATCTCCGGCAGGCTGGTCGATCACGGGAAAATCCATTGGGTGTCGGTCTGTTCTTCGGTCTGCTTGTTGGTGACGTTTACCGTGTTTGCGACTGTCCACCAGCCTTGGGTTTTCTTTGCCTGCGCCTTGATGATCGGCATCGGCTACGGAGTGGGGGTTCCGGCTTTTCAATGCCTCTTTGTCAATGTCGCTCCGCATAATATGCGCGGTACGGCTACCTCTACTTATCTGACCTCTTTTGATTTGGGGGTCGGCATCGGGATGCTTTCGGCCGGTTTTATCGCTTCCTGTGCCGGGTTGGCTGTGGCCTATGGAGTGGGAGCCGGTTGTTGCCTGGCTTCACTTGGCGTTTATCTGCGTTGGGTGAGGCCATCGTATGAGAAGCATAAATTATTAGTATAAGTTGATTATGAGGAAAGAGAAAAATGGTATTAAAGTACAACGTTACGAATCGCCTTGCGGTTTGTTGTTACTCGGTTCGTTTGGTGACAAACTTTGCTTATGTGACTGGCAGGTGGAAAAACATCGTGATCATGTAGACCGGCGGTTGAAACGGATGCTGTGTGCCGAATTCGAGATTGGCACATCGGAAGTAATCGAGAAAGCTGCAAGGCAACTCGACGAGTTTTTTGCCGGAAAGCGTAAAGAGTTCGACGTGCCGCTTCTTTTCGTTGGCACGGACTTTCAAAAAGCAGTATGGAGCGAACTGTTGAAAATACCTTTTGGAAAGACGGTTTCTTATGGCGAAATGGCCCAGCGTATCGGTATGCCTAAAGCTGTCCGTGCGGTTGCCAATGCCAATGGCGCAAATTCCATGTCGATATTCGCGCCCTGCCACCGGGTGATCGGCAGTGACCGTTCGCTGACAGGTTACGGCGGCGGGCTTCCGGCTAAAAAGTTCTTGCTTGAATTGGAATCCCAACCTAAGCTGGCTCTGTAAATCGAAGGTCGTCCGGTTTGCAAGTAGCCATGATGGAATTTCCGATATCCATCCGGTTTTACCGGAGTGGTTGGTGGGACAGTCTTGTTCGGTATCGGGAAATGCGAATTCAGGGTGATCAAGGAATAGGAACCGGATGCAAAGGCGCAATAAATGGAGTAAACAGACTTTGATAGATTATGCTTATACGCTTATCGATTTGATCTATTAGTAGAGAAAACGGTGTCTTATTTATAATAAATGTTTCATTTGCGACTCAAAAAGATTTCCTAATTGTTAAATAGTATCCAATTTGTCAATTGTTAACAATATTTGAATATACCTAAGAACAATGTTGTAAAACATGTTGTTATATTTGCAGTAACAAAAAGAAAAAAAAGGAAGGGGTAAATGGCCCCTGTGTTTAGGTTTAACAATTTAATGTTTAGGTATTATGAGACGTTTAGGTATGGCTGTAGCAGCCGTTTTATTATGTGCAACAATGGGTTTTGCACGCGAGAACCGTAACAATGTGAGTAAAGAACCGTTTGCTATTAACTTTGAAAAATTGAGCAACTATTTGCAGTTGTCTTCTAACCAAGCCAATGAAGTAGCAAACATCAACGAGTATTTTCTGGATATGCAGGGAGAAAGTCTCCGGGCAAGTGAAAAAATGCGTGACAAAAAGATGCGTCAGGCTGTTTATGGAAATCTGAAGTTGATGAAGAAGGTTCTGACGCCGGAACAGTATCGCAAATATTTGGTTCTGTTGAATGTGACAAATAATAATAACCGCACTTTGAATTTCTAATGATTCAATCCGGATCAGGTTATTTTTGATAGTAGAAGAGATTGTGTGCTTTATGTGTGCAATCTCTTCTTTTTTATCTATCTTTGCGCTGTTTTTAACAAATAACAAACAACACATAAATCGAACAACGCAAACATGGAACAACCGCTTAAACTGGTTTCTAATGCCACGCTGAAAAGAAATGCAGCAGACTACACTTTGATTGTCATCGGTGCTTTTTTACAAGCACTTAGTTATGTTCTCTTCTTAGCTCCTTACAAGGTCGTCCCGGGAGGAGTCTATGGTATTTCGATCGTATTGCACTATGTCACAAAAGGACTTTTCTCTTTTATGCCCGACGGTTTGCCGATGGGTGCTACGGCTCTTTGTTTTAACATCCCGCTGATGATTTTGGCGATGAAAAAGATTGGATTGGCGTCAGGTCCCAAAACAATTGTGACGTTTGTGCTGATTTCCGTTTTTACAGACTCTTTGTCTTATTTGCTGGGTAACCAGCCTCTGGTGGAAAACGATAGCTTTATCGCTTGTTTTTACGGGGGAGCCATATTGGGTATCGGTGTGACTTGCGTGTTCCGTGCGCAGAGTACCAGTGCGGGAACGGATGTTCTGGCCCGTGTGATTGCGAATAATTCGAATCTGAAAGTCAGCAATATGATTATTTTGTTAGATTCGGCTATCGTGATGTTGGGATTGATTGTTTTCCGGGATTGGGCGGTTCCTTTGTATTCCTGGTTTGCTATTTTTGTGTACGGGAAGATTGTAGAGATGTTCCAGACGGAGAATCCGAACCGGGCGGTCTTTATCGTATCGAGAAAAACACAAGAGATAAAAGATCTGATTGTCGGAAAGATGGGGATGCGCGGCACTTTCCTGCATGGCCGTGGTATGTATGAGGGCAAGGAGAAAGAAATCATCTTTACCATTGCCGAGCGTAAAGACCTGCCCCGCCTGAAAGATGAGGTGAAGGAGATCGACCCGAATGCCTTTATCTCGACTATGCATGCAAGTAAGGATTCGCCGCGTCCGGGAATTTAGGCAATTGAAAATTGAGAATTGAAAATGAAAACTGCCGTAAAGGCGACAAAGTGAAACTAATTTTCAATTTTCAATTTTCAATTCTCAATTATTTCCTATCTTTGCCACACCTATAAAAATAACAGTAAAAAGTAATGCCTAATATTTCACAACGAGGAGCCGATATGCCGGCTTCCCCCATTCGGAAACTTGCCCCGTTGGCTGATGCTGCCAAACAGAGAGGTGTTCATGTCTATCATTTGAATATCGGTCAGCCTGACCTGCCTACCCCGCAAGCGGCATTGGATGCGATCCGGACGATCGATCGGTCGGTGTTGGAATACAGTCCCAGCCAGGGATATCGTAGTTATCGTGAAAAGTTAGTGGGATACTATAAGAAGTATGATATAAATCTGACGGCAGATGACATCATCATTACGACAGGTGGCTCGGAAGCCGTATTGTTTGCTTTCCTCAGTTGCTTGAATCCGGGTGATGAAATTATCGTGCCCGAACCGGCCTATGCCAACTACATGGCCTTTGCCATTTCGGCAGGGGCGGTGATCCGTACGGTGACGACGACGATCGAGGAAGGTTTTTCCCTTCCTAAAGTGGAGAAGTTCGAAGAGCTGATCAACGAGCGTACCAAAGCGATCCTGATCTGTAATCCCAATAATCCGACCGGGTATTTATATTCCCGTCGTGAAATGAACCAGATACGGGATATCGTGAAGAAATATGATCTTTATCTTTTCTCGGATGAGGTGTACCGTGAGTTCATTTACACTGGTTCGCCCTATATCTCGGCCTGCCATCTGGAAGGGATCGAGCAGAATGTAGTGCTGATCGACTCCGTTTCCAAGCGCTATTCGGAATGCGGTATCCGTATCGGCGCCTTGATCACGAAGAATGCCGAAGTCCGCAATGCCGTTATGAAGTTTTGCCAGGCCCGTCTGAGTCCGCCTTTGATCGGCCAGATTGCTGCCGAGGCTTCTTTGGATGCTTCCGAAGAATATGCCCGTGAGACGTATGATGAATATGTCGAACGGCGTAAATGTTTGATCGACGGCTTGAATCGTATTCCTGGCGTATATTCTCCGATTCCGATGGGGGCTTTCTATACGGTAGCCAAGTTGCCGGTAGATGATGCCGAAAAGTTTTGTGCCTGGTGCCTGAGCGATTTCGAATATGAAGGGCAGACGGTCATGATGGCTCCGGCTTCCGGTTTCTATACGACTCCGGGACTGGGGAAGAATGAAGTCCGTATGGCTTACGTCTTGAAAAAAGAAGACCTGGCGAAAGCGCTCGTAGTGCTTCGGAAGGCACTGGAGACCTATCCGGGAAAAACAGTGTAAATGAATTGTCAATTGTTTTGAGCGTAGAGTACTTTATAGCAAAACGCATCTATTTCAGCAAAGAGGGGGACCGTCAGGCTACTCCTCCCGTTGTTCGTATTGCTATGGTCGGAATAGCCTTAGGACTGGCTGTCATGATTCTTTCGGTGGCTATAGTCATAGGTTTTAAGAAGGAGATCCGGAACAAGGTGATCGGTTTCGGCTCCCATATCCAGATCACGAACTTTGATAATAATGCTTCCTACGAATCGACTCCGATTGCGGTAAGCGACACGCTGCTGGATCACCTGAAGGCTTTTCCGGGCATTACGCATGTGGAGGCTTTTGCCACGAAGCCGGGAATCCTGAAAACAGATACCGATTTTCAAGGGATTGTCCTGAAAGGCGTGGATGAGAACTACGACTGGACTTTCTTCCGCAATAATCTGAAAGAGGGCGAACTGTTTACCCTTCCTGCCGATAAGGCGTCTACGGATGTGTTGATCTCAAGCTATCTGGCAAATTTGTTGGGACTGAAAGTGGGGGATTCCTTTTTGACTTATTTTGTGCAGGATGAAGTACGTGCCCGTAAATTCCGTATAACGGGTATTTATGAGACAGGCTTTGTCGATTATGACAAGCTGTTTGTGATAGCCGATATCCGCCAGATACGCCGCCTGAACGGTTGGGCGCCTGACGAGGTGAGTGGCTTGGAATTGCAGGTGAGTGATTATGACCGGCTGGACCGGATTGCCGAAGATTTGTATTTCGATATTGCAGAAAAGCAGGACCGGAATGGCAACACTTATTATACACGTTCCATCAAAGAACTGAATCCGATGATATTCGACTGGTTGGAAGTGCAGGATATCAACGTGGTGGTGATCTTGGTACTGATCCTTGCCGTCGCCGGCTTCACCATGATTTCGGGGCTGTTGATCATTATCCTGGAACGAACGAACATGATCGGCATATTGAAAGCTCTGGGTGAAAATAATGCCAGTATCCGTAAAATATTCCTTTATATCTCCTTTTTCCTGATTGGCAAAGGGATGATTTGGGGCAATGTGATCGGAATCGTACTTTGTCTCGTCCAATCTTGTTTCCGTGTCGTAAAGCTCGATCCGTCTGTTTATTACTTAGATGCGGTTCCTATCGACCTCACCGTCTTTTCTATCGTTTTACTGAACATCGGTACATTGGCTGCCGCCATGTTAATGATGCTCGGACCTTCCTACCTGATCACCAAAATCCATCCGGCAAAAAGCATCCGGTTCGAGTAATCATGTACCAATTGGTTAATGTGCCCGATCAAGCATTATTCGTAAAATCTTTTTTCCCGTTGAACATCCTGTAAATGCGGACATATATGTCATAGGCCGGTTGGGCGATTTCCAGCAGGGGGAGCCAGGCGGTCAACGGTTTTTGTTGCAGGAGCAGCGCTGATTTTTTATAGACGAACGCTTTGATCGTGAGGCGAAGTAGCAAAAGCAATCCGGCTGATATCGAGAGCAGCCAGTTACCCGAAAGCCCGGCAATGATGGCGGCAATCGTCGCAATCGCGAAGAGCAGATAACTGAGGGTCTCCATCCGGTAAAAAGCCAAAGAGTGTCCTTTGTAAAAATGCTCGGTAACGGCGCGTGAGGCTTTCATCTCTCTCCAGGCTCCGATGTCTTCTATTCGGTTCATCTCAATGATGGAATTGGGTGAAAATTGCACCAGCGTATTGGTGGAATCCGATACTTCGTTGATGAACAGGTTGTCCGCCCCGGCGTGAAGGTTGAGTGATTTGGAGTAACCTTTGTGGGCGAAGAACAGTTTCTTGCGATAGGAAAGATTCCGGCCGTTTCCCGTGAAAGGATGGTGGGAGAGGGCGGAAGATATCATTTGCAAACCATTCGTCAGGTTATCATAAGCAATGAGTTTGTTCAGGAACCCTTTTGTATGGCGGTAGGCGCAAAAGCCTAAAATGATATCCGTTTCGGGGTGGTATGAATCGGCCATCGCCTCGATCCATTTCGGACCGAGCGGGCGGCAGTCTGCTTCGGTGAAAAGGAGGGTATCATGACGGGCTGCCTTGATTCCCATTGTGAGGGCGAGTTTCTTATGGCTCAGGTATTGAGTGTCTACAGGCACGTATGTGTAGTAGAGATTCTTGTATTCGTTTGAGAATAGTTTGAGGACATCCTCGCTGTCGGCATCGGAGCCGTCGTTGACGACGATCACTTCATAGTCCGGATAATCCTGGTTCAGAAAAGCCGGCAGGTTCTGCCGCAAATCCTCTGGGTCCCCGTGTGCATAGATAATGACGGAGACAGGTTCCGATTCCCGGTTTGCCGTAACCCGTCCCGTGCTTTCGACCGTCTTTGCCGCGCGTAGCGGACGTGCATATGTGACCAAATAGTAAAGCAATTGAATGAGAAACAGTCCTCCGGTCATTCCGGCAAGACACATTTCAATGTTTGAGAATACCAATACGTTTTCGCTCATCGATTTTTTTATTTTCGAATGTGCAAAGGTACGGAGATTTATTTGCTTTCGCCAGCTTTCGGGCATTGTTGAGGGATAACAATGGAGAAACGGCTACCTTTTCCCACTTCGGACTGGACTTCTATATGTCCGCCGAAATATTCGGCGATTACTTTGCAAATAGACAATCCTAACCCGGTGCCTTTCGCGTACTCGTCCAACTTGGAGAAGCGGTTAAAGATGGTCTCCTGCTTCTCTTTAGGGATTCCTATGCCGGTATCTTCCACAAAGATGCAGATTTGCTCCTGTTCCATAGGCTTGAATCCGACTTTGATGTATCCGTTTTTGGTGAATTTGATGGCATTGTTGATAAAGTTATTGATTACCTGCATAAGCCGGTGCTTATCTGTGGACAGCAATATGTCTTTTTCCGGCAGTTCGGTGAGCAGTTTTACATTTTCCGGCATCAAGATATGGTAAGTCTGATAGATTTCCATCATTAATTCTTTCAATGGGAACTCTGTAAATACGAAAGTCATTCGTCCTGATTCGATACGGGACAGATCCAGTATGTCGTTGATCAGGTTGAGCAACAGGTCGCTGTTGATGTTGACCAGTTCGATGAAACGTTCTTTTTCTTCTTGATCAATCTCTATGTCGGAATTCAGAATGTTTGAAAATCCTACGATCGCATTCAGCGGGGTGCGGATCTCATGGCTCATATTGGCCAGAAACGCAGATTTCAAACGGTCGGATTCCAAAGCTCTCAATAAAGCCGCCTCCAATTCTTGGTTTTTAACGAACAACTGGGCTTGTGCGGTCTCCTTGTGTGCCTGTTCTTTCAACCACATGCGCCATAGATAGAGGGTGATGGTGCAAATAAGAATGAATATAATACTTGTGGAGATGGTAAGAGGCTGTTTGTATAGTTCATAGAACGGTACATTCACGAGACGGACGTAAGGAGGTATTTTCTCCAACGGGAAGTTAGCCGCCTTTATGGCATGCCATACCATAATGTATTCTTTGCTATGTTCTTTGAAGGGTATTTGCCTGGCTGGAGTCCCTCGCAAAATGAGGGAAGCCGTTTCTGCTTGTTCCTTTGCCTGTATTTCTACGGAAGTGAGATACCCTCCGATATATCGGTTGTTTTTCGGGAAAAATTCATATTGGACAGACTCGTTGTAAGCGGTGAGGGCCGGATAATCGACTTGTTGGCACATCGCGTCGGAAAGGTAATCTCGATTGATTTCCAAATAGGCAAAACCTGTTCCACGGATGAAAGCGCTTAATATGTGTGCGCTGGGCAAATTGCGGTACGGGATTGTAAAGACATACCCGATCGATTCGGGATCGGCATCGTCAGACGAATTGGCTCCGTCTGCAGTAATTTCCCGAAGTCTTTTCATGTAGTTGAAGGTTTGTTCGTCGACTAATTCCGGATGGCTCATGAGATATGTATTCCAGCGGATCAACTCGATGTGGGGGGCCGTCTTGATTTGTGCCAAAAGATCGTGCAATGTTTTTTCGCCCATTGGAGTGTCGACGCAATCGACCTTGATTTTTAACTGGCCGAAAAGGTCGTGCATAAATTCGATGTTTTTAATGAAATCGTGTTTGTCTTGCCATCCTGTTATGTTGGGAAAATCTTTTAACCGTTCCCAGTCCGGGTAACTTATGCCCGCGAAAACGACGGGCAGCTGTTTCGCAAGAGGATGTCCGCAAGACAGGAGGTAATCGAGCGCATCGTTGTCGTTGACCAGAAGGATGTCCGGCTTTATTTTTTTGATCGAGTCGAGAAACTGGTACATCCGTTCATTCATTTTTTGATTTTGATCTACCTGAGAATCCAAATAGAAAGGATAAATGTCCGCGTCTATCTTTTGTTTGTGGAACGTTTTTTCGAGTATTTCGTTAAATAGCGGATAGGTATCCTTCCCCTTTTCGTAGGAATGGATCAGGGCGATCTTCTTTTTATCATCGGAAATGTTTTTGCATCCGGTGATAAAAGGTACTGAAAGTATTAGAAGTAAGTAGATCGAATATTTTAAAAAAGGCTTCATCTGTATAGCTTATTGATTTGCAAATATAATTCAAAAACTATATATTCCCTTTATATTACGATCAATAGTTTGTTAAGTTTTTGAATTTAGATAACACGATCGTCAGCAGTTTGACGGGCATTTTGACCCGGTTATCAAGGCTGTCGGTATTCACATGGACCCGTTGGTCGCTGCTTTCCGGGGAGGGCAGACGCGTGCGTATGACGACCAGACGGGGATGACGAACCACTTCCTGCAGGAATTGCAGTCGGACAAGTATAAGGATGATGTGGAAAAACTGAACCTTTCCGGCTGGATCGATGCCTTGAAAAAGGCGAACGACCTATGCGCCTCGGAGCTGGAAAGGGTGGCAGCACAGGTTCCGGCGACATCACGCCCACTCCTCCTTCGGAGGCGGTGAAGAGGAGCGTCCCGGCGAATTGTAAACCCGGCGTTCTGAAAAAGAAAAAGCGGAGATGGCAGGATCTCCGCTTTTTTTATGGATAAAGATGCAAATCCTATTTCTTCCCGCATAGCTTAAACAGCTTGCAAAGGTCGTAACCGGCGGTGAGCTGGAAGACGCGGTTCTTGTCGGAAATGTTTTCCCTGTCTACATTGGAAGTTACTCCTGCGTTATAATTGAACGCCAGATCCAGCCCGAAGTCGAAACGATAACCAAGCCCTATAACGATGGAGATTCCTGCTTTTCGGTAGGAATTTGTACCAAAAGAACTTGTAGGGATATAAGGAGAATGCCTGTTTGGGAATATCTCCAATTGGGGGCCTGCAAAGATGTTCAATCCTTTCAGGAGGTAGGGCATGTATAGCTTGGCCTTCAAGGGGATTAGCAGGCATTTGTCTTTTCGGGAAGCATTACCGTGGGATTCTAAAGGATATTTCATGCCTTGTTTGGTGAACAGAAGATCCAGTTCGGTAGCAAAGTTGCTTATCCTGTATTCTCCGAAAATACCTCCGACGAAGTGGTTACAGTAGTCAAAACCTTCGGCTCTGTTGGAAAAACCGATACCGAGGCGAGGACCTACTGACCATTGATGTTGCGCCATCGCACCATTTAGGGAAAGAAAAGCGATGAGAGTAAAGATGATCTTTTTCATGTTTTTAATTTTTAGGTTTAATATTAGTCATTTCCAGATTATTCCTATAATCGAAAGTATTATAGGAGTAGAAGCTACCACTTGTGTACCAGCCATCGGAGAAACCACCCCATCCCCAATTGCAATGAACTGAAAGTGGTCCTGATTCTTCTCGTTTTTCAACGTAAATGCGCCATATATCGTAGCCATCATCTTTTTCATATTTGTCATAAGTCTTGTAGGAACTTCGACGACGGCAGTCAATGATCCAAGTGTGGCCACTGTCCGGGTTATAACCGGAAACCATTACAGGAAGTACCATTTGTTCAGGCTTGTATGAACTATAATAGGAAGTTTGGTATCTATTGTTGTTTAAGAATTGGTTCGCACTTTTGTGAGAGATGCCAGTTCCATTGGCGTCAACGTCTTTGTTTTGAATCTCGTCAAATATTGATTTGATACAATCTTGCAACTTTTCTTCATAACATTGCGATGTTTGGGTAAAACGTTTCCAATCAGCAGTAGTAATATTTTTGTAACCGATTTTGTAGTGTCCCATTATTTGTACAAAAGCAATTAATGTACATCCGGCATATGCTTTTTGTGTTGCACTGACATAAGGGAGTTTGTTGTTATATGGAGATGTCTGCTTCCATTGGGTAGTCAATATCGTCCCATATTCAGTTCCGGCATCACCTATTGTCTCTTCTCCCATATATTCATAATCCGGATCAGGAAGAAACCCTTGTTGCATATATAAATAATGGATCGGTCCGTCATCAATCCAACCGCTTTTGGTAGAAGCAAGACGTTCCGATACTGCGTTATACAAGGAGTCTGTGTTAAAACTCTCTATTTTGTCTTTAATGTAATAAGGCAATCCTTCACAAAACATTTTTAGCCCTTCATTATAAGCCGTATCATTAAGGGAGCCATATTCGGAAAAGGCAAAAACCTCTTCAATGCGACGGTCTGCGGAAACCATGGAAAAGCCCTCTTTTCCTTCTGTGATAAATTCTACTACGTAGTATCCGGGGACTTCATCTGTTGAACTTTTGGTTTGCATTGTTGGTAAAGAGACTTTTTTGCATGACTTGATGATACTGTTATTTCCTGATTTAGTGAGTGCATCTTTCATATATCTCTGACGCACCATTTCGATGGCCTCGCTTTCCGGTATGGTGAAGCTTCCCGTTTTTTTGATCTTGATGGCGTTGGCTTCATCTACGGACATTTTGAGTGTGATCTCCTTTGCCTCTTTTCCTGATAGATTCTCTTGTATGTCCTCATTGGAACAAGAGAAGGATAAACATGACAAGAGTAGAATAAAGATCACTGTACAACCTGAATTTAGGGGATTGTTTACATGTGTTTTCATACGCAGTAATTTATAGTACTAAACTTAGGAAAAAATAATGAATACAAACATAAGGTTTTAAATAGAAAGATCCTAATATTGTGTAAAAAATAAAATCCAATCATCTTATTTTAACAAAGAAGATTGGATTTTACATATACATTCGGTTTTCAGCCTTTTACAACCTGTCCGAATAATAAGCCGCCGGCAGTTTCCGGCAGTTATATTGCGAGGCCATCACTTCGCCGTAAGCGCCGGCGGAGCGGAGGGCGATCAGGTCGCCGCGATGGGCGCGGTTCAGTTCGATATCTTTGCCGAAGACGTCGGACGATTCGCAGATCGGACCGACAACGTCATAAGCTTCAACTTCTTCGTTGCTGGTGATATTCTCCATGCGGTGGTATGCGTCGTACATGGCCGGGCGGATCAGTTCGGTGAAACCGGCGTCCAGGATGCAGAATTTCTTCGTCTCGCCGACTTTTACATACAGCACTTTGGAGATCAGCGAACCGCATTGTGCGACGATGGAACGTCCCGGCTCGAAATGAACCTGCTGGCCGGGGCGGAGTTGCAACAGTTTGTTGAATACGGCAAAATAGTTGTCGAAAGCAGGGATCGGCAAATGGTTCGGGTGATAATAATCGATGCCGAGGCCGCCGCCGAAGTTCAGATTCTCGACTTCCAGTCCACGCGCTTCCAATTCTTCCTGAATTTCATTGACACGGATTACCAGGCCACGGAAAGCGGCCATATCTGTAATCTGTGAACCGATATGGCAATGGATGCCGATCAGTTTGACATGTTCGAGACGGCTGACCAAGTCTAACACCTGTCCGAGCTGGCTCAGGTTGATGCCGAATTTGTTCTCTTTCATGCCGGTCGTGATCTTGGCATGTGTATGCGCGTCTACTTCCGGGTTGATGCGGAGGGCGATCGAGGCCACTTTGTTCTTGGCGGCAGCCAGTTCGTCCAGGATTTCCAGTTCGGCTGCCGATTCTACGTTGAAGCAGAAGATATCGTTGTCCAGTCCTAAATTGATCTCCCAGTCCGCTTTGCCGACACCGGCGTAAACGATTTTGCCGGCAGGGAAACCGGCATCGAGTGCCGCTTGTATCTCACCGCCGCTCACACAGTCGGCTCCCAAGCCGTATTCTGCAATGACTGACAAGATACGGGGATTGGCGTTCGCCTTGATTGCATAGTGGACATGATAGCCATACTTTCCGGCTTCCGTTTTCACCATATCGAGCGTTTCCTTCAGCAGCTCGATGTTATAATAATAGAAAGGCGTTGTCAGCGCCTTGAATTTGTCTGTTGGAAATGTTCCTTTGAGCATATATGATAATTAGTATATAAAATTGGCACGGATTACACGGATTTCACTGTTTTCTGAGTTTGCTCAAACTGCGTAATCCGTGTAATCCGTGCCTGAAATTTTCTTATGGAATTACTGTTAGTTGTTGAATAAGTGATCGCTTAACGCTTGCAGCGCCCTTGTCTTGTCGGAGGCTTTCACAAGGAGCGAGACGTTGTAGTTGCTGCCCCCGTACGAGATCATTCGTACCGGCACGTCCTTCATCGCCTGGACGATGCGGGCTTCGAAACCGACGTTGTCCCATTCCAAGTCGCCGACTACGCAAACGATGACCATATCTTCGTCCACCGTAACCGTTCCGTATTTTTTCAGGTCGTCGACGATCTCTTCCAAATGCTTGCGGTTGTCGATCGTAACGGAAACGCCTACTTCGGAAGTCGTTACCATGTCGATCGGAGTCTGGTAGTTTTCGAATATTTCGAACACCTTGCGCAGGAAGCCGGTAGCCAACAGCATACGGCCGCTCTTGATCTTGATGGAAGTGATATTGTCTTTTGCGGCGACAGCTTTGATCTTTCCTTTTTCCGTCATGTTGGAGATCATGGTGCCCGGAGCTTCCGGCTGCATCGTGTTCAACAAACGGACTGGGATATTGTTCAGCTTGGCCGGCAGGATGCAGGTCGGGTGGAGGATCTTGGCTCCGAAGTAAGCCAGCTCGGCTGCTTCTTCAAAGTGCAGGTGGCGGACCGGCGATGTCTTTTCAACGATGCGCGGATCGTTGTTGTGCATACCGTCGATGTCTGTCCAGATCTGGATTTCTTCGGCGCCGATAGCCGCACCGATCAGGGATGCGCTGTAGTCGCTGCCGCCACGTTGCAGGTTGTCGATCTCGCCGTAGGCATTGCGGCAGATGTAACCTTGTGTGATGAAAAGGTCTGCATCCTTGTGTTCGTCCAGCAACTTGACAAGCTTTTCCTTAATATACACGGGATCCGGTTCTGCGTTCTTGTCCGTGCGCATATAATCCAGTGCCGGGATCAGAACGGAGTTTACGCCGCATTCGTTCAGATAGAGGTTCATCATGCCGGTAGAGATCAGTTCGCCCTGTGCCAGGACAACCTTTTCTTCGAACAGCGTGAAAAGATCCTTCGTGAACGTGCGGATATGATCGAAATGATGTTTTATCAGTTCTTTGGCTTTCTGTTTGTATTCGTCTGTGCTGTAGAGTTCTTCAATATGGCCGTAATATTTCTGCGCCAGTTTATTGATGACCTCGTTTGCTCCGTCAGGGTTTTTCTTGTACAAGTAATCCGAGATTTCAACCAATGAATTGGTCGTACCGGACATGGCAGACAAGACTACAATGTTACGTTCTCCCGTAATCAGTTTTGCTACACCTTTCATTCTCTGTGCAGATCCCACAGAAGTACCGCCAAACTTTAAAACTTTCATTTTCTTTTACTATATTAATTTGTTCTTCTTCGCTTTAAATGCGTGTGCAAAGTTACATAAAAAATTATTCTCCAACATCACTTAGGCAGGCATTCTCACATTTTACTATACGCGCGGGATAATTATGTACCAGCGTGTAGTTGTGAGTCGTCATGACGACAGCCGTTCCTTTGCGGCAAATGTCGTGCAGGAGCTGTACGATTTGTCCGCTTGTCTCCGGGTCCAGGTTCCCGGTCGGTTCGTCTGCAAGGATCAATACCGGGTCGTTCAACAGGGCGCGGGCGATCACGATGCGCTGCTGTTCGCCGCCCGAAAGCTCGTGCGGCATCTTATAGCCTTTATCCTGCATTCCGACCTGAAACAGCACGTTGCCGATGCGTTCGTTTATCTCGCTTTTCTTTTTCCATCCGGTAGCCTTCAGGACGAATTCGAGATTCTTGTATGCCGAGCGATCGGTCAGAAGCTGGAAATCCTGAAAGACAATGCCTAATTTCCTGCGCAAGTAGGGGATGTCTTTCCGTTTCATCTTGCAGAGGTTATAGTCTAACAGCCATGCCTCCCCTTGGTTGATGGGGATTTCGCAGTACAAGGATTTCAACAGGCTGCTCTTTCCGGAACCGACTTTTCCGATCACATACACAAATTCTCCGTTGTGGAGCGTAAAGGAGGCTTCGTGAAGGATGACGTTCTCATCACGGCAGATTTCCACTTTATCCAGTTTGAGCAGGGTTGTCTCTTCCATTGCTATCAGGCTTTATGTCTGCTTTTTAATTCGCGTGCGAGGTCTTCGATGCGAAGTCCTTTGCTTGTCAATAATACGATCAGGTGGTAGATCATGTCGGCAGCTTCGTAAACGAGGCGTTCGTCTGTCCCGTTGGTGGCTTCGATAACTGTTTCGACGGCTTCTTCGCCCACCTTCTGTGCCATGCGGTTGATGCCTTTCTGGAACAGGGTGGTGGTGTAGGAACCTTCCGGCATTTCCTGGCGGCGCTGTTCGATGAAGTTCTGCAAATATTTGAGGAACATGATGTCTTCCACATTCTTTTCGCCGAAACAAGTGTCGGCGCCGGTATGGCATACGGGACCGGCGGGAATAGCCTTGATCAGCAGTGTGTCGTTGTCGCAATCGGCGGCGATGGTGATGACCTGCAGGGTGTTTCCGCTGGTTTCGCCTTTCATCCAGATACGGTTTTTCGTACGGCTGAAGAAGGTCACTTTACCGGTTGCTTTTGTCTCTTCGTAAGCTTCTTCGTTCATGAAGCCCAACATCAATACCTTGTTTGTGTTGTAGTCCTGAACGATGGCGGGAATCAGGCCGCCCATTTTTTCAAAATCTAATTTCATTTTTTTATCTGACTATTATATTGTTCTTAATTCATCCGTATGCGTCTCTTGGTCCTTCGGTATCTGTTTCCGGTTTCATAGGCATGAAACAAAAGTTTCACTTGCATGGAACGGAAGTTTCACCTGCATGAAACAAAAGTTTCTTTTAAAGGAAACGGTAGCTCTCTGCCGTGGGCATCAGAGGCGGACGTTGATCCCTTCTTCGTGGAGATACTGTTTCAAAGCTCCTATGCCGATTTCCCCGAAATGGAACACGCTTGCCGCCAGAGCTGCGTCTGCTTTTCCGAGAGCAAAAGTGTCGCGGAAGTGCTCCATTTTCCCGGCTCCCCCCGAAGCGATGACCGGAATGTGGAGGTTGCCGGCCAGCGTAGCCAACGCTTCGTTGGCGTAGCCGTCTTTCACGCCGTCGTGTGTCATGCTGGTAAACAGGATTTCTCCGGCTCCCAGGCTTTCAGCTTCTGCCGCCCACTGGAAGAGACGTTTTTCCGTCGGAATGCGTCCGCCGTTCAAGTAGCATATCCAGTCGCCCGTTTCGAAATTGGCATCGATGGCGACCACACATACCTGGCTGCCGAAGTTCTTGGCAATCTCTTCGATCAGTTTCGGATTGCGCAGGGCTGCCGAGTTGATGGAAACCTTATCGGCTCCGGCGCTCAGCAGGCGGTCCACATCTTGCAGTTCGTTGATGCCGCCGCCGACCGTGAAAGGAATGCTGATATTGGCCGCGACCTTTTTGACCAGTTCCGTAAATGTCTTACGTCCTTCGTGCGAAGCGGTTATATCCAGATATACCAATTCGTCTGCTCCCTCCCGGCTGTATTGTGCGCCCAGTTCGACCGGATCGCCGGCATCGCGGAAGTTTACGAAATTGATTCCCTTAACGGTTTTTCCATCTTTTATGTCCAAACAGGGTACTATTCTCTTGGCAAGCATATATCATCATTGTTTTTTATCAGGTGAAGCGGATCAAATCTTTCAACTGTATCTTCCCTTCGTAAATCGCTTTACCGAAGATGACAGCCGGAATACCCGCTTCAGCCAGTTTTTCAATATCTTGTATGGAACTGACACCTCCGCTGGCTATCAGGTAAAGCAGAGGTATTTGTTCCTGTATCTCCTTATATAATCCGATGGCAGGCCCTTGCAGCATGCCGTCGCGACTGATGTCCGTGCAGATTGTCTTCGTGATTCCTTTGTCGTGATAATTCCGGACGAAAGGGATCAGCTCTTTGTCTGTCGTCTCTTCCCATCCGCTTATCGCGATCTTTTTATCTTTGGCATCTGCTCCGAGGATGATTTTCTCCGGACCGAACCTGGTGATCCAGGAGGTGAACGCCTCCGGGTTCTTCACGGCGATGCTTCCGCCCGTAACCATCTGCGCACCGCTTTCGAAAGCGATTTCCAGATCTCCTTCCTGTTTCAGCCCGCCTCCGAAATCGATGATCAATGACGTGCGTGTCGCCAGTCGCTCTAACGTGCGGTAGTTGATGATCCGTCCTTGACGTGCTCCGTCCAGGTCTACCACATGCAGGCGGCGGATGCCGTGATCTTCAAACATCTTGGCTACTTCCAGGGGGTCTTCGTTATACACTTTCTTGGTGTCGTAATCGCCCTGGGTGAGTCGCACGCATTTCCCGTCGATCATATCTATTGCCGGAATCAACTCTATCATATCACCTTATAGTTTTAAAAAGTTACTTAATATGACCTCGCCGATCGAACCGCTTTTTTCCGGGTGGAACTGTGTCGCATAGAAATTGCCTTTATGCAGGGAAGCGCTGAACGGAAGGATATATTCGGTTGTCGCGGCGGTGTATTCGTTTACGGGTACATAATAACTATGTACGAAATAAACAAACTTGTTCTCCAATTGCTTGCCGAACAGTCCGCCTTTGACATCCGTAATCGTGTTCCATCCCATGTGCGGGACTTTATCCGTATGTTGTTGCGGGATGAAACGTTTTACTTCCGTATCGAAAATGCCCAGGCAATCCGCGTCTCCTTCTTCCGAATGGCGGCACATCAGTTGCATGCCGAGGCAAATCCCTAAAACCGGTTGCTTCAATCCTTTGATAAGGGCATCCAGTTTATGCTCTTTCAGGTGTTCCATGGTGGTCTGCGCTTCACCGACACCCGGAAAGATTACTTTGTCCGCTTTACATAACAGTTCCGGATCTGCTGTGATCGTTGCCTCGACTCCTAATCTCTTCAGTGCGTAACTCACAGAATAAATATTTCCGGCATTGTATTTGATAATGGCGACATCCATTGTTGCTTCCTTTTTTATATTGAGCTGCAAAACTAACAAATTATCATGACATATAGATGTCTGCTTTATGAAAAGTTGCAGAATAGATGTTATTTGTGATAAACTGGCCGGTTTGCCATTCCGGGCTTATTGTATAGTTTCTTCAAATACCCGCTGGTCCGAATCGAAACAGTAGTGCATGAAATTTGATTTTCTACCCCGTTTATTTCAAATTACCCGCAAGGGTAATATTTTTTAATAAACATGGTTTTTGCCAAAGCGTTGAACATTAATAAAATACGAATATCTGCCATTTAGTGGGGGTTGTTGTATTTTTATCGAGTATGCATCTGCTTGGAATCCGTTCCTTTTTGGCAAAAGCAGGCTTTCCTTGTTTCTGCATTTTTGCCCTGTAAAGACGCTGCAAAGCATAAGGGGCGGAACCACGGGATAATAGTAAGATGGAAAGCAATTGTGCTTTTCAGAATATAAACAAAAAAAGTTCCGATGTAAGATGTTTATTATCAGAGGCGATTGAAAAATAATGAAAAATATATGCATATAACTCTTGCATAATTCAAATAAACCACCTACTTTTGCATCGCAATTCAGAGGAATAGCAGTTCAATAAAATAATGGTTATAATGGTTCGGTAGTTCAGCTGGTTAGAATACATGCCTGTCACGCATGGGGTCGCGGGTTCGAGTCCCGTCCGGACCGCACAATAATATATTGGTGCGTTAGTTCAGCTGGTTAGAATACATGCCTGTCACGCATGGGGTCACGGGTTCGAGTCCCGTACGCACCGCGATAAATATTGAAAATCAATGCTTTATAAAGAAAATACCCGGTTTTACACCTAATAATGTAAAACCGGGTATTTTTTTGTATTATTTAAAATTTTCTGTTGATGGATTGAGTTCTTATCATATATAATATGAAAGTTATTCCAGGGCTTGGTCGGGGAAAAAATAACTGAAGCTACACCCAAACACCCGGACAATTTCGTTAAGATGGTTTAAATTATACTTTGCTCTTTTTCGTGGATTTTCACAGTCACGGATAAATCCCTGACTCAAGTTTATGTTATCACCAAATTCTCTCTGGGACATTCCTTTTTCTATACGGAGTTCTTTCACTCTTTGAATTACAAAATCTTCTATTTGTGTCATACATTCTTCCTTTTGTCAAAGGAAGAACTCTTTGCATAAATATTAGAGGGTACATGTGCTCTTGTATAATGTATGTATATTTTCCTCACTGTAGAAGAACATAGTATCATGATAGTTTTAGCGTGATGATAGCTTTCAGTACTAATCTTTTTTTCTCCTTTGAATAAATATGACGGTTTAAAGAATTTGTTGAAAAGTTTTTAGACTGCTCTCTTGTGTATGCATCTTTAATAAATACCTTTGAGAATTATAAATCATGAAAGATGGAAGATATTATAAATAGACGTTGTGGTTGGGCTGGAACTGACGATTTGTATGTGAAATATCACGATGAGGAATGGGGGCGATTGATTACCGATGATAAAACCTTATTCGAATTTCTGGTTCTGGAGAGTGCTCAGGCTGGATTGGCTTGGATTACAATTCTTCGCAAACGCGAAGGATATAAAAAGGCATTTTGCAACTTCGATGTTGAGAAAGTGGCCTCGATGACCTCGGATGATATTGACCGGTTGATGCTTTTTGATGGGATTGTCAGGAATCGGCTGAAGATCGCATCCGCCATCACGAATGCCAAATGTTTTATGGCGATTCAAAAGGAATTTGGCAGTTTCTATAATTATACGTTATCATTTCTTCCCGGACAGAAACCGATTGTAAACCGTTTTAAATCATTAAAGGAGATTCCTGCTACGACTCCGGAATCGGACGCAATGAGCAAGGATATGAAGAAACGAGGATTTAAGTTCTTCGGTTCTACTATATGTTATGCTCATATGCAGGCGACAGGGTTTGTTAATGATCACTTGGAAGGATGTTTTTGCAGGGAGAAGATTCTTGCTGATTGCCCCGTTTAGCGGTTTCTGGAGGGTAAACGCTCTTTACGAAGTGGGCGTATAATCCGGATAATAGGACTGTTTTGCCGGTCTTAACAAGAAAAATGACAATTTATAGGGTGATAATAGTTGTTGGTTTGATTAATAGTGTTACCTTTGAGTCAGAGTTTGAGTTACGTATTATTAGCGTATAGTTCTTCTTTATTATTAAGTAGGCCTCTCCATTAATTTTCCTCTCATACCCTATTAGTATTTATTAAAAACGAAATTTTAAATGAACATTTACATTACAGGTTTGAATTATAGCATTAATGATGCTGATTTGAATGATTTGTTTGCAGAGTATGGAGAGATTACGTCTGCAAAAGTTATCATGGACAGAGAAACTGGAAGATCCAGAGGATTCGGTTTTGTTGAAATGGTAAACGATGCTGATGGCGAAAAGGCTATCGAGGCGCTTAATGGAGCTGAATTTGAGAAAAAAGTGATCTCGGTAAGCGTGGCCCGTCCCCGTGCCGAAAAACCTTCAAACGGCGGATACCGTGAAAGAAGAGGTGGTTATAGTAATTCCAGACGATATTGATCTCCTGATATATGGGGGTATGTCATAAATCTGTATATTAGAACATAGATAACACAGATGAGACGGATTCACACAGATTGATTATTGTAGATCAATAAAATAAAAATCTGCGGTTCTCTGTCGGATCTGTGTCATCTGCGTTCCGTTTTCTATTTTTGACACTCCTTCATGACTCTCCCATAGCTTATAGTTAGCTCCTACTCTTCAATGCAATAGCAGGGATTTTTTTATATCCTGCGTTTCCATATTCCGGAAATACCTTGGCATTCCACTCCGAACCTTTACATAAGAGGTTGATTATTAATGTAATTAAATATAGATTAAATGGCAAAATCCGTAACATACAATAAACGAGAAAACGAAAAAAAGAAACAAGCCCGGCGGGCAGAAAAACAAAAAAAGAAGGAAGACAGAAAACTACTTGGCAAAGCGAATAGTTTTGATGATATGATCGCTTATGTGGATGAAAATGGTGTGATTACATCGACCCCTCCCGAAGTGAATCCTAATAAAGAAGAGATTAAACAAGAAGAGATTCTCATCTCGACTCCCAAAAAAGAAGATATAGAGACGCCTTCCGTACTGAAAGGGAGGGTTGATTATTTTAATGAATCAAAAGGTTATGGTTTTATCAAAGACCTTGATAGTGCCGAGAAGTATTTTTTTCATGTCAGCAATAATACACTGACCGATATTTCGGAAACTGACATCGTTACTTTTGAACTTGAACGCGGTCTGAGGGGGATGAATGCGATTAATATTCGTATTGAAAACGAATCCTGACAAGATACAATAAATCTTGGAAAGTCTTTTAGAGTCATGATTTATTGTTCAGAAAGCTCACGATATAGGTGGCTATCGGGGGCCTTCTTTGACTATTTCGGTTCGTTGAGTGAAGACCAGTGATAAAATGATGGCGACCATCACTAAGGTGAAATCGAAAATGGGCTTGAATTTACCGGACTTTTTATTGTAACGGCTGGCGGTGTAGTTGACTTGGGGCTTGATCTCTAATAGGACATCGATAGAAAAACATTATTCATCGAAGCGATTGTTACTATTTGTCAATCGCTTGTTGGGAAAGATTTAGTACCTTTAGAGCAATTAAAAAGAGTATCTTATGTTTGAAAGTTTTGATTTTCAGCAAATGATCAGTGCATTCATTGTATTATTTGCAGTGATTGATATTATTGGTTCCATTCCGATTATTATCAATTTGAAAGAAAAGGGTAAGGATGTGAACGCCATGAAGGCGACGGTTATCTCTTTTTTGTTGATGATCGGATTCTTTTATGCAGGTGATGTCCTGCTGCGGCTTTTCCATGTGGATATCGAATCGTTTGCAGTAGCTGGTTCGTTTGTTATTTTCCTGTTGTCGCTGGAGATGATACTCGATATAGAAATCTTTAAAAACCAAGGACCGATAAAAGAGGCGACTCTGGTTCCGTTGGTCTTTCCTTTACTGGCCGGTGCCGGCTCGTTTACCACATTGTTGTCTTTGAGGGCGGAGTATGCCAGTGTCAATATAGTGATAGCTTTAATACTGAATATGATATGGGTTTATTTTGTTGTCCGTATGACAGCCCGTATCGAACGTTTTTTTGGAAAAGGCGGAATCTACATTATCCGGAAATTCTTCGGCATTATTCTGTTGGCGATATCAGTCCGCTTGTTTACCGTCAATATCAATCTTCTGGTAGAAGCACTGCAAGGGCATTGAAAAGGAATTTATAAAGTTTCCTTTTCGCTATCTATTTGTCCTTTGTTTTTGCGGGCGGCAGGTGAATAACTGTAATCGCCTGCAAACTGATGTGGCATTAGCTCGACGGATTTTACTGCGATTTTGTTGCCTTTTTTGGTGAATACCAAGCATTGATCGTTAAGTTTTCGTTCTTGCAGGTCGAATACTAAATTCGGATTGAAGTGTTGCCCGTTTACCCGTACTTCAAAATGAAGATGTTCGGTCGTGGCCCTTCCGGTACGTCCGGTCAGGGCAATCGGTTGTCCGGCTTTTACATAATCTCCCGGCTTTACCAGATTCTTGGAGTTATGACTGTAGACTGTTTCTAATCCGTTGTAGTGGCGTACGACAATAACATTTCCGTATGCATAATAGGGTTTTGCTAAACGGACAATTCCATCGAAAGCCGATACAATCGTATCATTGGCACGGGTTTTCAGATCGACACCCGAATGGTGTTTCCTGCGTCCGGCATACGGGGATATTACTTTTGCTCCGGGTAAGGGGAATGCATAATCTTCTTTTTGTACCAAACTTAAATCTATAAGCATCGAATTTTCTTCCGCCATCAGTAATGGATCTGATGCGGCAATATCGCTTTTTTCCCTGCTGGAAAAGTTTTCTGTAATATTTTTGCGGGGAGATGTTTGTTTGTTCAGTTTCGGTTCTTCCGGAAACAGAAAAGCAAAGTCTGTATTAGGAAGAGGAATATCCGTTGTCGGCAGAACTAAGAGCGATTCCTGCTGCGGCGCAGGTTGCGTCTGGGCAGTCCATAAAGAATGGCATGCGCTTAACACGAGTAAGAAGATGACTGACAGTATGCTGTAGTGTGTTTTAGACATTTTGTGAAATTGTTAGCGCTACAAAAATAGGGAAAAACGGTTAAAATCGCTATCTTCTTTTTCTTTGTTTACATATCATTCTGATTTCTTTATATTTATTTTCGTTTTGAAAAGAGCGGAAAAGGGAAAAAGAAAGGCGTCCGAAAAAGAGTCGAACGCCTTTGAATGTCAAACTATTTGTGATTACTTGTCTCTATTATTTAAATAAAGAACGAGCAATACCCAGTTCCAAGCCACGCAATTCAGCCAAGCTACGCAAACGACCGATACAGGAATAACCCGGATTTGTTTTCTTGTGCAAGTCATCGATCATCTGATGGCCGTGATCCGGACGCATCGCGATCGAACAACCGCGTTCCTGTTCGATTTCAAGAAGTGCCTTCATTACTTCATAAACGTTCACGTCGCCTTCCAATAGGTTTGCTTCGAAGAAGTTTCCGGCTTCGTCGCGTTTGGTACTGCGAATATGGACAAAGTCGATACGGTCGCCAAAACGCTTCATCATGCCTGCCAGGTCATTGTCGCCACGAACGCCGAATGAACCGGTGCAGAGACATAAACCGTTACTTTTGTTCGGCACGGCTTCGATCAATTTGCGAAAATCTTCTTCAGTACTCAAGATACGGGGCAAGCCCAGGATCGAGTAGGGTGGATCGTCCGGATGGATGACCATACGTACGCCTACTTCGTCGGCAACCGGAGTGATCTCTTTCAGGAAATAAATCAAGTTGGCCCGAAGTCTTTCTGCATCGATATCTTTATAACGATCCAGTTCGGCACGGAACTGATCCAATGTAAAGCTTTCTTCCGAACCCGGTAAACCGGCGATCATGTTACGAACCAGCAATGCTTTGTCATCTTCGCTCATTTCGTCGAGGCGGGCCTTTGCAATCGCTTTTTCTTCGTCTGTATATTCTTGTTCTGCAGCAGGGCGTTTCAAAATATAAAGATCGAAAGCCATGAAAGCAGCACGTTCGAAACGCAATGCTTTGGAACCGTCCGGCATGGTGTAGGCCAAGTTGGTACGGGTCCAGTCCAGAACCGGCATAAAGTTGTAAGTGATCACACGGATATCACAAGCTGCCAGGTTACGGATGCTTTCTTTGTAATTGTCGATATATTTCTGGAAATCTCCACTCTGTGTCTTGATATGTTCATGTACAGGTACACTTTCCACTACGCTCCAGCGTAAGCCGGCAGCTTCGATCATATCCTTGCGTTTCTGGATTTCTTCAACTGTCCATACTTCTCCGTTCGGGATATGGTGCAAGGCATTTACGATTCCGGTAGCACCGGCTTGGCGGATATCGGAAAGGCTAACTGGATCGTTCGGTCCGTACCAGCGCCATGTTTGTTCGCATAAATACATAATGTCTTGTTTTAATTGTGAGATTAAATAGAAAAAGCATCAAAACCACCGTCTACGATAGCGATTGTTCCGGTTACGAATTTGGAAGCGTCGCTGATCAGATACTGGATCGTACCAAACAGTTCATCCGGTGTACCCAGACGTCTGAACGGAGTATGTGCAATAACGGATTCGGCACGCGGAGTGTAGGATCCGTCCGGATTAGTCATCAAAGTACGGTTCTGTTCCGTCAGGAAGAATCCCGGAGCGATTGCATTTACACGCAAACCTTCTCCGAATTTGATCGCCAATTCACCGGCCAGGTATTTAGTCAGGTTGGAGATGGCTGCTTTAGCCGCGCCATAACCAACTACACGGGTAAGCGGACGCAAGGCGGATTCGGAAGAGAAGTTGACAATAGCACCTTCTTTCTGGTTTGCCATTACATCGGCAAATACCATTGTCGGGAGAACTGTTCCGAACAGGTTCAGGTCTACCACCTTACGGAAAGCGTCGATGTTCAGGTCAAAAATCGTGCTGTCCGGTCCGATAGTCGCACCTGCCATATTTCCGCCGGCTGCATTCAGCAACGCATCGATACGACCGTATTTGGCCAGGATATCTTTTTTGTTCTGTTCCAGAACTTCTTTGTTTAATACGTCAGTCAGGAAAAAACTTACTTCTCCGCCTTTAGCTTTGATGTCGGCTACAATCTGTTCACCAACTTCGGCTGCACGATCGAGAATAACGATTTTGGCACCTTCTTCAGCCAAATGGCCTGCAATACCTCTACCTAAAATTCCGGCTCCACCGGTAATAATGACAACTTTGTCTTTAACGCAAAATAAATTAGCCATATTTTTATTGTTTATGATTGTGATAATTTCATTGTTACTATCCCATTGTGCTCGCGCACACATTGGGTACAAATGTATAGTATTTATTTATCAAACAAAAAGAAAACAGGGAAAAAATACCTTTTTATGTTTTCAAATATAATTGTTATAATATTTGATATTCTCTTTCATCAGGATATCGATCGGCATATAATTGATCTGTTCGACTTTTTCCTTGAGGACCAGGTGGCGGAACAGTGCCCGTATGCAATTGAATCCCTGTACTTCCGGCCGTTGGGCGATCAGGTGCGTGATGGAACCGTCATTCAGGCAAGTGATATTCGGGTCTATCACGTCATAGCCGATCAATCTGAATTTTCCTCCTTTGTCACGGAAGTACTTTCCCAGTAAGTGGGCGCGGGAGTTGAATATGATACCGGCGTTCACTTCCTTATGCTCTTCTAAAAAAGCATCGAGGATGCTTATGTTCTTTTCCGGCTCGTCAGCGTGCAGCTGTACGGAATAGATGCGCCCGTCGTAGTCCTTTTCTGCCAGATAATTCCTGAAGCCTTCCTCGCGTTTCATTACCTGGGTCACCTGCATTTCTCCTTTGCGGATAAAGCGGAAGATTGCGATGTTTTCGGTCGGGTTGATTTGTTCGTACAGCAGACGGCCGGCAATATATCCGGAGTCATACGAATTGGTTCCGTAATAGGCCACGCAATTGGTGTTTTCGATGAATGCATCTATCAGTATATAAGGTATCTGTAGCTGATCCAACCTGGATGCGAGTTTGATAACGCTGTCGTGGAATTGTGTTGCGATCACGACTCCCTGGCAGTCGGCTTTTTCGATTTGGGGAATGAGCTCGTCGAAACTGCTCTTGTCGTATTGGTTGAAGCATATACGTTCGACTTCTACGTTGTAGCTGAAAAGTTCCTGTTCCGCTTTATCTATCCCTTCACAAAGTTTATCCCAATATTCGCCTTTTGCAAAAGAAGGGATCAGTGTGATGAAATGGTAGTTCTTTTTTAGTGCAAGAGAACGGGCTATCAGGTTCGGGTGATAGTCTATTTCTTTTAAGACTTTTTCTACTTTTTTCTGTGCCTCTTCGGATACTTTGCCTCGGTTGTGTAATATGCGGTCGACAGTTCCGGTCGAAACACCGGACATCTCTGCAATGTCTTTGATTCTATATGTCTTACCCATAGGTTGGAAAGCTATACAGCCCGCAGAATGTTTATTTTTGCGGGCTGTTGTCTGTTTTTATTGATTTAATTATTGTAGTTGTTGTACTTCTTCTTCCGTTGAAATTGTATTTAATTTTCTGAATGTGTAGCACTGCATCATAAAGATAAGAGGAATAGCTACGAAAACACCGACGACAAACAATATACAGCCGATGATCGCGATGCCGATCATTGCCAGCAACAATAAGAATAACGGCATTACCTGTCCTTGTGTCAGATTCCAGCTTTTTTGCAAGGATTCTATGATTCCGCAATCTTCTTCCACGATGTAGGCGGCAAAAAATTGTAAACGGATCCCCAGGTAAATCCCCGGAACAATCAGCAAGAATGCACCGATAGTCACCACGATACCTACAATAAGGCTGGCGATAAAATAAGTGACGATTTTACGGGACTGTTGTCCATAAGCCGAAAACTGTGGCTCTTCCCCATCCATTGTCTGGAACAGGTTCTTGATGTATCCCAGCATAAAAGCGCTGTATATCGCGGCGCTTATCAGATACACAATGATTTGCCCGACCATCGATCCTTGTGCCGGCATGCCGAACAGGCTAATGATCATTGACAGGATAAAATACCCGATATACAGTCCTACCAGTACCCAAATCTGAGATTTAGTGTACTTCCATGAAGTGCCGAACACTTCCGATATCATAAACTTTGGTTCCATGTGAATTGATAATTTAGGTTATATAAGCCGTAAAATTAGGATAAATTATTGAATAAACAAATTCCGTGTTAAAATTATGTAGCAATTTAAACGAATATATTTTCGATCGGTCAAAGTCCTGATATATCTCTGATACAGAAATACAAAATAAGCGGTTTTTTAGTATAAAAGATTGTATAAACGGAAAAAGTACAACAAAAAGATTCTACATTTGTACGCTTTTTATGAGGAATAGGCTATGAACCCATAAATTTTGAACAGCATCGTTGTGGAATTTTTACTATGGTGCAGCGGATCTCACCCGTTGCGATGGCTTTAACGGTCTTACTAATGACTAAAAAACGAAAATAGGTAGAATATATATAAATAATGAATATGGATAAACAAATGTTGAGAACTACTATTACCCAATTGAGGCAAATCGCATTGTTTGCAGTAGGGGTGTCTTTATTAACCGCTTGTGGAAACAGTCAAAGCGGTATGAAGTTAGGGGATAATGAGTTTGCTGTTCTTGCTGTCAATTCGACAACGAGCGACCAGTCGACTTCCTATCCGGCCACGATCAGAGGAACGCAGGATATCGAGGTGCGCCCCCAGGTTTCGGGTTTTATTGTTAAGTTATGTGTGGATGAAGGAGCAACTGTTCGTAAAGGGCAGGCTTTGTTCCAGATCGATCCGACCCAGTATGCAGCTGCGGTAGGACAGGCGAGAGCGGCTGTCGAGATGGCAAAAGCCAATGTCGCTACTCTGACTTTGACCGAAAAGAACAAAAAGGCTTTGTTCGATCAAAAGATCATCAGTGATTTTGAATATCAGACAGCGGTCAACCAACTCATGTCTGCCAAGGCAAGCCTGGCCCAAGCGGAAGCATCTTTGGTAAGCGCGAATCAGAATTTATCTTTCTGTACGGTGACGAGCCCGTCGAATGGCGTTGTCGGTACATTCCCGTACCGTATCGGAAGTTTGGTCAGCCCTTCTGTTTCACAGCCGTTGACAACCGTGTCCGAAATCAACGACGTGTATGTTTATTTCTCTATGACGGAGAAAGAGTTGTTGCGCCTGACAAGAGCCGGGGGAACTTTGAAAGAACAGTTGGAAAAGATGCCGGCTGTCCGCTTGCAGCTGTCCGACGGCACTACCTATCAGTCGGAAGGTAAGATCGATGCCGTTAGCGGCGTAATCGACCAATCTACCGGATCTGTCAGCATGCGC
Organism: Parabacteroides sp.; assembly: GCF_977054455.1. NCBI lineage: Bacteria > Pseudomonadati > Bacteroidota > Bacteroidia > Bacteroidales > Tannerellaceae > Parabacteroides > Parabacteroides sp. The sequence goes on along the minus strand of NZ_CDRTCT010000002.1, from coordinate 160,528 downwards.
GCTGTTTTCCCGAATGATAAAAATATCCTGAGAAGCGGCGGTACCGGTAACATTATATTCCCGTACACGATGGATGGAATCATTATTATCCCTCAGTCCGCTACTGTCGAAATCCAGGACAAGAAGTTCGTTTTCGTCTTGCAGGCGGACAATTCCGTGAAAAATACGGAGATTCAGATCTCCAATCTGGATGACGGAAAGAATTACCTGGTGACGAATGGTTTGAAATCCGGCGATAAAATCGTGATTGAAGGCGTACAGAACCTCCGTGACGGCCAGGCTATCGAGCCGATCACCCCGGAACAGCAGAAAGCGAAATATGATCAGGCCTTGAAAGATCAGAATGAAGGTAATCTGAAGACCGCTTTTAATTAATAACTCCCATTTGTTCGTTAAAAACAGAAAATATGAAATTAGATAGATTTATAAACCGCCCGGTGCTCTCAACGGTGATCTCCATCCTGATTGTCATACTGGGTATATTAGGCTTGCTGTCCTTGCCTATTACCCAATATCCGGATATCGCCCCTCCAACCGTTTCGGTAAGAGCTACTTATACGGGTGCAAACGCGCAGACGGTATTGAATAGTGTGATTGCGCCGCTGGAAGATCAGATCAATGGTGTGGAAAACATGATGTACATGACTTCCAATGCTTCTAACAACGGATCTGCCGATATTTCCATTTACTTTAAGCAGGGAACCGACCCCGATATGGCTGCCGTAAACGTGCAGAACCGTGTTTCTATGGCACAAGGTTTGCTGCCCGCCGAAGTAACCAAGATCGGTGTAACGACCCAGAAACGTCAGAACTCCATGTTGGTCGTGTTCTCCGTCTATGACGCCGAGGACCGTTACGACCAGCGATTCATCGAGAACTATGCGAAGATCAACCTGATCCCCGAAGTACAGCGTGTACCCGGTGTCGGTGATGCGAACGTGTTAGGTACCGACTACTCCATGCGTATCTGGCTGAAACCGGATGTGATGGCACAGTACAACCTGGTTCCGAATGACGTTGCCGGTGTCCTGGCCGAGCAGAACGTGGAAGCCGCTCCGGGTTCGTTCGGCGAACAGGGGAACCAGAGTTTCCAGTACACGATTCGTTATAAGGGACGTTTGCAGGAGGTAAACGAGTTCGAAGACATGGTTGTGAAAGCCTTGCCGAATGGTGAAGTCCTCCGCATGAAAGATATCGCCGATATCGAATTGGGACGTCTGACCTATAACTTTGTCAATAAAGTAAACGGGCATAGCGCCGTAACCTGTATCGTCTATCAGATGGCGGGAACCAATGCGACGGAGACTATCAATAATATCCAGAACTTGTTGGAAGAGACGGAAAAGATATTGCCTCCGGGCTTGAAGATCGACGTCGGCATGAACGCGAACGACTTCTTGTACGCTTCTATCCATGAGGTGCTTAAGACATTGATCGAGGCCTTCATCCTGGTGTTTATCGTCGTGTATATCTTCTTGCAGGATATGCGTTCGACTTTGATTCCGGCTATCGCGATCCCGGTTGCGTTGATCGGTACGTTCTTCATGCTGTCGCTGATCGGCTTTAGCTTGAACTTGTTGACTCTTTGTGCTATGGTGCTCGCCATTGCGATTGTGGTCGATGATGCGATCGTGGTCGTCGAGGGAGTCCATGCCAAGCTGGACCAGGGTTACAAATCGGCGAAACTGGCTTCCATCGATGCCATGAACGAGTTGGGCGGTGCTATCGTCTCGATCACGTTGGTCATGATGTCCGTGTTTATCCCGGTAAGTTTCATGAGCGGTACGGCCGGTACATTCTATCGTCAGTTCGGTTTGACGATGGCTATCGCAATCGGTTTGTCCGCATTGAACGCCTTGACATTGAGCCCGGCTCTGTGTGCGATGTTCCTGAAGCCGCACGAAGAAGGACATGAGAAGAAATCGACTTTCGTTTCCCGTTTCCACGCTTCCTTCAATGCTGCATACGACTCTTTGCTGAATAGCTATAAAAAACGTGTCGTATTCTTTATCCAGAAGAAATGGCTTTCGTTCGGTATCGTTGCCGGATGTATCGTCTTGCTCGTCGTTTTGATGAATGCGACTCCGACAGGTATGGTTCCGAATGAAGATACCGGTACGATCATGGGGGCAGTGACGCTGCCGCCGGGAACTTCCCAGGAACGTACGATAGAGGTAATGAATAAGGTGGACAGCCTGATCGCTGCCGACCCGGCGGTCAAATCACGCACGGCCATCATCGGCTTCAGCTTCATCGGTGGTCAGGGACCTTCCTACGGTTCGTACATTATCAAGTTGAAAGACTGGGAAGAACGTTCCATGATGCAGAGTTCGGATATCGTGTATGGCAGTTTGTTCATGCGTGCGCAAAAGATCGTGAAGGATGCACAGGTGTTGTTCTTTACTCCGCCTATGATTCCGGGTTATTCCGCTTCCAGCGATATCGAGTTGAATATGCAGGATAAGACCGGTGGCGATCTGGAAAAATTCTTCGATGTGACGAAGCAATATACGGCAGCCTTGACCGCCCGTCCTGAAATCAAGTCGGCACAGAGTACCTTCAATCCGAACTTCCCGCAGTATATGATCGATATCGATGCGGCTGCCTGTAAGAAGGTGGGGATTAGCCCGAGCGATATTCTGGCAACCATGCAGGGATATTACGGTGGTCTGTATGCCTCCAACTTCAACCGTTTCGGTAAGATGTACCGTGTAATGGTCCAGGCTGATCCGGCTTTGCGTACCAATCTGGAATCATTGAAGAATATCAAAGTCCGCAATGGAAACGAAATGGCTCCTATCTCGCAGTTCGTATCTATTAAGAAAGTGTACGGTCCGGATATCATCAGTCGTTTCAATATGTACACCTCTATCAAAGTGATGGTTGCCCCGGCAGACGGTTACACCAGCGGTCAGGCATTGAAAGCGATCGAAGAAGTTGCCGGAACGACGCTTCCGACCGGTTTCGGATACGAGTTGGGAGGTATGGCGCGTGAAGAGGCCGAAACCAGCGGCAGCACGACCGGTTTGATCTTCCTGCTCTGTTTCGTATTCGTTTATTTGCTGTTGAGCGCCCAGTATGAAAGTTATATCCTGCCGTTGGCCGTATTGCTTTCCATCCCGTTCGGTTTGATGGGTAGCTTCCTGTTCGTGCAGGGGTGGGCCGCTTTGGGCAATATCCCGGCTCTGAAGATGCTCTTAGGTACGATGTCCAACAATATCTATATGCAGATCGCCTTGATCATGTTGGTCGGTTTGTTGGCGAAGAACGCCATCCTGATCGTAGAGTTTGCCCTCGACCGTCGCCGTATGGGGATGAGTATCACGTGGGCTGCCGTTTTAGGGGCTGCCGCCCGCTTGCGTCCTATCCTGATGACATCACTGGCCATGGTTGTCGGTCTGTTGCCTATGATGTTCGCGTTCGGTGTCGGTGCTCACGGTAACCGTACTTTGGGTACTGCTGCCATCGGAGGTATGTTTATCGGTATGATCTTCCAGATTTTTATCGTTCCGGTTCTGTTTGTGGTATTCCAATACTTGCAGGAGAGATTCAAGCCTATCGAATGGGAAGATCTGGATAACAGCGATATGAATACGGAAATAGAACAGTACGCAAAAACAAAATAAGAGATGACAATGAAGAAACAGATTATATATATGGTGTGTGCAACCGCTCTTTTGAGCAGTTGCCACATCTATAAAGCATATGACCGTCCGGATACGATCGAAACTTCCGGTATCTACCGTGATCCGGTATCGGCTACCGATACGTTGGGCGCAACCGATACAACCAATATGGGAAACCTGCCCTGGAAGGAAGTTTTCCGTGATCCGAAATTGCAGGTCTTGATTGAAGAAGGGTTGGCAAACAATGTGGATATGCAAGCCGCTATCCTGCGGGTCGAGGAGGCTAAGTTATTGCTGACTTCCGCCCGCCTGTCTTTTCTCCCTTCTCTGAATTTAGCTCCCCAAGGTTCCGTTACGACGATCGGCAACTCTGATTATGCAAAAGCTTATACCTTGCCGGCAGCAGCCAGTTGGGAAGTGGATTTGTTTGGTAAACTGTTGAATGCAAGTCGTGGACAAAAAGCCGCTTATTTGCAAAGCCAATACACGCAGCAAGCGATACGTTCACAGTTGATCAGCGGAATCGCCAATACCTACTTTACCTTGTTGATGCTGGACCGCCAGGTGGAGATTACTTCCAAGACGGTGGATATCTACAAAGAGAATGTGCGGGTTATGGAGGCGATGAAGATTGCCGGCATGACAACCGAGGCCGCAGTCGTCCAGATGCGTGCCGTGTTCCATCAGGTGTCCGGTTCGTTGATCGAACTGAAACGTCAGGTGCGTGAGGTGGAGAACTCTTTGTCCGTATTGCTCGCGAAAGCACCGCAGTCCATTGATCGCAGTACGCTCGAAGACCAGGTAATGCCGGAAGAACTGATGGCGGGTGTTCCTTTGCAATTGTTGGAAAACCGTCCGGATGTGAAGATGGCTGAAATGACATTGGCCGGCGCTTATTATACGACCAACAAGGCCCGTGCCGCCTTTTATCCGGGACTCAATATCACGGCGACAGCCGGTTGGACGAACGGTTCGGGCATTACGGTTTCCAATCCGGGACAGTTTATGTTCCAGGCGTTGGCTTCGCTGGCACAGCCTATCTTTAACAATGGTAAGCTGGTGGCTAACCTGAAAATCTCAAAAGCGGAAGAGCAGATTGCCAAGATGAACTACCAGCAGACGATCCTGGAAGCAGGAAAGGAAGTGAGCGACGCCTTGCATCTTTATGACGCGACAGATCGGAAACTTGTCCAGGACAAGGCTCAGATAGAAGAGTTGGAAAAGGCGGTAACCTATACCAATGCTTTGTTCCAGTCCGGACAGTCCACTTATCTGGAAATTCTTTCTGCCCAGCAGAGTCTGCTCAGTGCGCAGTTGACGGAAGTCTCCGACAATGTCCAGCGTATGCAGGCTGTTATCAATTTATATAGTGCCGTCGGTGGCGGAAGAGAGTAAAAAGCAATTGTCAATTAAAAAAGAGATTATTATTATGATTAGTCCGTTAGCTTATATAGATGCAAGCGCGAAGTTAGGAGCGAACGTAACCGTCCATCCGTTTGCATACATCGACAAGAATGTGGAAATAGGGGATGACTGCGAGATCATGCCTCATGCCAGCATCATGAGCGGAACCCGCATGGGAAAGAGAAACCGCGTCTTCAATGGCGCTGTCATTGCTGCCGAACCGCAGGATTTTAAATACAAAGGAGACGATACGATCGTCGAAATCGGAGATGATAACGTGATCCGTGAAAACGTGGTGATCAACCGTGCGACCCTTCCTGATGGAAAGACGATCATCGGCAATGGCAATTTCCTGCATGAAGGCGTACATGTTTCCCACGACACGCATATCGGTAATCATAGCGTGTTTGGCTACGGGAGCAAGATATCCGGCAACTGCATGATTGAAGATTATGTGATTTTCGGAGGTAATGTATTGGTGAGCCAGAATTGCCGTGTCGGGACTTGGTCGATGACGCAGACCGGTTGCCGTTTTCGCAAGGACGTGCCCCCTTATATTGTTGCCGCATTGGAGCCAACCACCTATTACGGGGTAAATTCCGTAATCCTGATGCACGAGGGCATGAGTGAAAAGGTCGTAAAACATATCAGCCATGCTTACCGTATCATCTATCAAGGCAACACCAGTATATTCGATGCCCTGCTGATGATCAAGGACCAGGTCCCGATGAGCGATGAAATTCAGCATATCATCGACTTCGTCAATGCTTCGAAGTTGGGGATTATCAAATAAAATCGGATGATCCGAACTGAAAAGAAAGAGTTGTTCTTTATGGAGCAGCTCTTTTTTTATTTATCTTTGCTCAGTTTTAATATTCTCAATGTCTAATTTAAAAATGAAATGTAACATGAAAAACGTATTGAAATCGTTTGTGGTCCTTTTGGCCGTTATGGCTGCTGTCCCATCTTTTGCGCAAAAAGCGAATAACACGTTGACTGAAAAAGAAAAGAAACAAGGTTGGACCTTGCTGTTCAACGGGAAAGATTTTACCGGTTGGAGACAATGCAACAATACAGGAATGGCTTCGAACTGGGTAATCGAAGACGAAGCGATGAAAGTCTTTACCGCTCCGGGCAAGAAACCGGGACATGGTGCAGGAGGCGATATCCTGTATAAGGAAAAGAAATACAAGAACTTTGAACTGTCTGTTGATTGGAAAACCAGCAAAATGGGAAATTCAGGCATCTTCTACTATGTACGTGAAGTTCCGGGCAAACCGATCTATTATGCAGCTCCCGAAGTGCAGGTCTTGGATAATGTGGATGCTACCGACAACAAGTTGGCCAACCACCTTGCCGGCTCTTTGTATGATATGCTTCCTGCCGATCCGAAAACGGTGAAACCTGCCGGCGAATGGAACACGATCGTAATCAAAGTGAAGGATGGCAAGGTGACGCATACCCAGAACGGTAAAAAGGTCGTTCAGTACACTTTGTGGAGCAAAGAGTGGGATGAGTTGGTTGCCAATAGCAAATTCAAGGATTTTGAAGGTTTTCAGGAAGGTATTTCCCATGAAGGTTATATCGGCTTGCAAGATCATGGCTATCCCATTTGGTTCCGTAACATCAAGATTCGGGAATTGAAGTAAGTGATTGCCTAAGAATATGAGCTGATTGGTAAATCTTAATTTAACGGTCGCCGCCCATTGTCCAATCGGCTCATATTCTTGTAAACGGACCTTCTTCTTGCAAGGTTACAGCTTCCCTTATAAAGACCGGATCGTTTCCTCGCTCAAGCCGGTACACCTTGCTATGGTAGCCATATCTACGCCCGTCTCTTTCATCTTGGAAGCGACTTGGCGCATGCCTTCGGCAAAACCTTCCGCTTTTCCTTCTTCAAGACCTTCTGCTTTCCCTTCCGCTTTCCCTTCGGCGATTCCTTCCAGCTTGGAAGTATAGATCGCGTTGTTCTGGATGTTGATATCTTCGAGGTGACGGATGTAGACGAGGCGTTCGGCGGGCGACATGGAATAGAATTTCAATTTCTCGCGGGCTTCCTTCAGGCCGGGGACGGTCGTGTCCGGACGGATCGTGCCGTCTTTCAGGTATTCCATCCATTCGTCCAAGGGCGTGAGGGCCACTTTGTCGAACTCGTTCACGCGGATCAGGATATATTCGGGAAAGATTTCGGCAGGAAGACGCGAGACGAGGACATTGCGTTCGCGCTCATTGACACGCAACTGGTCGCCCGTATGCACGCCGACGAAATGGTTCTGGCCGTGGTAGATATAGTCCGTCCCGATACCGATGTCGAAATAGAGGACGCTGATGGAGTAGACTTTCTTGATCTTGTCGTAGTCTTCACCCAAGGAGATGTGTTCGGTGATGGCTTTGGCCACGCCGTAGAGGATGCGTTCGAGGTAGTTTATCTCGCGGGTGTTCTGGATCTCGACGATGATGATCTCGCCTTTGCTGTTGAGCGCCTTGATGTCGACGCGGTTGAACTTGTCGTCGGCGCGTTCCTGGTTGCCCTCGCTTTCGAGGATCTCGACGATCTTGATCTCTTCGTTCAGCATGACGGTCAGGAAACCGTCGAGCACGTCGAAGTTGGCCTTCTGGCGCAACAGACGCTTGATGGCCCAATCAAAACGGATATACCTGTCCTGCAACTCTTTTCTTTCCATCTCTTCCATGATTTTCAGATCCGACTCTTCCTTTTTCATAGTTACTGTTTTTTGTTTGTTATGTAATCCACAAATATACATATTATTTACGAACGGGAGGGCCGAACGGGAAGAATGTTTCGGATATTCATACTGTTTTTGCAGGATTCTCTATCACTCTATCACACTTCCTCTTGTAAGCATTGATAAACATAATGTGCGAGAGTGATACATGCCGGATTTATGTATCACTCCTGTATCACACCAGTGTCACACCCTATCGATGTCCGGGTGATGGATATAGCCTTTTTATTCTTGTCAAGTGATTTAATTACATGGGGTTAGTATGGCAAAGTCCTGTACATCCGGGTGTAGCCGTCCCGTACATCCGGGTGTGGAGAGTGGCAACATCCGGGTGTAGAAAGCCCGAAGATGGGCATGTTTCTAAACATTTAAGCTATAATAAGATAAAAAAGAGGATAACCCGTCACGGATTATCCTCTAATATTATATTATCAAACCTTTTTCCGATTATTAGAGAGCGCCGACTTCTTTCAACGCTTCGTTTGTTTTGTGAACGGCTGCTGCACTCTTGGCGAAGAGTTCTTTTTCTTCGGCTGTCAGTTCCAGTTCAACGATCTTTTCGATACCGTTCTTACCTAAGATGACAGGAACACCGATGCAAAGATCAGATTCTCCGTATTCACCTTCCAGATAAACAGAACAAGGGATCATCTTGCCTTGGTTGTGGATGATAGATTCAACGACGAATGCTCCTGCAGCACCCGGTGCGTACCATGCGGAAGTACCCAACAGCTTAGTCAGTGTTGCACCGCCAACCATAGTGGAAGCGACAACTTCCTGCAGTTTTTCTGCGCTCAGCAATTTGCTTACAGGAATACCTTTGTAAGTGGCCAGACGAGCCAACGGGATCATAGTCGTGTCACCGTGACCGCCGATAACCATGCCTTCGACTTCGTTGGCATTGCAACCTAAAGCCTGAGACAGGAAATATTTGAAACGAGAGCTATCCAAAGCGCCGCCCATACCGATGATACGGTTTTTCGGCAGGCCCAGCGACTTCAACGACAGGTAAGTCATGGTGTCCATCGGGTTGGAGATCACTACCAGGATTGCGTTCGGAGAATATTTCAGGATGTTCTGAGCCACGCTCTTCACGATACCAGCGTTAACACCGATCAATTCTTCGCGAGTCATGCCCGGTTTACGGGGAATACCTGAAGTGATGACAACAACGTCAGAGTTAGCTGTTTTTTCGTAGTCGTTTGTGCAACCTGTAACTGTAGTATCGAAACCGAGCAGTTGAGCAGTCTGCATCATATCCATTGCTTTACCTTCGGAAACACCTTCCTTAACGTCAAGCATTACAACTTCGTCTGCCACTTCATTGAAGGCAAGAACATTTGCGCAAGTAGCACCTACATTACCGGCGCCAACAACTGTTACTTTAGACATAATAATAAGTTTTATATGTTTTACTTATGATAATACTTCCATCTCTCTTAAAAGCGAGACAAAGGTACAACCTATTACGAAATAAAGAAATATTTCCGTAAACAATTTGCGCCTCTCTTGATTAAATTTATGATTCATACCTTTTCTCACTCCACATAGAGAACCAGCCCCTTCAAATATTCCCCTTCCGGGTGGTAGATGTTGACCGGATGGTCGGCGGGTTGTGTCAGTTGGTGCAGGATGCGGACACTGCGGCCGGACTGGGCGGCGGCGCTGAATACGGCCAGGCGGAAGTTTTCCTTGCTTACCACCTGCGAGCAGGAGAAGGTGAACAGGATGCCTCCCGGTTTGATCTTTTCGAAAGCGATGGCATTCAGTTTGCGGTAACCCTGCAAGGCGTTGCGCAATACGTTTTTATGTTTGGCGAAAGCGGGCGGGTCCAGAATGATGAGGTCGTAGTTGCTTCCCATCTTTTCGAGATACTTGAAAGCGTCTTCGGCATAAGCCTCATGGCGCGGATCGCCCGGAAAGTTCAGTTCCACGTTCTTGTTGGTCAGCGAGATCGCTTTGGCAGAGCTGTCGACCGAGTGAACGACCTTGGCGCCTCCGCGCATGGCGTAGAACGAGAACCCGCCGGTGTAGCAGAACATGTTCAGTACGGAACGCCCTTTGGCATAGCGTTCCAGCAACGAACGGTTTTCACGTTGGTCGACAAAGAAACCTGTCTTTTGCCCTTTTTGCCAGTCGACGCAGAATTGCAAGCCGTTTTCAAGTGCGATGTCCTCCACTTCTCCGCCGTACAGGTAGCCGTCTTCGCTGCCCAGGTTGGCCTTGTAAGGCAAGGTCGCTTCCGATTTGTAATATATATTCTGTAAAGAATCTCCCAACACGGCTTTCAAGGCCTCGGCAATCTGGTGGCGGGCATAGTGCATGCCGACGGAATGCGCCTGCATGACGGCGGTGTGGGCATACATGTCGATGACCAGCCCCGGAAGATTATCCCCTTCGCCGTGCACCAACCGGTAGGTATTGTTGTTCTCCACTCCGGCAAGCTCCAGTGCCCGGCGCAGTGTGTAAGCGATACGGATGCGTTCTTCCCAGAAAGCGGCATCGATCGTGACCGGGTTGAAAGATAAGATGCGTACGGCGATACTGCCTATCTGATAATGTCCGATACCCAGGAAACGCCCGTTCGTCCCATACACTTCTACCAAGTCGCCTTCTTCCGGTTCGCCTTCGATCGTCTGGATGGCGCCGGAGAATACCCACGGATGGAAACGCAGCAACGATTCCTCTTTTTTCGGTTTGAGAAATACTTTACACTCCTTCATTTATATCTGTTTCAATTGATTGTATATTTTCAGGCAGGCCCATGCGTCGAGGGCCGCATATTTTTTCTGCGCATCGCTGAGGACATCGGCATCCCAGTTGCTCAGACGCTGTCCCTTCGAGATCTTCTTGTTGAACAGGATGGCGTATATCTTTTGCAGGCTGGCGTCTTCGATGCCGAACTGCCCGACGTAGTTCTGCAAGTCCAGGAAATTGGCGGGCTGTATGTCCGTGCGTTTGCGCATCGCCCCGAAATCGTCACGTAGCGAAAGGCCGATCTTCAGCACCTTTCCGTTTGACAGAAATCCTTCGAGAACTTCCGGGATGTCGATCCGGTTCAGGCGGAACAGGAAACAAGTATCGTCGGTCGAAATCTGCATAAGCGATATTTTGAACCGTTGTCCTTTCTTGAAGCTCGGACGGGTTTCCGTGTCGAACCCGACAGACTGGAATTCGGAAAGGTAGCTGACTGCTTTCTCCGCATCTCTCAATGTGTCGATCACGATGATCCGTCCGGCAAATTCCTCTAAGGGGAGTCCGGATATTGCTTCTTTTGTTATCGAATGTGTATATTGTTGTGTCATTCTTCTTCGTCGGTTTCTAAAAGCCCTTCATCGCTGTATCGCACGGCGTGGAGCGCTTTCAATGCATTTAATAATTGTTGTCCCCAGAATTCGCGGAAGTTTTTACGGCACAAAACGATTGCTTCGAGCATCACTTCTTCATTGCCCTGGCGGAACAAAGAGATGAAGTTGCCCGTATCCTGGTAAACATCGGCCAGATTCTCCGAGATAAAGGCGGCGATCGGCGTGTCGCTGTATTGCATGTCCGGATGGAACGTCTCGAGGTAGGAGTCTTTCTCTCCGAGCAGTCCGGCGATCCGGTTGCGGACCGATTCGTACATATCTTCCGTGACAGTCAATTCCGGTTCTGCATCTTCGTCTTCTTCCGTTTCGGGCAGAAGGGTGGCTTTCAGATACAGCAACGGCAAGATCTTGACCGCCTTATCCAAAAAGTCGAAAAGCCCGCTATTGCCGGCATTCTCGACAAACGTACAAAATTCCAGTGCAACGGTTACAAATTCCAGCGTGTTGCGTTCGTATATCGGGTTGTTTTCTTTTTCCATGCGAATGATCTTTGTAGATACCTTGCGTTTATAACTTGCAAAAGTAACAATTTTTTCTTTGTAAAGCTAATAAGGATTCTGACTTTAGTCGGTATTTATTTGTAATCCCGGCGGCGATTACGGAATGAAGGGTGAAAAACTGTTTTTTTTCCGATAGCTTCGAAAGAATTAGATGCAGTTGCCGGGGGAAAATGCGAATGTCGTAGGGAACTTGAAATTTTCTATGTACATTTGCGAGTTGTAAATTTAATTGTGTAATGGCTAAAAAGACGACTGCAAAACAAAATACGAATAACGGGGAAAGTAAATTTAAAGGGATTCGGAATTTCTTTACCAGCGAGCGGACCCGTTTTATTACCGGATTAGTTATTTCCATTGTTACCATATATGTCGGTCTGGCATTGATTTCGTTTTTCTTTACGGGAGGCGCGGATCAGAGCAAGATCGAGAATGTCCCGTTGTCGGATTTGGTGATCAATCGTGGATCGGTAGAGAACTGGACGGGCGTGCGCGGGGCTTTCCTTGCCGATTTGCTGATGAACCGGTGGTTTGGGATTTCTTCTTTCCTGATCCTGTTTTTCCTCGGTTCGGTCGGGGCGAAGCTGATGAACCTGAGCCGGGTGTCGTTGCTGAAACGTTTCCTGTTCAGTGCGGCCATGCTGATATGGGGATCGTTGTTCTTTGCTTTTATCTTTATCCGCGGATATGAAGATACATTTATTTATTTGGGCGGTCAGCACGGATATTATCTGTCGGAGGTGATGATGAATAATATCGGGATACCGGGTACGGTCCTGCTGCTGGTCGGCCTGTTTCTGATTATTGCGATCTTCACGAGTAAACGGACGATTCCGTTCCTGCAAAATGTCTTCTCTTTCGGATGGTTGAAGAACCGTTTGAGACGGGAAAAGAATGAAACGGCGGAAGTGCCGGGAGTGGAAAAAGAGGAGGAAGGGGAAACGGATGTCTATGTTCCGGTTGAAAAAACGGCGGCAATTCCTCAGCCTGCTGCATATTGCGAGACAATGGAAGAGGCCGTCGAACCGGACGAATATGTTTTCGATACGGAAACCGAGATGCGGAAAGCCGAAGAAGAAAAGAAAAGGCCGGTAGAAAAGGAGAGTCCGCAAAAGAATGATTTTGAATTTGAAGTAGCCAGGGGAGATGATCCGGTTGTCGAGGCATCCGTCGATGGCGGTACGACCTTTGAAGTGGAAGTGCCGGAAGACGAAGAAACTTTCGATCAGTCCCAATTGGGTAAATATGATCCGCGGCTGGACTTGTCCCGCTATATGTTCCCGACGCTCGACCTGCTGAAATTTTACGATTCGGGCAATGTTGAGGTGAACCGCGAGGAATTGGAAGAGAACCAGCAGATGATCAAGCAGACGTTGGAGGATTTCGGCATCAATATCGCCTCTATCAAGGCGACGGTCGGACCGACGGTCACGCTTTATGAGATCATCCCGGAAGCCGGTGTGCGTATTTCCAAGATCAAGAACCTGGAAGATGACATCGCTTTGAGCCTTTCAGCCTTGCAGATCCGTATTATCGCGCCGATGCCGGGTAAGGGAACGATCGGGATCGAGGTCCCGAACAATAAACCGCAGACTGTTTCGATGCAGTCGGTGGTCGCTTCGCGCAAATTCCAGGAATGTTCGTATGATTTGCCGGTGGCGATCGGAAAGACGATTGTCAACGAGGTGTTCATGTTCGACTTGTGCAAGACTCCCCACCTGTTGGTGGCCGGTGCGACCGGACAAGGTAAATCGGTCGGCTTGAATGCGATAATCACGTCTCTGCTGTATAAGAAGCATCCGGCCGAACTGAAGTTCGTGATGGTCGATCCCAAGCAGGTGGAATTTAGTATCTACTCGAAGATCGAACGTCATTATCTGGCGAAATTGCCGAATGCCGACAAGCCGATCGTGACGGAGCCGGGCGATGCGGTGGCGACCTTGAATTCCTTGGTAATCGAGATGGAAAACCGTTATAAGTTGCTGGTGGAGGCTTCGGCACGTAATATAAAGGAATATAATGAGAAGTTCATTTCACGTCGTCTGAACCCGGAGAAAGGACATCGGTTCTTGCCCTATATCGTTGCAATCGTCGATGAGTTTGCCGACCTGATCGCGACCTCGGGCAAAGAGATCGAGTTGCCGATCTCGCGTATTGCGGCTAAGGCCCGTGCGGTCGGTATCCACATGATCCTGGCAACCCAGCGGCCGGACACGAAAGTGATCACCGGTACGATCAAGAGTAACTTCCCGAGCCGTATCGCGTTTAAGGTGATGTCGCAGATCGACTCCCGTACGATTCTGGATACTCCGGGTGCCAACCGTCTGATCGGTAAGGGCGATATGCTGATCCTGATTACCGGAAGCAGCGAGCCGACGCGTGTCCAGTGTGCTTTTGTCGATACGCCGGAAGTGGAAGATATCGTGAACTATGTCGGTGCGCAGGTGGCTTATCCGACGGCTTACCTGTTGCCTGAATATGTAGGTGAAGGCGGTGAGTCCTCTTCGGCCGGGTCGGTGGATCTGTCGGATCGCGACCCGTTGTTCGACGAAGCCGCCCGTCTGATCGTGATCCAGCAGCAGGGTTCGACTTCGCTTATCCAGCGAAAGTTCGCAATCGGTTACAACCGTGCAGGCCGCCTGATGGACCAGTTGGAAGCGGCGGGCATCGTCGGTCCTTTCGAAGGCAGCAAAGCCCGTCAGGTCTTGATCCAGGACGAATACGGTCTGGAACAGTTGTTGAATTCATTAAAATAAAAGATAAATGATGATTGAATACAAGATAAATCATCAATCATTTTGATAGTGAAGAATAAGATGAAAAGAGAGAATAAAATAAAAGTTTACCGTGTTTTAGTTGCTGTCTTCCTGTGCCTCTGGGCTGTATCCGGTATGAGAGCATTGGCGCAGAATGCCGCTTCCATTCTGGATAAGGCCGCGTCCGTTTATGAGGATTCCAACGGCTTGACTGCTTATTTTACGATGCAGACACGGTCGGATGTGCAGAAAGTATCGGAGAGTTTTGACGGCACGGTCGATATCAAAGGCGATAAATTCGTACTGAAGACTCCTGACATGATCACCTGGTTCGACGGAACGACACAATGGTCGTTTGTCGAGCGCAACGGGGAAGTCAATGTCTCCACCCCGACCGGTGAAGAGTTGCAGGCTACGAATCCGGCCCTGTTGCTCCGTTCCTATAAAAAAGGTTTTACTGCTAAATATAAGGGTGAGAGCACGGCTCCGAATGGCAAATCCGCTTACGACATCGAGCTGATTCCCAGAAAGAAAAGCGATATCATACGGGTGGAACTCCAGATAGAGAAGTTTTCCGGTCTTCCGGCGTCAATCGCCGTTTTTTCAAAGAATGGAATCAGCAGTACGATCCGTCTCAGTAAAATGAAAACGGGAGTAAACCAACCGGATAGCTATTTTGTTTTTAACGAGAAAGACTATCCCGATGCTGAAATCGTGGACCTTAGATGATGGGATATTAAAAATTAAGAATTAAAAAATAAGATGATGAATACAACTCAGAATGAAAAAGTCCGTTGCCTGATTATCGGTTCGGGCCCGGCCGGTTATACTGCGGCTATCTATGCTTCACGTGCAAATCTGTCTCCTGTTCTCTATGAAGGCATTCAGCCTGGCGGACAGCTAACGACTACGACCGAAGTTGAGAATTTCCCCGGTTATCCTGAAGGTGTTACCGGTACGGAACTGATGGAAGACTTGAAACAGCAGGCTGCCCGCTTCGGTGCGGATATCCGCATCGGCATTGCGACTGAAACGGATTTGTCTGCCGCTCCCTATAAAGTGACGATCGACGGCGAGAAGGTGATCGAGACGGAAACGCTGATCATCTCGACCGGAGCGACTGCCAAATATTTAGGATTGCCGGATGAGCAGAAATATGCCGGAATGGGTGTCTCGGCTTGTGCGACCTGCGACGGTTTCTTCTATCGCAAGAAAGTGGTGGCTGTCGTCGGCGGTGGCGATACGGCTTGTGAAGAAGCGCTTTATCTTTCCAGCTTGGCGAAACAGGTGTATCTGATTGTCCGCAAACCTTATTTGCGTGCATCGAAAGTCATGCAGGAACGTGTCCTGAACACTCCGAATATCACGGTCTTGTTCGAGCATAACACGATCGGCCTTTTCGGTGAAGACGGTGTCGAAGGTGCACATTTGGTAAAACGTATGGGTGAACCGGACGAAGAAAAGGTGGATATCGCAATCGACGGTTTCTTCCTGGCTATCGGCCATACTCCGAACTCCAAGATATTCAAACCCTGGGTCGAAACAGACGAGATCGGCTATATCAAGACGGTTCCGGGCACGCCGAAAACAAGAGTGCCGGGTGTATTTGCTGCCGGTGACGTGGCTGACCCGCATTATCGCCAAGCTATTACGGCTGCCGGTAGCGGTTGCGCAGCTGCAATCGAGGCGGAACGTTATTTGTCAGAGATTGGAAAATAATCCTTTACTTTTGGCTTGATCCGAAAATAACATATAAACTACTACATTATGAAACACTTGAAACTCTTTCTCCTTTTTCTTTTGTGCGTGCTGGTGGCGGTTCCCGTGTCGGCTAAAAGGAAGACAAAGGTGATTGCCCATCGCGGTTATTGGAAAACGGAAGGTTCCGCCCAAAACTCCATTCGTTCGTTGGAACGGGCGAATGAGATCAAAGTCTATGGTTCCGAGTTCGACGTGCACCTGACCGCAGACAATGTCCCGGTCGTGTTCCACGATAGCAAGATTCAGGGTAAGCATATCCAGACGACTCCCTATGCGGAACTGAAAGACCTGAAACTGCCGAATGGTGAAACGCTTCCGACATTGGAGCAGTATTTGGACAGGGCGAAGAAGCTGAAAAAGACCAAGCTGATCTTCGAATTGAAATCCCATGCAACTCCCCAGCGGGATCGGGAAGCGGCAAAGATTGCAGTCGACATGGTGAACGGCAAGAAATTGACGAAACGCACCGAATATATCGCTTTCAGCCTGGAAGCTGCAAAGGAGCTGCATCGCCTGTCCCCGAAGACGCCGGTCTACTACCTGAACGGCGACTTGTCTCCGAAACAGTTGAAAGAACTCGGTTTTGCCGGTCTCGATTATAATTATAAGGTCATGCAGAAACATCCCGAATGGTTTGCCGAAGCAAAAGACCTGAAACTGAAAACCAATGTCTGGACGGTCGATGATCCTCAGGTGATGAAAGAAATGATTGAAAATGGCGTGGACTTCCTTACAACAGATTATCCCGAAGAAGCGCAAAAAGCAGTACATTTGTACCGCTGAATAAATGTGTGAAATGAGAAAGTATTGCCTGTCGTTATTGCTCCTGTTACTGATATCGGTTTCGAATGCGGTCGAACCTCCCAAGCGCGAGATTCGAGGTGTATGGCTGACAACCGTTTATGGTCTGGACTGGCCGCACAAGCCGGCAACGACGGAGGCAGGACGGAAGATGCAACAACGCGACGTCTGCGACATTCTGGACCGTTTGCAGGATGCGAATTTCAATACCGTTTTTTTGCAGGTCCGTTTGCGGGGCGACGTCATCTGGCGCTCGGCTATTGAACCGGCAAGCAAGACTTTCTCCGGAAAATACGGAACGATGCCGGGCTATGATCCGTTGGCTTTCGTGGTCGACGAGTGCCACAAACGCGGGATGGAATGCCACGCCTGGTTCGTTACTTTCCCGCTGGGAACGGACAAAAGCGTGAAAGAGAAGGGGAAACTCTCCGTTGTCAAGTGCCAACCGAAACTATGCAAGCGTCATAACGGCGAGTGGTATCTGGACCCCGGCGTTCCCGGAACTTCCGACTATATATTGTCTTTAGTGAAAGAGCTGGTGAACGGATACGATATCGACGGTATCCATTTTGATTATATCCGTTATCCGGAACAAGCAAAATCCTTTCCCGATAAGGCGTTATACAATAAATACGGCAAGAAGCGCCCGTTGGCGGAATGGCGTCGGGAGAATATCAATAAGATGGTTTACCGCATTTACGACTATGTCAAATCGGTAAAGCCCTGGGTGCAGGTCAGCAGTTCGCCCCTCGGAAAATATAACCGCATCGAACGTGTCCCTAACGCCGGATGGACGGCCTACGAAAGCGTCTTCCAGGATCCGAAAATGTGGATGCAGAATGGGAAGCAGGATATGATCGTCCCGATGATGTATTACCTGCATGATAATTTTTTCCCGTTTGTCGACAATTGGGTCGATAATTGCAACGGACGCCTTGTGGTTCCGGGATTGGGCGCATATCGGATGCTGAAAGAAGAGGCGGACTGGACTGTCAACGACATCACGGACCAGATCGACTACAGCCGTTACTACGGAGGGGCCGGCTGCGCGTTTTTCCGTTGTGCGAACATCCTCGACAATACGAAAGGGCTGTACGACGAGTTGAAAGATAAATATTATAAATATCCGGCACAGCTTCCGCCTTTGTCATGGTTGGATGATACGGTTCCCGCCGCCCCGGAAGAGATACGGGTGGAAAAGGAAGGGAGCGAGTTGAAGCTCTCCTGGCAGAAACCGGATTCGGAAAAGGACGTGTTGACTTATACCGTCTATTATTCGCTGACGGATTCGATAGATCCGGCATCCGCCCGGAATATCCTGATGACGGGAATCCGGGATACTTCCATCTATCTGCCTGTCGATACGGCTTCGGAGCGGGGATATACGTTTTCCGTTTCATCTTCCACCCGCTACCATATCGAAAGTGCGCTATCGAAAGAAACCTATTATTATCTTTCATCCTTCCCTAAATGATCTTTTCTCTTTCCTTTTCCGATTATTTGCCGGAATACAGTATCTTTGTGCGTTTTCAGGAAAAATATTTCATCCGGAATGCAGCGTTTCGGATCATCTGAACATCATAATAAATGTATGGCCCTGGAAAGGGCATGAAGGCACACATTAAATGACGGAGAAACAACTGATAGAGGGTTGTAAGAATGGGGAAAGGCTGGCTCAGAAGGAGCTGTACGAAACGTATTCCCGTAAAATGATGGGGGTTTGTCTGCGTTATGTTAGCGACAGGGAGACTGCCCGTGATTTGTTGCAGGATGGTTTTGTAAAAGTCTTCACCGGCATGGACTCTTATTCGGGGATCGGGTCATTTGAAGGGTGGATGCGAAAGATCTTTGTCAATTGTGCGTTGGAGTATTTGCGCAAATCGGATGTCTTGCGTGAGGCTACCGATCTGGATAATACTGCGGAGTTGATCCACCCGGACAGTTCCGCGATATCCGATATGTCGGCCGTCGAGTTGATGAAATTGGTGCAGGAGCTTCCTGCCGGTTTTCGAACGGTGTTCAACTTGTTTGCAATAGAAGGTTATTCGCATAAGGAGATCAGCGAGATGATGAATATAACGGAGAGCACGTCCCGGTCGCAGTTTACGCGTGCCAAACAATTATTGCAACGCAGGATTAATGAATTGTATTGAGTAAAAAGAAATGAAGGATAAGGAAAGAGATACATTTGACGATTTGTTCCGTTCGAAGCTACAGGACTTCGAAGCGGATACGATGCCGGGCGATTGGGAAGCGATAGCTGACCGCCTCGCAGCTAAAAAGTCTGTCCCTTTCCGGAGGACTTTACGCTATTGGGCGGCGGCAGCCGTTATTTCTTTATTAGTTGTGACGGGTGGGGTTTATGTCTCTAACCACGACCGGGAACATCTGCCTGTAGCCGAAACGATCCAGCAAGAAACCGAGGTTGTAGAGAGCCGGCTGGCTGAACAGTCCGAGCCGGTGATACCTGCAGTTACAGCTTCCGCTCCTGTTAACCGGGTGGCAAAACGTGTCGTTGCGCAAGTTGCGGCCGCTACTGCATTCCGGTCTGACATAACGGAAGACGACGTAGCTCTTTCGGCGGAAGACAAGGACGCTGTCGCAGTGGTTGCTTCCGAAGCTGCTGAAGTAGCCGAGGTAGCCGAGGTAACCGAGGTGGCCGAGACGGCAATGCCGACGGAAATGCACTCTTTACTCGCGGATGCAGCGCCAGTGAAAAAAGAAGAAAAGAAAACGCGGGCAAAAAGATGGAGTTTTGGAATGGGGGGCGGCAGCGTGAGTGCCGGGACATCTAATTCTTTGAATACTTATGCCTTGAAGAATACGTTGATGACAGATCAGGAGTTGTTGCAATTGAATTCCCCGTATTTCAATAACCAATCTCCGAAAACGAATATTCGCCATAAGACACCGGTTTCGGTCGGATTGGGCGTCAGTTATTCTTTGAATGATCGTTTTTCCCTTCAATCCGGTTTGAACTATACACTCCTCTCTTCCGAATGGGAGACTGGGGCTATATATCATGGCGAAACGAAGCAGAAGTTGCATTTTATAGGAATCCCTCTTTCTTTGTCTTATAAGATTGCAGAATGGAGACGTATTCAATTTTATGCAGCGGCGGGTGGCATGACCGAGGTCAATGTTGCCGGCAAGCTGAATGCCAAAATATTTGTGGAAGACAATGAAATCCGTCACGAAAAGAAGCATATCCGTATGAAAGAATGGATGTGGTCTGTGAATGCCCGTGCCGGTGCCAGCTATCCGTTGCTCCGTTTCTTGAGTGTTTATGCGGAGGTGGGAGCCGGTTATTATTTCGATAACGGAAGCGATATCGAAACGATCCGTTCCGAGAAACCGTTTAATGTGAATTTGCAGGCGGGTTTCCGTTTCGGCTTTTGAGTAAGAACAAATAAATAATAAATAATTTATAATTAAAGAACAGTAAAAATGAAGAAACTTAAAGTTTTAGGATTGGCAGCAATCGCTGCAGGCATGTTTTCGTTAACCTCTTGTTTGGATGGCGGCGGTAATCAACGGACGATTCCGGGGATATATGCAATAGTGGATTATTCTTCTTCGATGAAAACACTGATTTATCCTGTCGGTTATCCTTACACTTCTATTCCTCTGTATATCTCGTCAATTGCAAACGATCCGACGTATAGTTCTGGAGATTGTATAGTAGCTAATGTACAGATTGATTATGATTCACCGGATAATGCAAATGTCTCTACTAATGGTTTTTATGTGGCGACAGGAATAGCATCGTCACCATTCGCTAAATATAATTTGAATTTTTCGTCTTTAGATTCAACGGCATTGGATAATGAATTGCTCTTATCTGACTGTGGAGCAGGATTATTGATGTCTAATAACTATAAGAGAATCATTGCTGTCCCTGCTTTTGCTTCTGTGTTGACGGATCAGAAGAACAGTTACGTAATAACTATGGACTATGATCAGGAGCCGGAAACAGTGGATGGAACAGAACGTGTTTATACATTATGTGTACGTGCTCAAAAGAAGGAAGAAGGAAAAGCTCCCACTATGAGCAATGCGATAGATCCGATCGCTATTGAAGGTGGTCAATTTTATTCCATGTTGAAAAGTAAAGAATCGGCAGCAGGGAAAAAGAGTGTAAATTATCGTGTGAAGTATCCGTTGACATTCAACTCGGATTCGACAAAGATCGCGACTTGGGGATATTCTGAGATTTCTCAATTCTCGATTGAGGAAACTACAAATTGATATCTATAAATAAGTGAGAATAGATAGGCATCGGATGGAAAACGGACAAGCACCGGATTTCTATCCGATGCTTGTTTGTTTTTTAGCCAATGCCTTTCAGTTGTAATTAATCTTCAGGCTTTTGCCGTATAAACCTTTTTTCGTACCTTTGTGCGTTTCCTCCATTAAGAGAGGAGGATAAATACGACTTCAAATTTGTTATGGAAATGAGAAAAACAGTATTATATGGCGTTTGGACCTTTTGTTTGGTTGTGTTGAGTTCTTGTTTGGGAGATCCGGCCACCCAGTTGACGATGGCAAATCAGGCTGGGGTCGTGGTGACCGGATACGGACCGGGTAAAGCTATTTATACCAAGGGAGACGTTGTGGTTTCTTCGGAAGATTTCCAGAATGCCAATGTGGAAAACGGAGAATGTATTTTGTTTGATTATTCCATCGATTATGGGACTGCAAACAATATGGGGACAGGAACGGATACCAGTTATATCGAGGCGGTTATCTATGAGAATACGATCTCGGAGGTCAATCGTTGGAACTTCTATAATACATTGACCGATACTTCCAGCGTTGCAAAGGACGAACTGTTGCTTTCTTCCCTCCAGGCGCGTTCCGCTTATATCAGAGGCAATTTGTTCCTGTTCACGGAGATAAGCAATCACCCGGCAAACCAAGTGGACAGTTTCTCTTTGTCCTATAATTCGGATAAATTGTTGGGAGACGATAATATTTATAGCCTCTACCTCCGCACGATCAGAATCAAGGCGGACACGACAAGAGGCGAGGCGATGATTATTCCTTGTGCGTTCAATATCGAAGATCTGGTGAAAAAGGCGGAAAAGAATCATTCGGATGAACTGAAGTTCCGGATTAACTATGCATATTCGTTCGGGAAGGATTCTGCATCGATAAACTGGAAAAGTTCCGACGTGTTTACAATAGACTTGACAGGAAAAGGCAAATAAAATGATAAATAGCAAACGAGCGTATTGAAAAATGTATAAAGAGATATTTAAATTGGTTGTAGCCATCATCTCCCAGCCGGGAAAGGCGTGGGATATTCTGACGAGAAAAGAAGAAAAGGACGATGAGTTTTTATCCCGGTTTGTGTATCCCCTCATCGGATTCGTTACGGTTGCTGCTTTTTTAGGCGTGCTGTTCACTCGGAAGGAGTTTGATGTCGAACTGGCGTTGAAGTCGTCTATCCGGACATTAGTCGCTGCGTTCGGCGGCTTTTATCTGGCTTCCTATTTGCTGAATGAGATTTGGCAGGGATGGTTCAAACGGGAGAAGGATATGAAACTGTGTCAACGCTTTGTCGGCTATTCGTCTTCGTTGATGTTTGCATTGAACATCGTGTTGATGTTGCTTCCGGAGTTTTTCTTTTTGCGTATATTCGTGTTATATACATTTTATATCGTATGGGAAGGGGCCGGCCCTTATATGCAGGTGGAGGAGAAGATCCGGCTGAAATTTGTCGGGACCGCGACCGATCTGATTTTGCTGACGCCCTGGTTGATCGAGGTCATTCTTTCCATGCTGATGCCCGGTTTACGTTTTTGATAGGAGAATAAGATGAAAGAGAAGATTAGTAATAACATACAGATAAAGAACAAGCGGGCGACTTTCGATTATGAGTTGCTCGACACGTTTACGGCAGGGATCGTGCTGACCGGTACGGAGATCAAATCGATCCGTCTGGGAAAGGCGAGTCTGGTCGATACGTTTTGTATTGTGGAGAAGGGTGAATTGTGGGTGAAGAATATGTATGTGGCAGAATATTTCTACGGGACATACAATAACCATACGGCTCGCCGTGACCGCAAGCTGTTGCTGACTAAAAAGGAATTGCGGAAGATTGAAAGCGCTGCCCGCAATAATGGCTTTACAATTATTCCGACACGTCTTTTTATTAATGATAAAGGACTGGCCAAAGTCGTTGTGGCTATCGCCAAAGGTAAGAAGGAATATGACAAACGCGACTCTATCAAGGAACGGGACGACCGCCGGGAGATGGATCGTGCATTTAAACGGTAACGAACCTTTATGGATAAAGAAATATTTTTGAATCTCCTGAAAGAACGCATTTTGATTCTGGACGGAGGAATGGGTACGATGGTCCAAGGCTTTAAACTGACCGAGAAGGACTATCGCGGAGAACAGTTTGCCGATTGGACGAGCGACCTGAAAGGAAATAACGACCTGTTGTGCATCACCCGGCCGGATGTGATCAAATCGATCCACCGTCAGTATCTGGATGCCGGTGCCGATATTTTTGCTACCAACACTTTCAATGCCAACGCCATCTCGATGGAAGATTACGGCATGCAGGGACAGGTACGGAATATCAACCTGGCTGCCGGAAAGTTGGCGCGCGAGGTGGCCGACGGTTTCATGACGGAACATCCGGATCGCACGATTTTTGTTGCCGGTTCCATCGGCCCGACCAATAAGACGGCCTCGATGAGTCCCGACGTGGGCGATCCGGCTTACCGGGCTGTCACCTATATGGATTTGTATGACGCCTATAAGGAACAGGTGGACGCTTTGGTAGACGGGGGCGTGGATATCGTCTTGTTTGAAACGACTTTCGACACGCTGAATGTGAAAGCCGGACTGGAAGCCGCCGAGACCGTGCTGAAGGAAAAAGGCAAGGATTTGCCGATTATGCTTTCTCTGACGTTGTCTGCCCAGGGGGGACGTACCTTTTCCGGACAGACGTTGCTTGCGTTTTTGGCTTCCGTCGGGCATACCAATATAGTCAGTGTCGGCCTGAACTGCTCTTTCGGTGCTGCCGATATGAAACCTTACCTGGCTGAACTGGCTAAACATGCTCCTTATTATATAAGTGCTTATCCGAATGCCGGCCTGCCGAACAGTTTCGGCTCCTATGACGAGACGCCGGAAAAGATGGCTGTCCATGTAAAACCCTTTATCGACGAAGGGCTGGTGAATATCTTGGGTGGCTGTTGCGGTACGACGCCGGCCCATATCGCCAAATATCCCGAATTGGTGAAAGGGGCCAAGCCGCATGTACCGGCTCCGAGGCCCGATTGTCTTTGGTTGTCCGGTCTGGAGCTGCTGGAAGTAAAGCCGGAAAATAATTTCGTGAATGTCGGTGAACGATGCAATGTGGCCGGTTCACGCAAGTTTTTGCGCCTGATCAAGGAAGAAAATTATGAAGAGGCTTTGACAATTGCCCGCAAGCAGGTGGAAGACGGTGCGCAGGTGATCGATATCAATATGGACGACGGAATGTTGGATGCCGTGAAGGAGATGACGACTTTCCTGAACCTGATCGCTTCCGAGCCCGATATTTCCCGTGTTCCCGTGATGATCGACTCTTCCAAATGGGAGGTGATCGAAAAAGGCTTGATGTGCGTGCAGGGTAAAAGCATCGTGAATTCGATTTCTTTGAAAGAAGGCGAAGAGGTATTCCTGCAACATGCCGCCCGCATCAAACAGCTGGGGGCGGCTACGGTCGTAATGGCTTTTGATGAAAAAGGACAGGCCGACACGTTCGAACGGAAGATCGAGGTTTGCGGACGCGCTTACCGTCTCCTTCGGGAGAAAGTCGATTTCGATCCGAACGGAATTATTTTCGATCCGAATGTGCTGGCTATCGCTACCGGTATGGAAGAACATAACGGGTACGGACTTGACTTTATCCGTGCCGTGGAATGGATCAAGAAGAACCTGCCGGGGGCGAAGGTGAGCGGCGGTGTCAGCAATCTTTCCTTCTCTTTCCGTGGAAATAATTATGTGCGGGAGGCCATGCATTCCGTATTCCTGTATCATGCGATTAACAAAGGCATGGACATGGGGATCGTGAACCCGTCGTCGTCCGTACTCTATGAAGATATCGAACCTGCTTTCCGTACGTTGTTGGAAGACGTCATTCTGGCGCGCCGTCCGGAAGCTGCTGAAGAGCTGATCACATATGCCCAGAACCTGCATGTGAAAGTGCAGGAGGGTGGAGAGGAAAAGCAGGAGGTCTGGCGTGAATATCCGTTGAAGGAGCGTTTGGAATATGCTCTGATAAAAGGGGTCGGCGATCATTTGGAAGAAGATTTGCAGGAAGCCTTGAAGGAATACCCGCGTGCGGTGGATATTATCGACGGACCGTTGATGGGGGGGATGAATAAGGTCGGCGAATTGTTCGGCGCCGGAAAAATGTTCCTGCCACAGGTTGTCAAGACTGCTCGTACGATGAAAAAGGCCGTTGCCATCCTGCAACCGGCAATCGAGGCGGAAAAGGTTTCATCTGATTCTGCTAAGGCGGGGAAAGTCCTGTTTGCGACCGTGAAAGGCGATGTGCATGACATCGGAAAGAATATTGTTTCGATTGTCCTGGCTTGCAACAATTATGAGGTGGTCGATTTGGGGGTGATGGTTCCGGCGGACGTGATCGTAAAAAAAGCAATCGAAGAAAAGCCCGACCTGGTCTGTCTTTCCGGTCTGATCACGCCTTCGCTCGAAGAGATGGTACATGTGACGGACGAGATGCAGAAAGCCGGCCTGAGCATTCCCATAATGGTGGGCGGCGCCACGACTTCGAAGTTACATACGGCCATTAAGATCGCTCCGCATTATGACTATCCGGTCATTCATGTGCTGGACGCCTCGCAAAACCCGTTGATTGCGGCCAAACTGTTGAACCCGGATACGCGCGATGCTTATGTGGCCCAGCTGAACAGTGAGTATGAAGCTCTGCGTGTCTCTGTGAATAAGAAAAAAGAGATACTGGTCCCGTTGGCGGAAGCCCGGACGAATCGTCCGGTGATCGACTGGGCTTCTTATAATCCGGTCGTTCCGGCCCGGAGCGGGGTACAGGTGATTCCTTCTATTCCTTTGGAGGAAATAATCCCATATATCCATTGGACCTTCTTCTTTAGCGCTTGGAAACTGAACGGGCGTTTTTCGGAAATTACGCAAGTCCACAGTTGCGATGCTTGTCGTGCCGCCTGGCTGGCCGAATTTCCGGAAGCGGACCGTGCAAAGGCGTCGGAGGCTATGCAGTTATATAAGGATGCCGTTAAGTTGCTGGATCGTCTGGTCGAGATGAAAGCCGAGTATTGCAAGGCGGTTTATGGCTTCTTCCCGGCGAATGGTGACGGAGATAATATCCGGATAGGAGAAGTCTTGCTTCCTGTTTTGCGCCAACAGGCGAAGAAAGAGGAAGGCATCTATAAGTCGCTGGCCGATTATGTGATGCCGCTATCGGAAGGACGTACGGATTATGTCGGCGCTTTCGTGGTGACGGCCGGTGCCGGCGCCGAATCTCTGAAAGAACGGTTCGAGCAGGAGGGAGATACCTATAATTCCATGTTGTTGCAAACCCTGACCGATCGTCTGGCCGAGGCTACGGCCGAATATCTCCATGAAAAGGTCCGTAAGGAATATTGGGGATATGCTCCGGATGAATCGCTTTCCATCTCCGACCTGTATAAAGTGAAATATCAGGGAATACGTCCGGCTATCGGTTATCCTTCATTGCCGGACCAGCTTTTGAACTATACGTTGGATAAATTGTTGGATATGTCACAGATCGGCGTCCGGTTGACGGAAAACGGCGCTATGTATCCGACGGCGACGGTGAGCGGTATTTATATCGCTCACCCTGAATCCCAATACTTCATGATCGGTAATATCGACGTGGAGCAGATGAAGGACTACGCCCGTCGCCGGAATCTGTCGGAAGCGGAAGTGAAGAAGTTATTGAATAAAAACATTTCAAATTGAAATATATACGCTGGATAGTCTTGTCTCTCCTTCTGGCCGGTATCTGGTGCGCCATGCGTTCGCCGGATATGGGAGAGGCGTATGCCCGGAATGTATATCCCTATATATCGGGTGCTTTGTCCTGTTTTTCTTCTCTATTTTCTTTTTCGATAGGTGATTGCCTGATATACGGTAGTATGGCCGGTTTGCTTGCTTATCTGGTTTATGCCATTGTGAAGAAACGTTCCTGGCGGGCGACAGCCGGACGGATGATCGAATATTTGTTGTGGATATATGTCTGGTTTTATCTGGCTTGGGGATTGAATTATTTCAGGAAAGACTTTTTTACACGGACGGAAATCCCGTATGCGGCTTATTCAGCCGATGCTTTCCGTTCGTTCTTATCCACTTATACAGATTCGTTGAATGCGTCCTTTGTGCCTGTCGAAAAAATAGATAAGGCCCTCGTCGCAGAGGAAGTGAAAAAGGGATATCATGAAATTGCCGGGCGTTTCTCTTTAGTCAGTCCTGCCGGGTATTTGCATCCGAAGCCGATGTTAATGCCCTTTTTGATGAGTGGAGTGGGGGTATTGGGGTATATGGGACCGTTTTTTACCGAATATAATCTGAACCCTGATCTGCTCCCGGTCCAGTATCCGTTTACTTATGCACATGAAATGGCGCATGTATTGGGAGTTTCCAGCGAGGCGGAAGCGAATTTGTATGGTTTTCTCGTCTGTTCCCGTTCCGGAGTGCCGGAAATCCGGTTTTCGGCTTATTTGGCTTTGTTGCCTTATGTGTTGAGCAATGCCTACGGCTTATTGTCGGAAGAGGAGTTTAATGAATGGAAAGAGACGATCTCCCCCGAAGTAAAAGATCTTTACAACCGGAAAGTCGCTTACTGGGAGAATTTGTACAGCCCGTTTATAGGCGAGATCCAGAGTACCGTTTACAACTGGTTCCTGAAAGGAAACAACATCCCCTCCGGCCGGAAGAATTATTCGGAAGTGGTGGCATTATTGATGGCGCTGGGAAATACGTCCGGAGAGATTTGATACCTTGTGGTTCCCATATTGCCTAATTCGAATTAAATCACTACCTTTGCGGCAATTTTTGAGAAGATAGATAAATATAACGCATATGAGTAAGAAATTTGCCGAATACTCGAAATTTGACTTGTCGAACGTCAATAAAGAGGTGCTGAAGAAATGGCAGGATGGCGACATCTTCCATAAGAGTCTTGAAATCCGCGAAGGACATCCCTCGTTTGTCTTTTATGAAGGTCCTCCTTCTGCAAACGGTATGCCCGGTATTCACCATGTGATTGCCCGTTCGATTAAGGATATTTTCTGCCGTTATAAGACCATGAAAGGATATCTTGTCAACCGTAAGGCGGGATGGGATACACACGGACTTCCGGTAGAGCTGGGAGTTGAAAAAACATTGGGTATCACCAAGGAAGATATCGGCAAAAAGATCTCTGTGGCCGAATATAATGCCGCCTGCCGTCGCGACGTGATGAAGTTCACGAAGGAATGGACGGATCTGACACAGAAGATGGGATATTGGGTCGACCTTGAAAACCCGTATATCACTTACGACAACCGTTATATCGAAACATTGTGGTACCTGCTGAAGGAACTGTATAAGAAAGGATTGCTTTACAAAGGGTACACGATCCAGCCGTATTCGCCGGCTGCCGGAACCGGTCTTAGCTCGCATGAGCTGAACCAGCCGGGCTGCTATCGTGACGTGAAGGATACGACTTGTACGGCCCAGTTCCGCATTCTCGATCCGAAACCGGAGATGGCGGAGTTCGGCGAACCGTTCTTCCTGGCATGGACGACTACTCCGTGGACATTGCCTTCCAACACGGCTCTTTGCGTAGGCCCGAATTTTACTTATGTGGCTGTCCAGACTTATAATCCGTACACGGGCATGCCGATGACGGCTGTTTTGGCTAAGGACTTGTTGAATGTGTATTTCAATCCGAAAGCAGCTGATATGGCTCTGGCCGATTATAAACCGGGCGACAAACTGGTGCCGTTCAAAGTGGTCGGCGAATGGAAAGGTCCGGAACTGGCCGGCATGCGCTACGAGCAACTGATCCCGTGGGTCAATCCGGGCGAAGGCGCTTTCCGGGTAATCACCGGCGACTATGTGACGGTTGAAGATGGTACGGGTATCGTACATATCGCTCCGACTTTCGGTGCGGATGACGACCGTGTGGCAAAAGCAAGCGGCGTACCTCCTTTGATGATGATCGACAAAGACGGGAACCGCCGTCCGATGGTCGATATGACAGGTAAGTTCTATCTGTTGGAAGACCTCGATCCCGAATATGTACAGGAGCACATGAATGCGGCCGACTACGACCCGTGGCAGGGTAAGTTCGTGAAGAACGCTTATGATGCGACCAAAGGCGAAAAAGACGAAACGCTGGATATCGAAATCTGCATGATGCTGAAAGCGCAGAACCGTGTGTTCCGCATCGAGAAGCATGTGCACAACTATCCGCATTGTTGGCGTACGGACAAGCCTGTGTTGTACTATCCGCTGGATAGCTGGTTTATCCGCACGACCGCTTGCCGCGAACGGATGATCGAACTGAACAATACGATCAATTGGAAACCGCAGAGCACCGGCACGGGACGTTTCGGCAAATGGTTGGAAAACCTTCAGGACTGGAACCTGAGCCGTAGTCGCTACTGGGGAACGCCGTTGCCTATTTGGCGTACCGAAGACGGGACGGAAGAAATCTGCATCGGTTCGGTTGAAGAACTGTACAATGAAATTGAGAAATCCGTAAAAGCCGGGCTGATGGAGTCCAACCCCTACAAGGAATTGAAATTCCAACCGGGCGAATATACGAAGGAAAACTACGAAAAGATCGACCTGCACCGTCCGTATGTGGATGATGTGATCCTGGTTTCCGAAAGCGGTAAGCCGATGAAGCGCGAGACCGACCTGATCGACGTATGGTTCGATTCCGGCGCGATGCCTTATGCTCAGATTCATTATCCGTTCGAGAACAAGGAAATCTTCGACGACCGCAAGGTTTATCCGGCCGATTTCATCGCCGAAGGCGTCGACCAGACACGCGGATGGTTCTTCACATTACATGCGATCGCTACGATGGTATTCGATAGCGTGTCGTATAAAGCCGTCGTTTCGAACGGCTTGGTGCTGGACAAGAATGGCAACAAGATGTCCAAACGCCTGGGCAACGCCGTCGATCCGTTCGCCACGATCGAACAGTACGGTTCCGATCCTTTGCGCTGGTACATGATTACGAATGCCTCTCCGTGGGATAACATCAAGTTTGATATCGACGGTATCGAAGAAGTTCGCCGCAAGTTCTTCGGTACATTATATAATACATATTCGTTCTTCGCCTTGTATGCGAATGTGGACGGTTTCGATTATTCCGAACCGGATGTGGATTGGAAAGAACGTCCCGAAATCGACCGTTGGATTCTGTCGTTGCTGAATTCGTTGGTAAAGGATGTGGATGGATTCCTGGATACATACGAACCGACCCGTGCCGGACGTGCGATCTCCGATTTCGTAAACGATAACCTGAGTAACTGGTATGTGCGCCTGAACCGCCGCCGTTTCTGGGGTGGAGGCATGACGACCGACAAGTTGTCCGCTTACCAGACTTTGTACACCTGTCTGGAAACGGTCGCCAAGTTGATGGCTCCGATCGCGCCGTTCTATGCAGACCGGTTGTTCTGTGACCTGATCGCCGCTACCGGACGCGAAAAGGTTGAATCTGTCCACCTGTCCGAATTCCCGGTTTGCAATGAGGCAATGATCGACAAGGACCTGGAAGAACGTATGCAGATGGCTCAGGATGTGTCTTCTATGGTGCTGGCTTTGCGCCGTAAGGTGAACATCAAGGTGCGTCAGCCGCTTCAAACCATCATGGTCCCGGTTGTGGATGCCCACCAGCAGGAAAGCATCGAAGCCGTGAAAGCACTGATCTTGAACGAGGTCAATGTGAAGGAACTGAAGTTTGTCGATAATGCCGCCGGTATTTTAGTGAAGAAGATCAAGCCGGACTTCAAGAAGCTGGGCCCGCGTTACGGCAAGATCATGAAGGCATTGGCCGCCGCTATCCAGGCGATGAGCCAGGACGAAATCAATGCGTTCGAGAAAGCCGGAACGTTCACGCTGACCGTTGAAGGACAGGAGGCGATGATCGAACGTGCAGACGTCGAAATCATCTCCGAAGACATACCGGGCTGGTTGGTTGCGAACGAAGGCCGCTTGACGGTGGCGCTGGATATCACCGTGACGGAAAACCTCCGCAAGGAAGGGCTGGCGCGTGAGTTGGTAAACCGTATCCAGAACCTGCGTAAGAGCAGTGGTTATGACATCACCGACAAAATATCCGTCACTGTCCTTTCGAACGATGGGATGGACGAGGCGATCAAGGACTTCAATTCCTATATCGCAAACCAGGTGTTGGCTGTATCAGTGGAAATTACGGATGTGATCAGCGACGCGACCGAGATGGATTTCGAAGACTTCAAGCTTTCGGTCCGGATCGAAAAAGCATAAATATTCAATGAATAATGAATAATTAATAATGAACAATGGAAGAATTGCTTATATTTGTGGGCAAGAGAAAAGGAAATCTTTCTCATTGTTGAATTATTCATTATTCATTCTTGATTGTTAATTATTAATTTAAATGAACCATGGCAGAAAAGACAAGATATTCGGATGCCGAACTCGAGGAGTTCCGCGCCATAATATTGGAAAAGCTGGAAAAGGCGAAAAAAGATTATGACCTGTTGAGATCCGGTGTCACCAATTCTGACGGCAATGATGTCGCCGATACGTCTCCTACGTTTAAAGTATTGGAGGAAGGTGCTGCGACTTTATCGAAGGAAGAGGCCGGTCGTTTGGCACAACGCCAGATGAAGTTTATCCAGAACTTGCAGGCGGCATTGATCCGGATTGAGAATAAGACATACGGTATTTGCCGCGAGACCGGTAAATTGATCCCGAAAGAAAGATTACGTGCAGTACCTCACGCTACGTTGAGTATCGAAGCTAAACAGGGAGGTGCCAAGTAAATGAGATATTCCAAAGGTTGGGGAGCAGCGTTGATTGTGATGCTGCTCCTTATTCTTGACCAGGCTCTTAAAATATGGATTAAGACTCACATGCAATTGCATGAGAGCATTGAAATCACCCCGTGGTTTTATCTGTACTTCACCGAGAATCCGGGAATGGCTTTCGGGATAGAAGTGATCGGCAAACTTTTTTTGTCGGTATTCCGCATCGTGGCCGTCGGTTTTATCGGTTATTACCTCTATAAGCTGGTGAAACAGAATTACACCTTTGGCTTTATCGCTTGTATCTCGTTGATCTTTGCGGGGGCTATCGGGAATATCATCGACTCCATATTCTATGGGGTAGTGTTCGATCATAGCTTCGGGCAGGTCGCCTCGTTTATGCCGGAGGGGGGCGGTTATGCCGGTTGGTTGCACGGGAAAGTGGTGGATATGTTCTATTTCCCTTTGATACAGACGGTGTTGCCCGGATGGATTCCGGTGTGGGGAGGAGAGGAGTTCATCTTTTTCCGTCCGATCTTTAACTTGGCCGATTCGGCGATTTGCGTAGGCGTCTTTTTGTTGTTGCTGTTCTATCGTCATACATTGTCGACAAGTCTCTCAAAAGAAAAATAAAAGAATTGATGCGGAACAGGCTGCATAGATATAGTGTCGTTTTGTTGCTGGCAACCTGGCTGGTTGCCTGTAGCAAAGTACCGGATGATATTCTTTCGGAAAAGAAGATGCAGGCCGTACAGGTGGATATGCAATTGGCGGAAGCCATGATCAGCCTGGACGCCAAGGAGTTTTCCGATGATGCCCGCAAAGAGGCCTTATACCGGTCCATCTTCCGCAAATATGATATCACGCAGGCCGAGTACGATAGTTCGCTCGTTTGGTATGGACGGCATCTGGATATTTATATGAAGGTGTATGACCGCGTGCTGGCCGATTTGAATAAACGGCAACAAGCGTTGGGCGATGTGCAGGCTTCGGCGGCCCCTGTTTCCAAACAGGATTCGGTGGATATCTGGCCTCGCCGTACCTCTTTGAGATTGGAACCCGATGCTTTGTTTAACGGTGTGACGTTCGACATCAAGCCGGAAACGAACTATTCGTCCGGCAGTTCGTTTGTCTTGGGCATGAATGTCTGGGGCATCAACAAGAATATGACGTATCAACCGGAAATACGCATGAGCGCCGACCAGGGCGATACAATCGTGACCGTCAATGACAAGGTGCTTCGCGATGGCTATCACGAAACCGTTTTGAAGACGGTTCCTACCAAGCAGGTCAAACGCGTGTACGGGTATATCTTTATGAACAATGCCGACTCCTCTTACTACAAGGTCTATCTGGATAGCCTGAGCCTCATGAAATATAATTACGGCCGCCTGACCGATATGGCAAAAGATTCGTCTGCCGTGCGGAAACAGGAGGTGAAATAGAGAGCAATATGCGCAGAGTCGCTTCCCATTACGTGTATTGGAACGGACTTTTCCGAATGCATTACGTCGAGTTGGACGACGAGGGATGTTTGGCCGGTGTCTATCCGCTGGACAGCGAGATTGCAGGGACCGAGTTCTATGACGGCATCCTTTTTCCGGTGGTGGAAGTCGGGAAAGAGTTGCATGCCGGAGAAACTAAAGTTACATGCCTACGGGCCAAAAGTCTCATGCTGATGGAACCCGGTTTCGATGCCTGTCGGGAGTTAGGGCTTCCGCAAGCGGCCGCGATCGGCGAAGCGGCTTGTTTGTTGTTATTGGCCGGCATTCCCCTGACGACGGCGGAATTCGGCGCAGATGACGGCCGTAGCGATGGCTACATTCAAAGACTCTGATGTCTCTCTTTCGGGTGGAAAGCTAGGAATGTAGAGTTTCCGGTCGATCAGCTCTCCTATTTGCGGGCGTATTCCGTTCCCCTCGTTCCCCATCACGATGATTCCGTTTGCCGACAATTCCTTCGTGTACATGTTTTCTCCGTCGAGGAATGTGCCGAACAACGGAACCTGCTTCACCGCCTGTTTTTTCAGGTAGTCTTCCAGTTCCGTATAATGGACTTTAACGTGTGCCAGTGCGCCCATTGTGGCCTGTACGGTTTTCGGGCTGAAGACATCCGCGGTGTCGGGGCTGCAAACGATATGTTCGATGCCGAACCAGTCGGCAAGCCGTATGATGGTTCCGAGATTCCCCGGATCTTGTATGCCGTCCAAAGCTAAAACGAGCGATGAGGAAGGATCGGCTTCGTCGAGCGACCAGTCCGGACGTTTGAACACGGCGAGTACATCCTGCGGGTTTTTCAGGAAACTGGCTTTGCGGATGTCTTCGTCTTCCGCTTCCAACAATTCTTTCGCCGGAATGTTTCCCTGCATCGCCATCCAGGAGGGTTTGGCGAGAATCAGTTCGCATTCGAAAGCAAACATCATGTCGGCCACCAGTTTGTTCCCTTCGGCAACGAATGCATTCAGTTCGTTCCGGTGTTTCTTCATTTCTAACGAATGGATGTATTTGACTTTCCCCTTGCTTAGCATCTTTCCTCTTTTTATGCGGCAAAGGTAATAGGTTTTTATGATTTATGATTTATGTGCCATTGATAAATGATAAATGATAAAACATAAACCACATTTTATTTTTACATTTGCGTGCGTAAAAGCTTGAATGATGAAGGGAATCCGGACACTATATTTCATTTTTTTCCTATTGCTGTTCTTCTCCTGTAGCTCGACGAAATATGTGGGCGAGGGAGAATACCTGCTGGACAAAGTGGAGATCGTGTCGGATGGCAAGACGTATAAAACCGGCGATTTGAAGCCTTATTTGCGCCAGCAGCCCAACTTTAAGGCATTCGGGTTGATGAAATGGCAGTTGTTCGTGTACGACTGGTCGGGCCGGAACGAGAAGAAATGGATCAATAAACAGCTTCGCCGGATGGGGGAGGCGCCCGTTATCCTGGATACGGCGCTGGTAACGCAATCGGTCGACGAGTTGAAACGTTTCTTCATCAATAAAGGATATATGAATGCCGAAGTCTCGGCTTCTATCGATACTTCGCGAAGCAAAAAGGCGGTTGTGACCTATAAGATCGTCCCTAACATCCCTTACCGCATCCATGACTATTCGGTGGATTTGAACGATCCGAAGATCGACAGCATCGCCAAACTCAAACCGCCCCACCGTTCCGTCCTGGCTTCGGCTTTCCGTACTTATTCCGACGATTATACTTCCCTGATAAAAGACAGCGCCCTGTTTGACCGCGATGTACTGGACAAGGAGCGGCAACGCCTCACGACTTTGCTCCGGCGGCGGGGGTATTATGCCTTCAACCGGGATTACCTGTCTTATATTGCCGATAGCTCATTGAACCGCAATATCGTGGATCTGGACATGTTGCTGAAACCCTACCGTTTGCAGAAGCCCGACGGGACGGTGGTCGACACGTTGCATCGCCGGTATTACATTAAAGACGTTTCGATCGTGACCGATTACGATCCGTTGACGTTGGAGGAAAACAACGCGTTGCCTTACGATACGGTCCGGACTGGCGGTATCGATATCCTGTACGGCAAGAACGGCAGAAGCATCCGTCCCGGAGTTTTGCGCAAGAGCAATTATATCATGCCGGGACGCCTGTATAACGAGCGGACGGTGGAGCAGACCTATTCTTCGTTTGCCACGTTGCGTGCTTTGCGCAATGTGAATATCCGCTTTTCGGAGGTCGAAGAGAACGACACGATGAAGCTCAATTGTACGATCCTGACTTCTCCCGCCAAGTTGCAAGGTTTCGGGGTCGATCTGGAAGGGACGAACTCGGCAGGGGATTTTGGCTTTGCTTCGAGTTTGAACTATCAGCACCGGAACTTGTTCAAGGGCTCGGAGGTTTTCTCGGCCAAAATCCGTGGTGCTTATGAGGCGTTGTCAGGCAGCCAGTCGGAAGGAAACAACTTTTGGGAGTTCGGTGCGGAGGCGTCTGTCTTGTTCCCCCGTTTCCTGTTCCCCTTCCTGCATGAGAATTTCCGTCGTAAGATTCGTGCAACGACCGAACTGAAGGTGAGCTATAGCGTACAGACACGTCCGGAGTTCAAAAGAGCCATCGTCTCTGCCGGATGGAATTATATCTGGCAGGAGCGGAGCAATATGCAGGCACGCCATGTGTTCAAGTTGTTGGATATCGACTATGTGCACTTGCCGAAGGTCGATTCTACCTTTAAAAAGGATTTGCCTGAATCCACGTTGCTCTATAATTTTACCGACCAGTTTATTGTCGGTACGGGTTATACCTACTCTTTTAACAACTACGATCCTCAGAATCGTCTGAGAAATACCCATTCCATCCGTTTCTCGTTCGAGATGGCCGGAAACTTGCTATATGCTCTTTCCAACCTAACGGGAGCGGATAAGGATAATGGAGGACGATATGAATTGTTCGGAATTAATTATGCCCAGTTTGTGAAAGGCGATGTGGATTTCAGCAAAAGTATCGTGCTGGACAGCCGTAACAAGCTGGCTTTCCATGCCGGGGTCGGGGTCGGTTACCCGTATGGCAACTCGAAGATGTTGCCGTTCGAGCGCAGCTATTTCTCAGGAGGCGCCAATAGTCTCCGCGGCTGGTCTGTCCGCTCGCTCGGTCCGGGTAGCATGCCGATCGATTCGGTCAAGTCCTTTGCCCAGCAGATCGGTGATATCCGTCTGGATTTGAATTTGGAATACCGCACGAAACTATTCTGGAAATTCGAGATGGCCGCCTTTATCGATGCCGGTAATATCTGGACTTTCCATAAGGATAAGAGCCGTCCGAACGGCAACTTCGATTTTTCCCGCTTCTACAAGGAGATTGCCGTCTCTTACGGATTAGGCCTCCGCCTCGATTTCGATTTCTTCCTGATCCGCTTCGATACCGGCATGAAAGCCTATAACCCTCAGGAAAGCGGCAAAAGGAAATGGGCCATCCTGCATCCGAACTTTGGCCGCAATTTCGCTTGGCATTTTGCGGTGGGTTATCCGTTCTGATACTCGAAAACATTCACATCTTCCACGTATATACAAGCAATTGTTAATCATGTCGATATGCGCTATTTTAACCGCTATGCGAACCTTCACGTCCTTCACTGCTTTCACATTCCCGGAAACTTCTGTTGTTTATTGCATTTCTCTTGAAAATCTAAGGATTTGTCCGATATATTTTATATCTTTACACACGTATGAGTCGCCTTGTCTCCCATGTCGCAAAGCTTGACGAACTATGTCGCTCTCTTTCTCCATATATATCGCAAGGCTTTTCCATATAGGTCGCAAATCGAATGAGATGTGGCGTTGATCTTAAATCAATATAAATACACTCTTAATGTCTAAGGATAGAGGGAGTAAACAAATAACAACAAAGAATGGCTGCAAAGTATCAGTTTTTCAAAAATCCCCCTTCCTCTCTGGTCGAAACAGGCGCGAAACCTGTTTTACATGTGCGGATCGTGGACCGGGATGTGCTGTCCTTTAAGGATTTATGCCGGCGGATTGCCGAACGAAGCACCTTTAATGCCGGCGAAGTGGAAGGTATCATGTCCCTGTTCAAAGAAGAGATGGTCGGCGCTCTCTCCGATGGAGACCGTGTCGAGCTGGAAGACATCGGAATATTCGAGGCGACGGCCTCTTGTCCGCCTGTTTCCGATGCAAAGGATATACGGGCGGAAAGTATTCGTTTTTCGCGTGTGGTATTCAGGGCTGCCAAATCGTTGAGGCGTAGAATGGACCTGATGAAGTTCGAACGGGCTTCCCGCTTCCGGAAGCAGGACGCGTTTCCGGAGGAAGAGCGGCTGGCGCGTATCTTGCGGTATCTCCGGCGAAACGGCGAAATCAGAAGCTCTACCTGCATGGGACTGAATGCTTGCTCCCGCTATCAGGCGCAGGCGGATTTGAACCGCTTGAAAGCCGGAGGGAATATCCTGCGGTTGGGGGGACCGAAAGTGGCGGTTTATGTATTGGCGAATAAGGAGGAGGTCGGATGAAAGTTACGTGGGTAAAAGGAAATGGCGGCAGCCATAAGTTGATGGAGCTCCAGGCTGTAGTAGAAATGTTGAAAGACGGGAAAAGGGAAAACGCCGTGTTGTCCTTGCGGCAGTCGATTCCGTATTGCTCGCCTGGTAGCCGTCCGGTTGAAGCGGGGAAAATCCCGTCTGTAATTTTCTCTTCCGGTTATAAGGATCGTCTTTGGCGTCATTACAACGGGCTGGTGCTGGTTGTGATAGACCGTTTGGCAAGTGTGGAGGAGGCCGGGCGGATACGGGATCGCCTGGTTTTGTATAACCAACCGCTATTGGCTTTTGTCGGGGCCGGCGGACAGAGCGTGAAAGTGGTTGTGAGGTACACGTTGCCGGACGGGCGCCTGCCGGAGACGGAGGAAAAGGCGGCTTGCTTTCATGCCCACGCTTATCGGCGTGCGGTGCTGCATTTCGAGACGCAGTTGCAGCGTGCCGTCACACATCGGGAACCTCTGCTTGACGGGGGATGCCGCCTCTCTTTCGATCCGGGATGTTTCTACAATCCCGAAGCGCAGCCCGTACGGATGGAACAACCCGCAGGGATGCCGGAGGAACCGGGATACACAGAGCTGGTCGAGCGTTCGGACGATCCGCTCGACCGTGTCCTGCCGGGATTCGAACGGCATAAAAAGATTGAGATGATGTTTGAGAACTGTCTGGCGCAAGTGATTCGCGAGAAAGGGGCCGGTTGGCAGGAGGAGGAGCCGAAAGGGTTTCTGGTTGCTGTGGCGGAATTGTGTTTCGCTTCCGGAATCCCGGAAGAAGATGTGGTGAAATGGGTCTATTTCCATACTTATTATAGGAGCGATGAACGGCTGGTACGGCTGACCGTGCATAATGTGTATGACAGCCGGAAGGTGTTCGGGCGGAAACCTTGCGTCCCGCCCTCCATGAATTTGCTGGTCAGGATGGAGGAGTTCCTGAAACGCCGGTATGAGTTCCGTAAGAATGAGATACGCGACGAGGTGGAATATCGTGAACGGCAATCGTTTTGTTTCCATTTTCGTCCGGTTACGCCCGAGGTGCTGAATGGGATTTGTCTGAATGCGATGGAAGAAGGGCTGGAAATATGGGATAAGGATGTGCGCCGGTATCTCTATTCCCCGCGGGTTCCGGCCTATAATCCGCTGGAATCGTTTTTAGGCCAGTTGCCGGAATGGGACGGTAAAGACCGGATACGTCCGCTTGCCGACACGGTTCCGACGGGTGACCGGCTGTGGCG
Source organism: Parabacteroides sp. (assembly GCF_977054455.1). Taxonomy (NCBI): domain Bacteria; kingdom Pseudomonadati; phylum Bacteroidota; class Bacteroidia; order Bacteroidales; family Tannerellaceae; genus Parabacteroides; species Parabacteroides sp. The sequence goes on along the minus strand of NZ_CDRTCT010000002.1, from coordinate 121,283 downwards.
TGACCGGTTTTACATCTGGTTCCTCAGCATGGTGGCGCATTGGTATAAGCGCGACCGGCTGTATGCGAATAGTTTGGTCCCGGTATTGGTCGGCGGGCAAGGAATATCGAAATCGGTTTTCTTCCGTCTGTTGCTGCCTCCGTCTTTGCAGGAATATCATGCGGAAAGTATCAATCTGGAGAACAAGGCGGAAGCGGAGTTGCTGATGGCGCGTAACCTGTTGATCACGATTGATGAGTTCGATCGGTTAGGCCGTAAGTATCAGGCCGATTTGAAACATCTTATCCAGAAACCCGACTTGAAAGTACGTGCTCCGCATCAAAAGACGTTCCGGCAGATGAGGCGGCTCGCTTCGTTCTCGGCAACGGCTAATCCGATGGACTTGCTGACAGACCCGACCGGGAGCAGGCGATATCTTTGTGTGAAGGTGAACGGTGCGATCGACATCTCGACTCCTCCCGATTATGGGCAGCTGTATGCTCAGGCGCTTGCCGCTATCCGTAACGGGGAACGTTATTGGCTGGACAAGGAGGAGGAGCTGGCAATGGAGCAGGCGAATATGGATTTTCAGCAGCTCCCTCTTGAAATACAATATCTCTACAGCTATTTCCGTGTTCCGGGGAGTGATGAGGATTTTGAATTGTATACGGCTGTCGAGTTGCTGGATTATATATCCGTAACTTCCGGACGAAAATTCAGCAATCGCTCCTCATTGGCCTTCGCCCGTACCTTGAACGCTTCCGGCCTGCGATGTGTGCACACCAGACGCGGAAATTGTTACCGGCTGATCAAAATATGATGGTTCGATAATGCAATGGATAGAAGATGGAATCGCAGTGTGGTGTGAAGGTTGTGGATGATGTGAAGGAAAGGATGTTGTGAAAAAGAAGCTCTAACCTGTTATTATCCAGTGGCGTATTGCTTTGTGAATGTTGTGAGTGATCGTTATGTCCAAATTGACGAGGCGGAAGTGCTTCTGATAGGAATACCGGTTTATATCCTCTAAAGTGAAAAAATGGCATAAAGCCTTTGTGTATTTAAATAATAATACTACCTTTGCACCGCAAATAAGGATGGTTCCGTAGCTCAGCTGGATAGAGCAACGCCCTTCTAAGGCGTGGGTCGAGCGTTCGAATCGCTCCGGAATCACATGGTTTGAAAGCAATACCCGGTAAATTAAGTATTTGCCGGGTATTGTGTTTTTATATAGATCGTTCTACCGGACATCCGCACCGCGGCAGGCAACACTTTTTGGGGAGGAACTTTATAAAAAAACACCAGGGTCCGTATCACTACAGACCCTGGTCAAAAATGTTTATAAAAAGTGTGTCAAGTCTTGGTCTGGTATATTAGTTATTAAGCTATCAATCATTAGGAGCGACATCCCACCATACACGTGTGTCGTCTGTATCCGGACCCTGTAGGGCGATGGCTGCGTCATAGTTGTCCTTATTCGAGTTGAAATCCGGTGTGTCGTAGACTTTACGATAAGGAATGTGTGGAGCGGTAGATCCCGGACCCGGTTTCAGCTTCGGAACATTCAGACGACGCCAGTCCGACCAAGCTTCAAAGCCGTCTTGCATGAAGTTGGCCAACCAACGTTGCATGGCTATTTTTTCAATCTTTTCGGTAGCAGAACCCGTAAAAGCGATCTGGGGTTGTGCAAGATATTCATCGATTTTGTCAGTCAGGCCATACTGGTCGAATGATGCGGTAACCCCGCTTTTGTACAACTTTTCGGCATCGGCTGAAATCCATCCTCTTAAGGCTGCTTCTGCTTGGATCAACAGGATGTGGGAGGGAGAAATGACTACCATAGGTGAATTTTGCTTATAATAACGTTCATCGAAAATGGCCGTTACATTCGTGTAGTCGGGTAACTCGCTGATGGTGATACCGAACGGCATCCCGTCATATTTGCCTTCACTGTTAGGATCGGCATAAGCTTCGAGACGCGGGTCATTATAAGCGATCAGCTGATCTAATAATGTTTTGGATGGAGCGAAGTCTTCCCGGCCTTGTACGACGATGTTGTTGTATAAGGGATTTTCATTGGCCGATTCTGCCAGATATTTGTATTCCAACCGTTCTGCATTGTCGGTCATACCACCATCGGCATAAGCCCGGCTGAAACGTTCTTTGCCGGTATCGGGAGCGACATCGGACAACTTGATCGCCATCATCATACGAATGGAAGCATTCAGCTTTTTCCAATAGCCGATGTTCCCGTTATAGAGTATGTCGTAATCCTTGCTTAATGTGCCGCTTTCATTAAATTGTGAATAGGCTTCTGTCAACTCTTTATCCAGATCCGTGTAAATGAATTCTTGTGTGTCATATTTAGGAGTGAAATTGCCGTCGTCTCCTTTCAGGGCTTCCGAGTAGGGGAGCATACCTAAGGCGTCTGTCAGGTGCATATAAATGAATGCACGTAATGTCCGGCAGGCTGCTATCTGGTTTTCCGTGCTTCCGAAGGCTACGACGTATGATTCGTTACGGGTCGCTTCATCCGTATTCAACTTGATGATTGTTTCCAGATTTCGTAACGGTTCCGTATAGAAGGTCCCGATACCGTAGTTGGATTGTAAGAAAGTCGAATGCTGGATTGTCTTACGTTCCGACAAGTATTGGGGATACAACTGGTTCCAGGGATTGTAGGTACCGGTCAATGTGAAATTCGGAATCGTTTTGCAAGCATATGCAAACATAAAACTTGCATTGGGCTGGGACGGGTTGTTGGGGTCGATATTGGTGTCACCGAAATCCCCGCAACCGGATAATGTTATTGCGCCGGTCAATGCGCATATCAATGATTTTATTTTGTTCATATATAATTCCTCCTTATAAATTTAGAAAGTGAGATTTACAGTAAAGCCAAACGAACGGGTCGCTGCTGCTTGGCCGTCTTCCAAGAAGCCCCAATAAGCATTACCTGCTTCCGACGGGTCGATATTAGGCACGCCCGAACAAATCAACCAGGGGTTCTGAGCTACGAATGCCACGCTTGCTTTTTTGACACCTGTACGTGTCTTTTTCAGGAAGGTGGACGGAACGTCATATGTCAACGACAATTCGCGCAACTTCAAGTAGCTTGCATCATATACATAGTCTTCGAACAATGTGGACTTCATGCTTTGGAAATAATATTGGGCATCGATATAAGTTGTTACCGGGCTATAAGAACCGTCGGCATTGGCTACGACACCATCCAAACGGACACCACCACCTTCTGATAACGGGTTACGGATGGGGTTGCCTTTGTCGTTCCGTCCGGTCGTAGATGACAAAATACCGGAACCTTCTCCGTTTTCGTTGGTGAAGGAAGCAATGTTACCACCGATCTGGAAGTCGAATGAAGCGCCTAAACGGAAGTTTTTGAAACGAACGGAGGTCGAGAATCCGCCGGTGAAGTCCGGCTGAACGTTACCTAATTCTTTTTCTGCATTTGATTCCATTCCGGGGATGTATTCGCCATATTTGGCAATCTGGCTCGGATTGGTCAGTTTGTGCAGGATCAAATTGCCGTTATCGTCTCTTTCCCAACCTGATCCACGGATGACACCGATCGGTTTGCCTACTTCTGCATATGTGTAGATATAGGTCATCAGTCCCATATAAGTGATCCGGTATGAATCCAAGCCGTCAGCCAACTCTTCCAGTGTGTTGTTGTTCTTTGAGATGTTGGCATTGATTTCCCAACCCCAGTCTTTTGTCTGTATAGGAGCGCCACCTAAGCTCAGTTCGAAACCTCGGTTGCGGATCAAGCCTGCATTCATTTTACGGCTGGTATAACCGCTGGCGGGAGTCGTGTTGACATTGATGATCTGATCTTTTGAATCACGATTGTAGAAGTTGAAGTCTCCCCAGATCCTGTTGTCCAGTAATCTGAATTCCGTACCGACTTCGTAGGATGTTGAAATAGTCGGTCTGATATACGGGTCTTTGAGATTCGCATCGTTCCACATATTGGACAATGAGCCGTATTTGATTAATGTGCCGGAACCGTTTTTCACCTTATAGGTCGGATATACGTTATAAGCGCTCATGGTAGAACCTACCTGTGCCATGGAAGCACGTATCTTCCAGAAATTAAGCCATGGTGCGGCATCTTTAAACCAGTTGCTGGCTATCGCTGCTACGGAAACGCCGCCGTACAGGTAACTGTTTTTGTCGGGATGCAATGTGGAAGTCCAGTCATTGCGCAGGGAGAAGTCGAAATAGTAAGTGTCGTCCCATCCGAGTGTTCCGGTACCGTATATGCTTTGTTCCTTCATCTCTGTTTTGGATGTGCTACCACCCGGAAGTCCTATCGAACCGGCTGTAGAGAAAAAGTCGTCTTGTGTCAGACCGTCACGTGTGAAAGCGGTAGTGACCTTATAGGTGTAGTTCCTGTTTTCAAGGAAGAGGGCTGCGTCTACGGACAGGCGGTCGTCGATAAAACGGTCGCTCCAAGTCAAACGTCCTTGTACCTGTAAATCGATCAAAGAGTTTTGTTCTTCTTCCAGACGAGGAACCTGGTCAAGAAAGTTGAAAGGCATTTCGAAATCCTTGAAATAGTTACGGATATTTCCGTTCATTCTGACTCCTGCTTTCAAATTCCACGGGAGATCGAGTTGTGCGTCAGCACTGAACACATTCCACTGATAAATTTCGGATTTGTTGATCTCGTTATATAGAGCAAACGGGTTGTCGTGGAAGTTGGCATCGGTGTTTGTCGGGCTTTTGATGTTCCAGGCATAAAACGTTCCGTCCGGTCGTTTGTAGTTCCGCAGATCGTTTATGTCGAGGTTGGTTTGTCCCCATTGCAGGTAAGAGTAGAGCACGTTGCCTTCTCCTCCGTAACCTTCCTTGGCTGCATTGTGGTTCTTGCGATATGTATATTTGTAATCTAAAGAAACCGTCAGACGGTCCACCGGTTTAAATTGCGTTTTTGCAGAAAGGAAACGACGAACGGCGTCACTGTTTGGGGCGATACCGTCACGAGCGGAGTTCGTAAAAGATATACGTGTCATATAGTCTTTGCCTGAGCGGGCGAATGAGAGGTTGGTTGTGTTGGTCAAACCTGTATCGAACAAGTCGTTCGGATCCATTTTGTACTCCCATTTTGCTGTTTGTCCGAACTTGGGGTGAGTGGGGTCCCATGCATACCAGGGAGCATATTCCCGGCCATCGAAAGCGGGGCCCCAACTTGCGTCCGAACCGTAATCGAAATATTTCACGCCGTTCAATTGTTGCAGATATTCCGGATGTTTGGCGGGGTCGTAATTGAATGTATACATTTCTCCTTTCGCTCCCAGGTTACCACCACCGTAATCTTTTTGAATGTCTGCGTGGATATAGGGCTTTTCCCAAGAGATCGTATGGCTCACATTAAATTCCATATTATCACCTTTTATCCCTTTTGTGGTGATGATGATGGCTCCGTTGCCACCACGGGCTCCATATAGCGCTGTTGCTGCCGGGCCTTTCAACACGTTGACTGACTCGACGTCATCCATATTGATTGCGTTGGCGTTTGAAATGACTCCGTCGACAACGTACAAAGGCTCTGATCCTGTTACATCTGTCAAGCCGGTTGTCCCACGCAATACGATTTTTCCGGCATCAAATGTCGCGCCGGAACCACCCATAAAACGGACTCCTGAAATCTTGCCGACCAAAGCATTATTTAAATCTGTCTGTCTAACGGCTTGGAGTTCTTCCGCTTTGACTTGTTGGGTCGCATACCCTAATGATTTCTCTTTACGGGTCAATCCTTGGGCTGTTACGACAACTTCATCCAGATTTTCCACGTCAGATTGTAAAACGACCGTGATAACGGGTTTCACTCCGACTTCCTGAGTTTTCATTCCTACAAATGAAATTTGAAGAACTTTGGCATTTGACGGGACTTCTAATGTGAATTTTCCGTCATAGTCCGTTACCGTACCGAGTGTAGTACCTTTAATTACGATGGAAGCTCCGATAATAGGTAATCCATCATCTCCTGAAGTAACCGTTCCCGTCACTTTTACGTTTTGGGCAACGATCAAGCTAATCCCTATTAGAGAAAATAGCAAGATAAATGTTAACTTTTTTACCATAATACACATTCTTATATTTAATGTTAAACAATTTTGTAATTGCGGTTGGTGTTCCTGCCGTACCATAGTCTCAGTAGGACTACATACAATATTTGGATATAACTGAAATTGGCAATCAAACACCTTAACAATGAAAATTAAGACTTCCCGCATTCCCCTCCGAAAAAGTCCCTCCGTTATGTCAAGCATAGCATAATGCAAAATTAATTAATTTATAAAAACAAAAAAGTTAATTGATGATTATTTTTTATTGTTTTATCCCCCAAAGAGGCAAGCACTTATTCCTCGAAGATATTAAACAGTTAATTATAAGCAACTTAATTAAAAAAACAGTTCTTTTAGTAATGCACAACATTTTTTTATTATACCGTAAACCTTTCCAATGACATAGTCTTTAACGATATTTCATACTACCACTTACAAATCACCTGTACAACTTGATTTACAAATGGGACAAGAATAAAAATACGATCTTGTTTTTCCCCTAAACACAAACAATATGAATCAATTAATTTATAGGAACTTACATTTTCCTTACAACACCTTAGTCCTACTGAGACTATGGTACCTAAGCCCGTTGTTCTTTATTGATAGTTTTTTGATTATAAGCGTGTAATGGCGTTGATTCATGGTCGGTGCTCTTTGGCTGGAATAGGAAAGTCCATAAAAGAAATTTAGGGAACTTAAGAAGTTTAATAATCGGTATCTTGTATCGCTTGAAATGTTTTTCTTGACCAAATCTGCCATAGTTATATATCTATTGCTTATATTTACAACCATTTTGATAGATAAGCTCGTCGATAGATTATTGACTTGTCACGTCTGCACAAGATCTGTTTATTTATTCCAAATACAAAAATGTATTTTTTGCACTGAAGAAGAAATGAGAAAATGGCGTATTGAAGACTCAGAAGAACTCTACAACATCACTGGTTGGGGTACTTCGTACTTTGGTATCAATGACAAAGGTCATGTAGTGGTAACTCCTCGTAAAGACGGCGTCGGTGTGGACCTGAGAGAGCTGGTCGACGAACTGCAATTACGGGATGTGGAGGCTCCTGTACTGATCCGTTTCCCGGATATTCTGGATAATCGTATTGAAAAGATAGCGAACTGCTTCAAGCAGGCTTCCGATGAATATGGTTATAAGGCGCAGAATTTCATTATCTATCCTATTAAAGTAAACCAGATGCGTCCGGTAGTGGAAGAGATTATCGGTCATGGCAAGAAGTTCAACTTAGGGTTGGAAGCCGGTTCCAAGCCGGAACTCCATGCGGTGATTGCGGTCAATACGGATTCGGATTCTTTGATTATCTGCAACGGTTACAAGGATGAAAGCTATATCGAACTGGCTTTGCTGGCACAGAAAATGGGCAAACGCATCTTTCTGGTTGTCGAGAAAATCAACGAACTGGCTTTGATCGCCAAGATGGCCAAGCAACTGAATGTCCGTCCGAATATCGGCATCCGTATCAAACTGGCTTCTTCCGGTAGTGGCAAATGGGAAGAGAGCGGGGGCGATGCCAGCAAGTTCGGGTTGACGTCCAGTGAATTGCTGGAAGCGCTTGATTTCCTGGTAAAGAAAGATATGGCAGATTGCCTGAAGCTGATCCATTTCCATATCGGTAGCCAGGTGACCAAGATACGCCGTATTAAAACGGCTTTGCGCGAAGCGTCGCAATTTTATGTGCAACTACATGCGATGGGCTTCAATATCGAGTTTGTGGATATTGGCGGCGGACTGGGAGTCGATTACGACGGTACCCGTTCTTCCAATAGCGAGAGCAGCGTCAATTATTCGATCCAGGAATATGTGAACGACTCTATATCCACAATGGTCGATGTCAGTGACAAGAACGGTATCCCGCATCCGAATATCATAACCGAGAGCGGACGCTCGTTGACTGCCCATCATTCCGTCTTGATATTTGAAGTGCTGGAAACAGCCACGCTCCCCGAAATGGATGAGGAGTTCGAAGTGAGTGAATCCGACCATGAGCTTGTGCAGGAACTGTATGAGATCTGGGATAAGCTGAATCAGAGCCGTATGTTGGAAGCCTGGCACGATGCGCAACAGATACGCGAGGAGGCGTTGGATTTGTTCAGTCATGGCATTGTCGATTTGAAGACCCGCGCCCAGATCGAGCGGTTGTATTGGTCTGTGACGCGCGAGATCAGCCAGATCGCTTCCGGTCTGAAACATGCTCCGGATGAGTTCCGTAAACTGGACAAGCTGTTGGCTGATAAGTATTTCTGCAATTTCTCTCTTTTCCAGTCTTTGCCGGACTCTTGGGCGATCGATCAGATTTTCCCGATCATGCCTATCCAACGGTTGGACGAGCGTCCTGACCGGACGGCGACTTTGCAGGATATAACCTGCGATTCGGATGGCAAGATCGCCAACTTTATTTCGACACGCAATGTTTCTCATGATCTGCCGGTACATTCGCTGAAAGGGAAAGAGGCTTATTATATCGGTGTCTTTCTGGTGGGAGCCTATCAGGAAATTCTGGGAGACATGCACAATCTCTTCGGCGATACGAATGCCGTGCATGTGACGGTGGATGAGAAGGACTACAACATCGAACAGGTCATCGACGGAGAAACGGTTGCCGAAGTGCTTGATTATGTCCAGTATAATCCTAAAAAACTGGTGAGGACGCTGGAAACTTGGGTGACTAAGTCCGTAAAGGAAGGCAAGATTTCGGTGGAAGAAGGCAAGGAGTTCCTTTCCAACTATCGTTCCGGCTTGTATGGATACACTTATTTAGAGTAACCGATAATAGTCCGATAGGAAGAAAGCCTGTTAGGTATCCCAGTCGCTGAATTCGAAACTGAGTTGTTCCCAGCGGGCTTTCTCTTCGTTCTTTTCGTAAGGATTGGAGACCGAAAGTCCGATCAGGCGAATCGGGTGGGTCGTATATTCGATGTCTTTCAACAATCCTTTGGCTAAAGGTAGTATTTCGGCTAACGTGGTCAGTTCGTGGCTTTGGGTGATACTTCTGGTCTTTTGGTTGAAATCATGGAATTTAATCTTTAGAGTGAGAGTGTTCCCTTTGAAACCGGTTCGTTGCAGCCGTTCGATCAGTTCGGTTGCAACATGATATAATTCGATGATGACGGATGATTGCCGGGAAATGTCTTTTTCCAGCGTATGTTCGCACCCCACGGATTTACGGATACGGACAGCCTCGACCGGGCGCAGGTCTATTCCTCTTGAAAACTCATAATATAGAACGCCGGCTTTACCGAATTGGCGGGTAAGCATTTCTTGTGAACACGCTCTCAACTGCTCGCCATTGTGGATGCCCAATGTGTGCATCTTCTGGGCGGTGACCGGTCCGATCCCCCAGAAGGATTCGATCGGTAGGTGCTTGATGAACTCTTCCGCCTGGGACGGATGGATGGTGCAAAGTCCGTCCGGCTTGCGGTAGTCGGAGGCGATTTTGGCCAAAAACTTATTATACGATACTCCAGCCGATGCCACCAGGTGCAGTTTTTCCCGGATTTTTTGCTTGATCGCTTTGGCAATGTCGACGGCAAGGGGGATATTCTGTTTATTCTCGGTTACGTCGAGAAACGCCTCGTCCAGTGAAAGCGGTTCGATAATGTCCGTATATTCGTGGAAGATTTCGTGTATCTGGCGGGACACCGCTTTATAGACATCTATCCGTCCGGGAACAAAGGTGAGTTGCGGGCATAGACGTTTGGCCTTTTGTGACGACATGGCGGAGCGCACGCCGAATTTCCGGGCTTCGTAGCTTGCTGCCGCTACGACACCCCGTTCCTCCGCATGGCCGACTGCGAGCGGAATCCCGCGAAGTTCCGGATTATCCCGCTGTTCTACGGATGCGTAGAATGCGTCCATGTCGATATGTATGATCTTCCGTTCCATTACTATATAATATGATCGCGTATGCGTGTGGCATCTGTCTCTTTTTCATAATCCGTTTTCATCTTCTTCATCCGTCAGTGAACCGATTTCGGGAAGGACGGCGCGTGCCTCCCTGTCGCTCAGAGTGTCCACATCTTTCAGTTTGCGCTGGATCGCACGTGTACGTGTCCCTAACACCTCTTCGATCTGCCCGCTGGCTGTCTGCAAGTTCTTCTGTGCTTTTTCCAGCATTCCGCCAACCTTCTCGAATTCTTTCTTTACCGCTCCCAAGATGGTCCATACCTCGCCGGAGTGTTTCTGGATCGCGAGCGTGCGGAATCCCATTTGCAGGCTGTTCAGGATGGCGGCAAGTGTTGTCGGACCGGTGACGACCACCTTATAGTTGCGCTGTAGTTCTTCCAGCAGGGAGGAACGGCGTACGACCTCCGCATAGATTCCTTCGAAAGGCAGGAACATGATGCCGAAGTCGGTGGTGGCGGGGGGAGCCAGATACTTGTCGGAAATATCCTTTGCCATCTTTTTAATGGTGGTTTCCAATAGCTTTCCGGCCGTCTCTATTGCTTGTGTGTCGGCATGATCGTATGCATCGAGCAGTTGTTCGTAGACGTCTTTGGGAAATTTTGCGTCTATCGGCAGATAGACAAATTCGCGGACATCGTCACGTCCCGGAAGTTTGACGGCAAACTCAACGACGGCATCCGATCCTTTGCGGGTATGCACGTTCGCCTCGTATTGTTCCGGCGCCAGGATTTGTTCGAGAAGCATGCTTAACTGGATTTCCCCGATGTTGCCGCGTGTCTTCACATTGCTGAGGACACGTTTCAAACCGCCGACATCTTGTGCCAACGTCTGCATTTCTCCGAGTCCTTTCTGTACGCTTTCCAATTGTTCGGTGACAAGACGGAAAGATTGTCCGATCCGGTCATTCAGTGTTTTTTGAAGTTTTTCATCCACTGTTATTCGTATTTCATCCAACCGCTTTTCCGTATTGGCGACCAACAGGCGTTGCTGTTCGTCCAGGTCGGCGAATTTTTCCCGTTGCAGATTGTTGAAAGAGGTAATGCCCCGTTCGAACGCTTCCCGGAATTCGCTCATGGAACGAGCCAGCTCTTCCCGGTTGTCACGGGCGACAATGCGCCCTTCCTCCCGGTTGAGGCGGAAGTCTTCCCGGAAGTTCTTTTCAATGCGTTCGAATGAACGTTGCATCTCGCCGAGCAGTCTTTTCAGTTCGTTTGCGGTATCTGAATTTTCTTTCCGGAAGCGGGAAACAAGCTGTAAGACAATGATAATAACAAGTAAGCAAATGATCAACCCATCCATATTCTTTCTATTTGGGTTCAAAGATAGGAAAAGACTGATCTTGCATAGTAATTAAAAAGAGTTAAATAGAGAAACTTTATTCAGATTCCTTTGTTTAAGTTATACAAAGCAGCTTATATTTGTAAGCCGCTTTTGATAGAGAACATAAAATACTACAAAAGATGGCAAAGATAACATTTAAAGGTAATGAAGTCAATACGAACGGTTCATTGCCCGCAGTTGGAGCGGAGGCTCCCGATTTTAAAGGTGTAAAGAGCGATTTATCCGAATTGCATCTGAAAGATCTAAAAGGTAAGAAAGTTGTGATTAACGTATTTCCGAGTTTGGACACTGCCGTGTGTGCCGCATCGGTAAGACGTTTTAATAAAGAAGCCGCTTCTCTTCCGAATACTGTGGTGCTTGCCGTGTCAAAGGATTTGCCTTTTGCGCAAGGACGTTTCTGTACCACGGAAGGTATCGATAAAGTGATTCCACTTTCTGCATTCCGTTGTTCTTGTTTTGAAAACGGGTACGGGATGTTGATGATCGATGGTCCGTTGAAGGGTTTGTTAGCCCGTGGCGTGATAGTTGTCGATGAAGCGGGTAAAGTTGTTTATGAGGAACTGGTTTCCGAAATAACAAACGAACCGAATTACGAAGCCGCAATCGCTTCGCTAAAAAACTAATTAAGTAGATTATTGTTTTTCATTGGTTAAAGTTAAGGGTTAGTGTAGGAGGCCGTCGGATGTGAATCCCGCGGCCTTCGTTTTTTTATATCAGAGTAGCGCCTGCGCACTTGGATGAAAGGACTTAAAGCGGTTCGCAGATTAATTTGTAACCGATCCCTCTTACGTTCAAGATCTTGATGCGAGGGTCTTTGTCCAGTTTATGGCGCAGCTTGGTGATGAAAACATGCAGGCTGCGCGTATTATAAAAACTGTCGTCTCCCCATAGGCTCAGCAGAATGTCCTTGCTGTAGACCGGCAGGTTCTCGTTTTCGCATAGGCGTTTCAATATTTCCGATTCTTTGTAGGAGAGTTTGTCGCTTTCGCCGGCCATCAGTAAGGTCTGGGCTTTCGGATAGAAAGTGTAAAGCCCGATCTCGTAGAATCCGGCTCTTTCCTCCTCCTGTTTGTTTTTGATGAGGAGGGCTTTGGTGCGGACGACCAGTTCGCGCAGGCTGAAAGGCTTGCGGACATAATCGTTAGCACCTAATTCGAAGCCGGAGACGATATCGTCTGTCGAGGAGCGGGCACTCAGGAAGAGCACGGGCACTTCCTTGTTTTCCTTTCGTATCCGGCGGACCATTTCGAACCCGTCTATTTCCGGCATCATGACATCCGCGATAATCAGGTCGGGAGCGTACTTGTAGAAACAGTCGATCCCCTGCAGGCCGTTTCCGGCTGTTATGACCCGGTAGCCTTCTTCTTCCAGTGCATCTTTGATGATCATGGATAGGCTTGCCTCGTCTTCAACTAATAATATCGATTTCTTATCTTTCATGCGTCTGCGGTAATGTGATTATGAAACAACTTCCCTTTCCGGGCTGGCTTTCTACCCGGATCGTACCGTTGTGCTTGTGTATCATGGTCCTGACATAAAACAGCCCGATGCCGTACCCTTTTACGGGAGGTCGCTTGCTGTTGGAAACCCGGTAGAATTTATCGAAGATATGCGCCAGGTGTTCTTCTTCTATTCCGATGCCGTTGTCGGTGATGCGGATGATGACCGAACCGTCGTGTTCTTCTGCCGCTATCCGGATTTGCGGATTATCACCGGAATATTTGACGGCATTGTCCAGGAGGTTGCTCAAGATGTTGTAAAGATGTGTTCTGTCGGCTTCCAGCATAATCCCGTCCGGCAGGAGTTCCAGCCCGACATGAAAAGGTTTGGAGGATTTGATGGCCTGTTGTCCGACGATTTTATCGAGCAGCTCGTTCAGGTCTACTCTTTCGTATTTGAGTTTGAAGTCCTTTTTATGTTCCAGGCTGAGCGAAAGGATCTGTTCGACCATGTTGCCGAGACGTTGCAGTTCCTCGTGGCAGACATGCAGGTATTTGTTTGTCTTTTCTTTGTTTCCGGTTATGTTGTAATGGATCATCGCTTCGACTGCCGCATAGGTGATTGCTATCGGGGTTTTCAGTTCATGCGTGACATTGTGCGTAAAGTCATCCTTCAGTTGTTCCACTGTCTTCTGGTGGATCAGGAACCAGAACATATAAGCGAAAGAAAGGATCAGGATCAGCAGGATCAGGAATGAAGAGAACAGGATGCCCGACATCATCCGGATCGTATCCCACCGGGTCGGATCGGTGTAAACCAGATAAGCCTTTTTGTGATAGGTCGTGTATTCCCATTTGTGCAGGTCGTATTCTGCCCGGTCCAGGTTCGCCGGAACGGACGAGGCGAGGATGGAACTGTCTTCCAGATTCCATATTTCGGTATAATGGCGGATATACAGTCCTCTTTTTTGCAGATGGGAAGACAGGATACTGTCGAACTTCGCAAGGTCGACCGGTTTGACCGAGTCGATCACTTCATGCAAGGTCTGCTGCATCTGTAACCCTAATTCTCCTAACGAATTGAAATCGTGGCCGACCTCCACTGCCGTGCTTTTTAGCATTTTGTCCGCTTCGTTACGGAGGATCTGGCTCCGGTATCGGGGATGATAGATATTCGTATCCAAGGGCTGGACGCTCAGTTCGGGAATAACCGAATCCTTGTCCGTAAACCGGGTGCTGAGAGCCGCACCGCCTTTCGTATCGGCAATGACGGATGTCTCTCTCTGCCTGTGCGTGACCTTGCTGAGGAAATCGGCCCGGTCGAACAATTCGATATGATCTGCATTTTTGATCGCCATCCGGATCTCTTCCCGGTTCTGTTTTTGCCGGGAGTGGTAGAGCCCGGTTATCCAGAATAGCTGATAGATGAAGATGCCGGACAATGACAGGATGACGAGAATGATTACATATTTGAACGAAGATTTCATATAAACAAATGTAAGGAAAGTTTGTCTGATCCGGTTCATTTGGTAAGACTAAATAACATTAGGATCGGGGGATGTTATATAGTCTTACGAAAGAAAGGAGATGTTTGGAACTATCGTTTCCGTATGCAACCTTTACCCGAAAAAAGAATACGATGAAACACATTTGTTATTATGTATGGATTGGATTTTTACTTGTCCGAATGCCTATGTGGGGCCAAAGTACGGCGAAACAGGAGCAGATTCTGGTGAACGACAGCATAACGGTCGATCTGCCGGAAGTCTTTGTAAAGGCGGAACGACCGTTGGTAAAAGTGTCGGAAGGAAAATTGCAGTATGATATTCCGAACCTGGTCAAGGACAAGCCGGTCGCCACGGCTTTCGATGTGATAGGCGAATTACCCGGCGTGCGGAAAGAAGGGGATGATATCTCGGTTATCGGGACCGCATCTACGGCTATCCTGATCAACGGGCGTAAAAGTTCGATGACGGCGGAGCAACTGGCCGACATGCTTAAGTCGGTCTCTTCCTCCAAAGTCAGGCAGATAGATGTGATGTACAGCACGCCTCCCCGGTTCGGTGTGAAAGGGGCTTCCATCAATGTCATAATGGAGAATGAGAAATCTTTAAAAGATGTCTTGAAAGGGGAACTCTCGCTGACGGGCGAACAGGGGTATTTCTTTTCCCCCTCCGGAGGGGCGAACCTGTCGTATGTGGGAAAAAGCTTTTCGGCTGATATTTCCTATTCCGCCTCCTATGACCGCGGCCGACAGGAGGAAGATATGTTTGCACGGCCGACAGTAAACGGGCAGCCGTATGACATCCGGCAGGATGATTGGTATGATTTTGTGAACTTATCTCATAATAT
The DNA here is from genome assembly GCF_977054455.1 of Parabacteroides sp. Classification (NCBI taxonomy): domain Bacteria; kingdom Pseudomonadati; phylum Bacteroidota; class Bacteroidia; order Bacteroidales; family Tannerellaceae; genus Parabacteroides; species Parabacteroides sp. The sequence goes on along the minus strand of NZ_CDRTCT010000002.1, from coordinate 106,152 downwards.
AAGGGGAGCATTCGATTTTGATCTGAAGAACAAGGACCGGTTGTCCGTTTCCTATACGGGACGTTTTTACGATCCAGACAAAATATCGAGGAGAGGGGCTTCTACCGATTTTGTCGGTATCCAGCGGGTAGAAACGGAACTGGAATTGTCCGGTGCTTCCGACCTGCATAATGCCCGGATCGATTATGTCAGTCACAAGGGATTCAATGCCGGGATGGATTATACTTTCTATAAGAATAACGATATGCAACACTTGGTGAATGATTTTGAGAAAGAAGACGAGCAGACGATTTCCACCTTGTCTTCCCAGCGGGTACGGCGTGGGAACCTGTATATAAACGACAGTCGTAAGTTGGAAAAAGGATGGGTATTGAATTACGGAGCGGATGCCTCCTTGTCGGATACGCACAACGAATCCAGCCAGTCGGTCGACAGGGAAATAGCGGCGGAAGGAACGTTCCGGCTGAAACAAAAGGACTATTCGGTAGGAGGTTTTGCCGGTTTTACCAAGTCGTTCGGAAAGAAGATTTCGCTGGATGCCTCCGTTTCCTTGCAGTATTACAAGGCATCTGTCGATTCTGCCGGTAAGAAGAAAACATTGTGGAACAGGGTGAGCCTCTTCCCGCAGCTTAATTTTACTTATAAGGTGCATCCGTACGGCATGCTGATGCTCTCGTTCTCCAGTGATAAGTCGTATCCGTCCTATTGGATGACGACTCCTAATACTTATTACATGAATGTGTATAGCTCTATGATCGGCAATCCGGACTTGAAACCGCAACTTTCCTATTCCATGCAACTGAATTATATCTTCAAAAGCAAATATGTATTCGACCTGTTTGCCAATATCCAGCCCGATAAAATACACCAGATGACGTACCAGCGCCACGATGCGTTGAGGTCCGTCTTCCAGACGGTGAATATGGATATCTACAATATGTTCGGAGCGGTTGCCGTCGTCCCTTTCAGGCCTTTTGATTTTATGAGCTCCAGGCTGACGTTGATGGGGTGTGCCATTCATAACAAGGGGGTACTCTATGATGTCTCTTTCGACCGCAAGAAACTGTTTGGCCGGGCCGAACTGAACACTACCTTCTACTTGACCAAGGACCGGAACTTATCGTTGGAGTTGCGGGGCTATTGTATCTCTCCGGTTATACAGGGACTATATGATATCGATCTGATATACAATGTGTCGGCCGGTCTGGCCTGGACATTCGCGAAAAAGAAGATGCGCCTGACGGTTCGGGGCAATGATTTGTTCGAGGGAGCCAATCCCGTCACCCATGTGGATGAACAGGGACAGAAAAGCCGGATGAAACTGTGGCAGGATAGCCGGAATGTGACACTGACATTACGGTATAGTTTCGGTGGCTATAAAGAGAAAAAGGCAAAAGAGGTGGACACTTCGCGTTTGGGGACGGGGATCTGACAGGCCTGCTGTCCACACTGATGCTGGCCCGTTTTGTCTTGATCAATATCGATGAATTCGATTCGGTCAGTGCCGCTAACCAGAGTTTTGAAGCAATAATTCTGTAACTTTGCCGGCAAAGTAAGGAATAAGCTTTTTATAGATACGATAAATTATGAACAAAAAGATACTTCAGTTAGCGCTTCCCTCTATTGTTTCCAATATAACGGTTCCTCTGTTGGGACTGGTCGATGTGGCGATCGTCGGGCATTTGGGAGCCGCTTCCTATATCGGGGCGATCGCGGTAGGAGGGATGTTGTTCAATATTATTTACTGGCTGTTCGGTTTCCTGCGAATGGGAACGAGCGGGATGACGTCGCAGGCTTTGGGGAGACGGGATCTCCGGGAGGTCACGAGGGTTTTGTTCCGGTCGGTCGGTGTCGGGATGTTGATTTCTATGGCTTTGCTTCTGCTCCAGTATCCGATACGGTCAATAGCTTTCTCCTTGTTGGATACGACGGATGAGGTGGAACGCTTGGCTACCTTATATTTCAATATTTGTGTTTGGGGCGCACCGGCCGTGTTGGGGTTGTATGGTTTCTCCGGCTGGTTTATCGGAATGCAGAATTCCCGTTTCCCGATGTTTATTGCGATCACCCAGAATGTCGTGAATATTGTGGCGAGCCTGATCTTTGTCTTTGTGTTCGGCATGAAGGTGCAAGGGGTTGCGACGGGAACGCTGATCGCCCAATATGGGGGCTTCGGGATGGCTGTATTCCTGTGGTACGCATTCTACCGGAAGCGGCTGGATGTCCGTATTTGCTGGCAGGAGGTCATGGATAAGGTCGCCATGCGCCGTTTCTTCCTGGTGAATGGCGATATTTTCTTTCGTACGCTTTGCTTGGTGGCGGTTACTACATTTTTTACTTCTACGGGTGCAAGACAAGGGGATATCGTTTTGGCCGTTAATACGTTGCTGATGCAGCTGTTTACGCTTTTCTCCTATATCATGGACGGTTTTGCCTATGCGGGCGAGGCTTTGGCGGGACGTTATATCGGCGCCCGGAACCGAGTAGCCCTCAGCCGGATGATCCGTTTGCTGTTTGGCTGGGGGATCGGGCTGTCTCTTTCGTTTACGTTGCTTTATGGAGTAGGGGGGAAAGATTTTCTGTCTCTTCTGACGAATGATCCTGCGGTTATCCAAGAGGCCGGAACCTATTTCTATTGGGTACTGGCCGTCCCGTTTGCCGGCTTTGCCGCCTTTCTTTGGGACGGCATCCTGATCGGGGCGACGGCCACCCGCCTGATGCTTTATTCGATGTTGGTCGCTTCCGGCACTTTCTTTTTGATCTATTACTCCTTTTTCGGGATGATGGGCAATCATGCATTATGGATGGCGTTCCTGGCTTATTTATCCTTGCGCGGCATCATGCAATGGATATTATGGCATCGATCGGCTTAATACGGTCCTAAATATAAGGGAAAAGCCGGAAATCAAGAGAAGATATCCGGCTTTTTTGAAAAATATACGCTCTATTATTGTCTGTAGTTTGCTAATTCGTCAGCATTGAAACTGTTGATGAAGCTGCTGTGCTTTTCCACTTCCGCTTCGACATAGTTCAGATATACGACAGCCGATTTGGCGAACAATTCGGGAGCCTTTGTCGCATCCTGGATCAGGAGGTGGGCCATGATGCAGTCGGCAGCCATTTCCATCAACCGGCGGGCAACGAAGTCGAGCAGTTCCTGGTTCTGGGTTTCCTTCACCTTGTTCATGCAGGCTTCGAACTTATCGGCCATTTCAACCAGGCGTGCTTTCAGCGGTTCCATTTCCGGAGAGCAGGGGATTGCTTCGAATTCGCGGATGGTGGCCAGGTAAGAACCGTTTGTCACGTAACGGATGGCTGCAACCGTCTGCAACTGTGTCGTTCCCTCATAGATGGAGGTGATGCGGGCATCGCGGTAGATACGTTGGCAGGCATATTCCAGCATGAAACCGGAACCACCATGAATCTGGATACAGTCGTATGCATTCTGGTTGGCATATTCGGAGTTCATGCCTTTTGCCAGCGGAGTGAAAGAGTCGGCTAATTTGGCATATTTCTTCTGTTCCTGGCGTTCTTCCGGTGTCAACTTGCGTTCACGTGCGATGTCGTCCAGCGCTTTGTAGATATCCACATAACGGGAAGTCTGGTACAGTAACGCACGGCCGGCATCCAGCTTCGCTTTCATGATAGACAGCATGTCGTACACAGCCGGGAAGTCGATAATCGCTTTGCCGAACTGCTTGCGTTCTTTGGCGTATGCCAGACCTTCGTTGTAGGCGGCCTGGCTCAGACCGACAGACTGTGCGGCGATACCCAGACGGGCACCGTTCATCAGGGCCATCACATATTTTATCAAACCTAATTTGCGGTCCCCGCAAAGTTCGGCTTTCGCGTTCTTGTAAACCAGTTCGCAAGTAGGAGAACCGTGGATACCCAACTTGTTTTCGATTCGGCGGACATCGACGCCTCCCTGACGTTTGTCATAGATGAACATGGACAAGCCGCGTCCGTCTTTCGTTCCTTCTTCCGAGCGGGCCAGAACCAGATGAAGGTCAGCATCCCCGTTTGTGATGAAACGTTTCACTCCGTTCAGCAACCAGCAATTTTCTTTTTCGTCGAAAGTAGCTTTCAGCATCACGGACTGCAAGTCGGAACCGGCATCCGGCTCCGTCAGGTCCATGGACATCGTTTCTCCGGCGCAGATACGCGGGATGAAACGGCTGTGCTGGTCTTCGTTTCCGAATTCATATAATGTTTCGATACAATCCTGCAACGACCAGATGTTTCCGAATCCGGCATCGGCGGCGGCCACGATTTCGGCGCACATGGTGTACGGCGTGATCGGGAAGTTCAAACCGCCGAAACGGCGCGGCATCGTCATACCGTTCAGGCCGGCTTTCACCATTGCATCCAGGTTCTGCTTGGTCCCGGAAGCGTATTCCACACGTCCGTTTGCGCAGTGAGGACCTTCTTCGTCGACACCTTCGGCATTGGGGGCAATGATTTCGCCTGTGATTTCGCCTGTGATTTCAAGCACTTTGTCGAACGAGTCCATCGCATCGGCATAATCCTGCGGTGCATAGTCGAACTCTTCTTTATCTCTGTAATTGCGTTCTTTCAGTTCGCAAATACGTTCCATCATCGGATTGTTCAAGTGATACTTGAGTTCCGGAATGTCTGTATAATAATTTGCCATCTCTTTACTTGCTGTTCTGTTTGTAATACTTAATCATCTTCGGGATCACTTCTTCCACGGTGCCGTTGATCACGTAGTCGGCAATCGTGTTGATCGGAGCGTTCTCGTCGTTGTTGATAGAGATGATGATACCTGCATCCTGCATACCTGCGATGTGCTGGATCTGTCCGGAGATACCGCAAGCGATATACAGTTTCGGACGGACTGTCACACCTGTCTGGCCGATCTGGCGGTCATGGTCGCAGAAACCGGCATCAACGGCAGCACGGCTGGCGCCCACTTCGGCATGAAGTTCCTTGGCCAGTTCGAACAACATATCGAAACCTTCCTTGGAGCCCATTCCGTAGCCGCCGGCTACAACGATCGGGGCACCTTTCAGGTTATGTTTGGCCTTTTCTACGTGGCGGTCGATGACCTTTACGACATAATCCGTTTCCGGAACATATTTGGCGACGTCGTGTATTACCACTTCGCCTTTATAATCGGCGTCCAGAATTTCTTTTTTCATCACGCCTTCGCGTACAGTCGCCATCTGAGGACGGTGTTCCGGGTTGATGATCGTCGCCACGATGTTACCGCCGAACGCGGGGCGGATCTGGTATAACAGGTTCTCGTATGTCTGACCTGCTCTCTTGTCTTCGTGCGAACCGATTTCGAGGGAAGTACAGTCGGCAGTCAGGCCGCTCGTCAGTGCAGAAGAAACACGGGGACCTAAGTCGCGGCCGATAACCGTTGCTCCCATCAGGCAGATCTGCGGTTTTTCTTCTTTGAACAGGTTGATCAGAACAGAGGAGTGAGGAAGGGAAGTGTACGGGAACAGGCCCGGGGCATCGAAAACATGCACCTTGTCCACACCATAAGGCATCACCTGCTTTTCAATTCCTTCCAGTCCGGAACCGGCTACGATGGCTTCGAGTTGGCAGTTCAACTGATTGGCTAACTTGCGACCTTTGGTCAGCAGTTCGAGGCTTACATCGGCAACCGTCGTACCTTCAAGCTCACAATATACAAATACGTTATTCATAATCTTATCCGATAGTGTGGTTAGCTAACAGTTCAACAATCAAATCTTCCACATCCTTGTCCGAGCCGGTCAGCGTCTTGCTTTCCTTTGCCTGGAACACGATGTTCTGAATGGCTTTCACCTTTGTCGGCGAACCGGACAAACCGCATTGTGCAAGATCTCCGTTCACATCGGCAACACTCCATTCAGGAATATTCAGGTACGGACGTTTTTCATACAGTTCAGGGTATGACAGCGCCGATACGCCTTCCGGATGGCAAGCGGGAGCGGGAGCTTTTTCCTGTGCGCCCAATGCCCGTTTGTATTTCATCACCAACTTGGCGTTACGCGGACGGCAGGGGGCGGCCGAACCATTGACCGTGATCACGATAGGCAGGGGGCCTTCTACTGTTTCGACACCGCCGTCGATATGCCGTTTTACTGTGATGCTGCGATTCTTTTCGTCTACATTCAGGATCTCTTCGGCATATGTGACCTGTGTCAATCCTAACTTTTCAGCAACTTGGGGGCCTACTTGTGCCGTATCGCCGTCGATAGCCTGGCGTCCTCCGATGATAATATCGTAGTCACCTATTTTCTTGATCGCTGTGGCAAGCGCATAAGACGTTGCCAACGTGTCGGCGCCGGCAAATGCACGGTCGGTCAGCAGATAACCACCGTCTGCTCCCCGGTATAAACCTTCACGAATAATTTCTGCAGCACGCCCCGGGCCCATTGTCAACAGGGTTACCGTAGTTCCCGGATAGGCGTCTTTCAAGCGGAGGGCTTGTTCTAATGCGTTCAGGTCTTCCGGGTTGAAGATTGCGGGAAGAGCGGCACGGTTGATAGTTCCGTCCTCTTTCATCGCATCCTTTCCCACATTGCGTGTGTCCGGGACCTGTTTCGCCAATACAATAATTTTTAAACTCATATTATAGGAATATTAGATTTCTATATTGGATATTTGTTTGAATTAACCTTCTGAATACTGACCTGCAAAAGTAATCAAACATTCTTTATATCAAAGAACTTTCGTTCGGAATCTGCACACTTTAGGTTTTTTTGAGCATATCCTTTCTTTTTACTTACCACCTTGCTAATCGCCATAATTTAAGCACGGATTACACGGAAAACACGGAAAGAAAATAAATTTATCCGTGTAAATCCGTGAAATCCGTGCCTGAAAGATCGTGATAAAAGTGCTTTGACTCCGTCTTGTTAAGTTGGAGTCAAGTAATTGGTTTGCACCGGTTTATATTAAATTTCGCATGCGCAAAGTGTGGGGATCAGGTTGCGGTCGCCATACGCATTGTCTACGCGGGCTACGTTGATCCAGAACTTGCTGTCGTGTAACCATTCCAGCGGGAAGGCGGCCTTGCTGCGCGGATACTCGTGTTTCCATTCGTCGGCCGTTACTTCGTATTCGGGATGAGGAGCGTTCTTTAATACGTTGTCTTCCTTCGAAGCCTTGCCTTCTTCCACTTCCTTGATTTCGTTCCAGATACATTCCAGTACTTCGACGAAACGATCCAGTTCGGCTTTGCTTTCGCTTTCGGTCGGTTCGACCATCAGAGTGCCGTGAACCGGGAAGGAAAGGGTCGGCGCATGGTAGCCGAAATCCATCAGGCGCTTGGCGATATCGCCTTCATCGATGCCCGAACGTTCTTTTACCGTGCGGCATTCCAGGATCAGTTCGTGACCGACGCGCCCTGTGGCACCTGTGTAAACGATTCCGTACGTGTCTTTGAATTTAGCCGCCAGGTAGTTCGCATTCAGGATCGCGGTCTTGGTGGCCGTTTCCAATCCTTCTGTTCCCAACATACGGATATAAGCGTATGTGATCGGCAGAATGCCCGCGCTACCGTATGGTGCTGCGGAGACTGTGTTCAGGCCGTTGCCCCATAATACCGGATGTTGCGGCAGGAACGGGACGAGGTGCTCGGCAACGCAGATCGGACCGACGCCGGGACCGCCTCCTCCGTGAGGTGAAGAGAAGGTCTTATGCAGGTTCAGGTGGCAGACGTCTGCACCGATAGTACCCGGATTGGTCAGGCCGACCTGTGCGTTCATGTTGGCGCCGTCCATATAGAGCTGACCGCCGCAAGCGTGGACAATGTCGCACATTTCCTTGATGTCCACTTCGAAGATACCGTGAGTGGACGGATAGGTGATCATGCTGGCAGCCAGGTTGTCCTTGTTGGCTTCGGCTTTTGCCCGGAAATCATCCAGGTCGATATTACCATTGTCGTCACATTTTACCGTAACGGTCGTGAAACCGCATTGGATCGCACTTGCCGGGTTTGTACCGTGGGCGGAAGCCGGGAGCAGGACGATGTTGCGATGTCCCTGACCGATGCTTTCCAGATAAGCCCGGATTACGCGCAAACCGGTATATTCACCGGCTGCCCCGGAATTCGGTTGCAGCGTACAGCCTTTGAATCCGGTAATTTCGCACAGGTAAGCCGATAAGTTTTCTATCAGTTCCTTATAGCCTTCCACCTGGTCTTCCGGCGCATACGGATGTATATTCATGAATTCCGGGCGGCTGAGCGGAAGCATGGTCGATGCCGGATTCAGTTTCATCGTACAAGAACCTAAGGAGATCATGGATTGGGCCAATGAAACATCCTTGCGTCCTAAACGGGTGATGTAGCGCATCAGCTCCGTTTCGGTATGATATTTCTTGAATACGTCTTCTTGCAGGAATTCGGAAGTACGGGCGAACTTCGGATCGAAATAAGTCTTTTCGGGAACGGCTTCTTTCAGCATGTAATCCTTTCCGGCTGCCCCTGCGAAGATATACAGCAATACGCCGATATCGGTCGGCCCGGTCGTTTCGTCCAAGCTGATGCCGACCTGTCCGGCTTCGAAATAACGCAAGTTCACCTTGCATTCCAATGCGATCTCGCGGAGTGCATTGATGGATACATGTTCCGGCAATTGGACTTTCAGTGTGTCGAAATAGTCTTTGTTCAGTTGCTTGTAGCCCAGCTTCTCCAGTTCGCCAGCCAGGAAACCGGCCGAAGCATGGATACGGCCTGCGATGTTCTTCAAGCCTTCGGCACCGTGGTAAACGGCGTAAAAACCTGCCATCGTGGCCAGCAAGGCTTGAGCGGTACAGATATTGGAGGTAGCCTTTTCACGTTTGATATGCTGTTCGCGTGTTTGCAAAGCCAAGCGGTAAGCCGCGTGTCCATAGGCATCTTTGGAAATGCCGATGATACGTCCGGGGATGGAACGCTTGTATTCGTCTTTCGTAGCGAAGAATGCGGCGGACGGGCCCCCGTAGAACATCGGGATGCCGAAACGCTGGCTGCTCCCGAATACGACGTCTGCCCCCCATTCTCCCGGAGGTGTCAGCAAGACGAGGCTCATCAGGTCGGCGGCAACGGCGACACGTGCTCCGCCGGCATTGGCACGCACGATAAATTCTTTATAATCTTCAATCGAACCGTTGGCATTCGGATACTGGACGATCGCCCCGAATACGTCCGGAGTGAATTCGAATGTTTTGTAATCGCCCGTAACCACCTTGATGCCTTGCGGGATCATACGGGTGTTGATAACGGCCAGTGTAGAGGCGAATACGTTTTCGTCGACAAACAACGTATTGGCTCCGGCTTTCACCTGTGCCCGGCTACGGCTTCCGTGGAACATGGTTGCCGCTTCGGCGGCAGCTGTCGCTTCATCCAGCAGGGAACAGTTAGTCAGCGGCAGGCCGGTCAGTTCGGCGATAACGGTCTGGAAATTCAACAATGCCTCCAGGCGTCCTTGTGAAACTTCAGCCTGGTACGGGGTGTAGGAAGTGTACCAAACCGGGTTTTCGAATACGTTACGCTGGATAGGCGCCGGACAAACCGTATCATACCAACCCATTCCGATATAAGAAGTGAAGACTTCGTTTTTGGAAGCCAGTTCCGAGATGTGCTCTGCGAACTCGCGTTCCGTCATGGGTTCGGGAAGGTTGAGCGGCTCTTTCAAACGGATGTCGGACGGGATGGTCTGATCGATCAGTTCGTCAACCGACTTGACGCCGATGGCTTGCAGCATGGAAGGGATGTCTTCTGCCGAAATGCCGACGTGGCGGTTTACAAATTTATTAGTGTCCATAATATTATGAATTATGATTTATGAATTATGAATTGTCTTTTGATTCTTAATTGTCAATTATAAATAGGGGTTATTAAACTTTTCATCGATGACTCTTGTCTCCGGTCCGTGTCCCGGATAGATTACCGTCTCGTCGGGAAGCGAAAGGAGCTTGTCGCGGATGGCGGCAACCAATACTTCCTGGTTTCCGCCCCAAAGGTCGGTACGGCCGATACTCCCGGCAAACAGTGCATCGCCGACGATCGCGAAGCCGTTCTTTTTGTTATAGAAAGCGACACTGCCGGGCGAGTGGCCGGGAACAGTCAGCACTTGCAGTTCGGATGTGCCGAACTTGATGATTTCGCCTCCTACGATATATTTTTCAACCGGGACGTTCTCGACATGCTGACGAAGTCCGAACAACTTGGCCTGTTCGTCGGGAGAGGGCAGTTTCTGGACATCCAGCTTGTTCGCTTCGGGTTTCAAACCGTATGTCTTATGTATAAAACCGTTTCCGAACACGTGATCCACGTGCAGGTGCGTGCAGAGCAAATGTTTTAATGTCAACTTGTTTTCGAGGATAAAGTCGGTTATCTCCTTTTCCTCTTCCTTGCGGCAGCAGCCACAATCGATCAGCACGGCTTCGCGTGTATCATCATACAGCAGGAATGTATTTTCCTGGAAATAATTGAACTCGAACGATTTTATTGTAATCATAACGGTACGTAAACAACTTTTTTAGTTTTGAAAAATTCTTCTTTAAAATGGTCACTCAGGTTGAGGCTGACAGCTTGCTTGCGGAATGGCAATATTTCTTGCTGCAACTCTCCTCCCTTCAAACAAATCAAACCATTGGGAAGTGCATTTTGTTGTTCCTTTTTTATATTCTTACGAGCAATTTTTACCAGATCGGCCAGCGGCATGACGGCGCGGCTCACGACAAAGTCGAACATTTGTTTTTCCTCTTCGGCGCGGCAATGGCGGAAAGTGACGTTTTTCAGGCCGATCGCTTCGGCGACAGCTTGTCCGACTTTGATCTTTTTCCCGATGCTGTCTACCAAATGAAACTGTACTTCCGGAAGCAGGATAGCAAGTGGTATGCCGGGAAAACCTCCTCCCGTACCGATATCCATAACTGTCGATCCTTCTTTGAATTTCATCATTTTCAAAATGCCGAGCGAATGAAGCACGTGGTGCAGGTACAGGTTCTCTATGTCTTTGCGTGAAATTACATTGATCTTGGAATTCCAGTCTGAATATAAGTCAAACAAGGCATCTATCTGTACCTTTTGCGCATCGGTCAGCGTTGGAAAGTAAGACTTTAGAATTGTCAATTGACAATTGACAATTGACAATTGGGGGAGTGTTGTATTGTCGTTCATTTATGAATTATGTTTATTTCCTTTGAATGGTTAATTGCCCATTGTCAATTGATATATCGGACTGTCTTTCTTCAATAGATATTGGATTTCCGTGTAGGGTAAGAACACGTTTGTTTCTCTTACCACGTAAGCGGCGATCTCATATTCGTTAAAGGTATATGTGATGCCGTCTCCGTCAACCAGGAAATTACCGTTCGGAAAGATCTCTTCGACACTGAAGAAGCCGATGTTTTCCAAGTCTTTCGCATTCTCCACCTTGTTCTGTTTGGCAATATGGTCGATCAATATCTGTGCGAGGCTGTCCTGGAAGTTCTCGATGAAAATATCTTCTTCCGTGATGGCGTTGCCTGTTTTCAGGTTGATCACATGGTTGTTGTAGGCATGCGAACCGTGTGCGCCGCCTGTATAATTTTCGAAACTTACGGTATAGCTCAGGATGTCATTCTGGTTGTAGACGATTTCATCCGACGACATTTCGAAATAAGAGAACCAGGCTCCGACCGGCAGATCGTCTTTCTTTTCCAAATCCGCCTTGAAATCGGCTTCCAGCTCTTTATAGTTGTTCAGATAATCTTCCGTGTATTTGGCGGCCGCCTCTTCCGGGGTCAGGCCTTCGTAATTCTCGCCGAAGTAGGAAAGGACGAAGTCATTTTGTATCTTTTTCAGAATTTCTTTATTGGAAAATTGGGCTGGATAGGTGAAGTTCAATTGCAGGTTACAATTGGGATTATCGGGATTATCCAGCAGATGATAGGTCCTATCCACCCGGATAGAATCGAATTTGATATCATTATCGGCCGTCCGTTTTTTGTTGGTATTGCAACCGGTTATGATCATTGCTAAAAAGAAAAGCGCTATCAGGCTTTTACCAATTTGTGTACTCATCGGAATCATAGATTTTAGATAATACTTTTAGATGCAAATGTAAGCTATTATCTTGTAATAAACGAATGGCAGGTTTCTTTTTTCAACTTCGGCCACATCAAAATGATATGGGGAGGCCACTTTTTTGATACGTGATAAACCCTGTTTTTCCCGTAAAAAAATACAATATTCCCCTCTAAAAACCAATAAATGAGTATGTCGTTGATATTTAGTTGATTGCTGAATTATGTGTTTCTTAAAAAATATTACCCGCAAGGGGAATTTGAGATAAACGGGGTAGAAAAACAAAATATATGCCATGCTGTTTCGATTCGGACCAATGGGTTTGCATACGTTTATGACAATAAGGTCTGAAAAGACAATCAGTTCATATATGACTGTTGCAAGGAGATTTATGGAAAAAAGATGTATATTTGTGACGGATTAACAATTAAAGTTCAATGTTATGAAAAAAATCGGCTTTCTTTCTTTCCTTGTAGCGGTTTGCGCCGTTTTGTTTGTCTCTTGTTCCCAGCCGGCGCATGAAGTGGTGTATAAAGATGCAGCAGTTACGGTTGTTTATGATGACATCACCACGGATCTTCCTGGCGAAATATTTGTCTCGGACAACTATTTGATCTGGACGGATCCCTTCGGGGAAGAAGAACAAGCGCATATAATCGATAAAAAGAGTTATAAAGAGGTGGGCAAATGTGTCCGGCGCGGGCAAGGCCCCGGAGAGTTTTCGATGGCTACCTACTGTGTGGCTGACAACGACCTGCTTTTGGTCGGCGATATCAGCAAGAACCGGCTGCATACCTATTCGATGGATAACTTGAAATCGGGCCGTCCGGCTTTACTCAAGCAAGAAGAAAAAGAGACTGCGAGAAAAATGCCGCTGATAGCCGTCACGCCTGACGACTTGCTCGCTTTCGATCCGATGAAAGAACAGTCGTTTCTTTATAAAGGAAAATATTTCGGCAAACCGCTGTTTGAGGGAGAAATAGAGAATCTGTTCGATGTAGCGCAGGGGACTTTGGCTTATCATCCGGATAAAGGATTGTTGCTTTACGCTCCGTTCTACATTAATTATATGGCGGCTTATCAAAAGAAAGGGGACACCTTTGAACTTTTGTGGGAAAAAAGGGGAGAGCAAACTTACCGGCAAACCGGAAATCAGATCAAACCGGATGCGACAAAAATGAACATGGTTCAAGTCCTATGGACAAAAGATTATATCGTCACGCTGCAACGGGACTATAAAACGGACCCGATGGACGAGTCGACTGTCGGCCGTGACGAAACGAAGCTTCCGAAAACCATCTTCGTATATGATTACGAAGGAAATCTCCTGCAAATACAGGATTTAAAGATGCCTACGCTTCGAATCGGCGCAACGCCGGGCGAAAACGACGTTTATGCCATTGTCGTAAATCCGGAATTCTGCTTGGCGAAGATTGAGTTGTAAATGTTTTAAACGAAAATAAACGCTAATTAGGCAACCTTTTGAGAAAAAGGTTGCCTAATTCTATTTGTGAAACGAACAAATCCCCTATATTTGCAAAGTGTGTACGCACACCTCTTTTGTACCATGTAAAAAATAACAAATGGCTTATGTCTTATTCTAACTATTATGCGGCTTCCGGGCTTTTCCACGGATCCATGTCGTCGGTTATGGGAACGCAGTTCGACATCCTGATGGTCGGCAGCGATCCTCGTCTTCTTGGTACGGTTTGGGAGAAGATCGAATCGGAAGTGCGGAGGCTGGATAAGATGCTGAACCGGTTCGATCCGGAGAGCGAAGTCTCGTTTGTCAACCGGGAAGCCGGACATTATCCGGTGACGGTGGGGGAAGAACTTTGGGACATATTGCAGAACTGCAAGCGTTACAATGAGTTGACGGAAGGATATTTCGATATCACTTTGCAGGGGTTCGATCAGGTATTGCTGACGGAGGAAGATAAGAGCATTTTTTTCTTTTCCGAATCTTTGCACATTGATCTCGGCGGGTACGGGAAAGGATATGCGCTTGCTAAAATACGGGAACTGTTGGAAGAAAACGGGGTCGGCAAGGCGCTTGTCAATTTCGGGAATAGTTCGGTTCTGGCGGTCGGTACGCATCCATGCGGCGAATATTGGCCGGTGGGCCTTGACAATCCGTTTACGAAAGAGCGGATTGCCGATTTGAAGTTGTGTGACAGTTCGTTGTCGACATCGGGAAATATGCCTTCCCATCCGCGCCACATCGTGAACCCGCATACGGGAACATTTGTGGATGATAAGAAAATGGTGTCGGTGGTGGCGAAAGATCCGGTAGTGGCGGAGATTCTGACGACGGCCTTTATGATTGCCGACGATGAGCGTATTCCGCTGATCGCATCTCAATTTGATATTTATGAAAAACATGTATATAAGTTATGAAAAATGAAGAGAATTCAGTCAATTTAAGCCGGCGGGACTTCTTCAAGGAGATGGGGATGATCGGTGGAGGCGGTGCGCTGCTTTCCGCGTTTCCCTGGTTGCAGTCCTGTAGTGCTGACGATAAGGCGCAGATCGCCAAGGAGAAAGTGCGGATCGGATTTATCGGTACAGGTTCACGCGGACAGTACCATCTGAATAACCTGAAGACAATCCCGTGTGCCGATGTGGTTGCCTTGTGCGATAATTATCCTCCCCACCTGAAAGAGGCTTCGGCGCTCTATCCGAAGGCCAAGACGTATGACGATTACCGGAAACTTCTGGAAGATAAAGAGGTGCAGGCTGTCATGATCGCGACTCCGCTGTATGAACATGCACATATCACAATTGACGCTTTGCATGCGGGCAAGCATACGTTCTGCGAGAAATCGATGGCGATGACCTGTCCGGATTGCCTGGATATGTACAATGTATTCAAAGAATCCGGTAAAGTGATGTTTATCGGCCAGCAGCGCTTATATGACCCCAAATATATAAAGGCGATGGAAATGATCCATGCCGGCTTGTTGGGCGAGATCGGCTCGATACGGGCGTACTGGTTCCGTAATAACGACTGGCGCCGTCCCGTTCCTTCTCCCGATTTGGAGCGTAAGATCAACTGGCGTTTATATAAGGAATATTCATGCGGCTTGGTAACAGAGCTGGCTACCCATCAGCTGCAGGTCGGAAACTGGGCGTTGAAGATGCTTCCCGAAAAGGTGGCCGGGATGGGAGATATCGTCTATTGGAAAGATGGCCGTGATGTGTATGACAGCATAAACTTGGTCTATCATTATCCGAACGGCGTGAAGATGACCTACGAGTCCATGATTGCCAATAAGTTCTACGGCCTTGAAGAGGAAATTCTGGGGAGCAAGGGGACTATGGAGCCGGAAAAGGGAAAATATTATTTTGAGGATGTCGAACCCGCTCCCGGTATCATGCAGTTGATCAACCAGATCGAACATAATATTTTCGATAATGTTTCCTTCGCCGGCCCGAGCTGGGTGCCTGAAACGGCATCGGTAAACAAGGGACATCTGATCATGGATAAAGTGACAAGTATCAGCGGACAATCCTCGGTCGGGGCGGCCGGAGACGGCTCTGTCGAACTGGTCACAGCTTTCTGTGAAGCTGCTATTACCGGCAGACCGGTTCCCAATCTGGTAGAAGAGGCTTATTATTCTTCTGTCTTGGGCTTGTTAGGCTTGCAGGCGATTGAGGAGGAACGGGTGATTACTTTCCCGGATGAATATAAAATACCGTATCTAAATTTCGCATGATTATGAAAGACATCGTATTATCTGTAAAGAGACAAAAAACGGAAATTAAGATATTCTGTGTCTGTATCGCACTCGCCTATCTGATGAACATTATTTCTATCATCACATACGGAACAAGCTGGTCCGAACTTTGGACACAATCGCTGTGGATGCTGCTTATCACGTGTGGCTTTTACGGGTTGTCGGTCGTACTTCGCTTGCTGTATTACGGAGTACGGCAGTTAAGAAAATGATCTTGCTTTTCTCTTGGAAGAAAAGCAGCTGAAAGAGTAAGGTCGTTCTATCACTTTTCCATCGGGAGGAAGTGGTAGAACGATTTTTATATGTTTTTGATTGATCCCTTATCGTTTTTTTCTGCCTGAGTCCTTTCCTTTGCCCCAATAAATCTGATAAAAATGAAAAAGACGATTTTACTATTCTCAATTCTGTTGGCGTCGTGTGCTGGTAAGCAGACGCAAGAGATCAGGACGATGGAACGTTTGTCCACTGAATCTCGCAATGACTACTATGTAAGCAACCGGACCCCGTTGCAACCGGGGCAATTCATCAAACTGCCTGCCGGGAGCATAGAACCGGAAGGCTGGATCAGGCGGCAGATCGAATTGCAGAAGGACGGACTTTGCGGCCATTTGGGGGAGATCAGCGCTTGGTTGCAAAAGGGAAATAATGCCTGGCTGAAGAACGGAGGCGAATGGGGCTGGGAAGAAGTGCCCTACTGGCTGCGTGGTTATGGCAATATGGCGTACGCCTTGAAGGATGAGGCGTTGTTGAAGGAAACGAAATTCTGGATAGAGGCCATTCTGTCGAGTCAGCGGGCGGATGGTAATTTCGGCCCGATGCATCTGAATAACGGCAAGCAGGATTTCTGGCCGAACATGATCGTCCTCTGGATCATGCAATCCTATCATGAATTTACGAACGACAACCGGGTGATCGACTTCATGACCCGCTATTGCCATTATCTGCAAACGGTTCCCGACGATGCTTTCCTGTCGAGTTATTGGGAGAATAGCCGCGGGGGAGATAACCTTTGGAGCGTGGTCTGGCTGTATAACCGTACGGGCGACGAGTCTCTTCTTCCGTTGGCTGAAAAGATTCACCGCAATACGGCGGACTGGACAAAATCGACCCAGCTTCCGAACTGGCACAATGTGAATGTCGCCCAGTGTTTCCGCGAACCTGCCACCTATTATCTGTTTACGAAAGATTCGGCCATGCTGGCTGCCAGCTATAATGTCCAGAGTCTGATACGCCGTGCTTTCGGACAGGTGCCCGGCGGAATGTTCGGGGCGGACGAGAATGCCCGTATCGGCTTCTTCGATCCCCGGCAGGGAACGGAGACTTGCGGTTTTGTGGAGCAGATGGCGTCTGACGAGATCATGCTACTGATCAGTGGCGATCCTTATTGGGCCGATCACCTCGAAGATGTCGCGTTCAACAGTTATCCGGCTTCTTTAATGCCTGACTATCGGGCACTTCGTTATCTGACTTGTCCGAATATGGCGATCAGCGATTCACGCAATCATCATCCGGGGTTGGATAATTCCGGCCCGTTCCTGGCGATGAACCCGTTCAGCAGCCGTTGTTGCCAGCATAATCATGGTTTCGGCTGGCCTTATTATGTCGAGCATTTGGTATTGGCGACGCCGGACAACGGGGTGGCTGCCGTTTTATATAATTCTTGTAAGACAAATGTAAAGGTGGGCGACGGAACGGAAATCACCTTGCATGAACAGACGAATTATCCGTTTGAGGAGATGACACGTTTCACGGTCGGAACATCCGAGGCCGTATCTTTCCCCTTCTATCTCCGTATTCCGTCCTGGTGTAAAAACGCGTCCGTCCTGATTAACGGGAAACTGCAGCAAGCGACGCTCGTTCCCGGAACATACGCTTGTATCGAACGGGAATGGAAAGACGGCGATGAGGTTGTCCTGAACCTTCCGATGGAATATGCCGTTCGCCGGTGGCAGGCAAATAAGAACAGTGTCAGTGTCGATTACGGCCCGCTCACGCTCTCTTTGAAGATCGATGAAGAATATAAGCAGATGCCGAGCACCGAAACGGCTGTCTGGGACTCCAAATGGCAGGAAGGGGCAGATGCTTCGGCCTGGCCGACATTCGAGATCCTGCCGAAGGGCCCGTGGAATTATGCCTTGAAAGTCCAGTCACCTGTCACGCTGCAGCGCAAAAGCTGGCCGTCGGACAACAATCCTTTCACGCTCTCTTCCGTCCCGATGGAGTTCAAGGCGCAGGGGCGTTTAGTCCCGGAATGGAAGATCGACGAATACGGCCTGTGCGGAGTTCTGCCCTATGAAAACGCCCGCAAGTCCGACCGCTTGGATGAAATCACGCTGGTCCCGATGGGGGCTGCCCGGCTCAGGATTACGGCTTTCCCGGTGGCGGAATAAACATAGGGTGAAATGATTTTGGACAAAGAAATAAAAAAACGTATCTTTGTCCGAAATCATAACTCATAAATCTCCCGATATGGCAACATTAGATATAGATGCACTTCGCATAGAACTCATGCGCGACATACTTGATACCGACGATCTGGAAGTATTGAGAACCGTTAAGCGTTCCCTGACCCATGCTCTTGCAAAAGTGAAGCAGCAGCAGGTAGTCCGGGAAGAAGAGGTGGAATATATCAGCAAACAGGAAATATTGAATGGCATTCGTGAAGGGCTGACTGAATTCTATCAGGCAAAGAAAGCGGGAAAGGAACAGAAAACATTGGAGGAAATTCTCAATGATTTATAAGATAATTCCGGAGAATGCGTTTCTTCGCGAGATGAAACGTCTCGCAAAGAAGTATAAGTCATTGAAGCGGGATCTTGAAAAGTTAGCAGAAGAACTCCATGCCAACCCCCAAGCCGGCGTCAGCCTTGGCGGCGGTGTCCGCAAGGTACGCATGGCAATTGCCAGCAAGAACAAAGGCAAAAGCCACGGGGCTCGCGTAATTACCTTTACTTACTCCGTCGACGAAGAAACCGGAACCATCGTTTTGCTGTATATGTACGATAAAGAAGAGCGCGAAAACATATCGGCAGCCGAAATCACCCGTCTCCTTGAACAAGTGAAGACAGAAAACGGCCTTTGATCTTGCCGGTCTGACTACAATTTTTATCCCTGCAATATATTCAGTATTAAAGAGTCGTCTGTTTCAGATACTCCGACGGGCTTTTCCCATACTGTTTCTGGAAACAAGTCGAGAAATAGGCCGGGGAGGAGAAGCCTACCTGGAAAGCGATCTCGTTGATGCGGTTCTCTCCGTTCTGCATCAGCAGGATCGCTTTCTTCAAGCGGGCGATGCGGATGAAATCGTTCGGGGAAAGACCGGACAGGCCCTTGACCTTGCGGTAGAGGCTGGATGTACTCATTCCCATCGTGTCGGCAAGCATTTCGACGGAAAGGGCTTCGTTGCTGAGGTTCTCTTCCAGGTAATCGTTCAGTTTGCGGAGGAAAATATCATCCACCGGTGAAACGGCGAGGGAGGCAACCGGAGCAAGCGGTTTTTCTAAGTAAGTTTTGTTTAGCAGTTCCCGGCTTTTCAGAAGATTGCCGACCTGTGCCGTCAGCAGTTCGATGGAGAAAGGCTTCTCCATATAGGCATCGGCACCGGTGTTCAAGCCTTTCAGACGCGATTGCAGGTTGTGTTGCGCCGTGAGCAGGATAAACGGGATATGGCTGATATTGACATCGTTTTTAACTTCGTTACAAAGTTCGAAACCATCCATAAGGGGCATCATGACATCGCTGATGATCAGGTTGACCGTGTTCTTACGGATCAGGTCGAGAGCTGCTTTTCCGTTTTCGGCTTCCAATACCTGATACGTTTCCGCCAGTTCGCGGGCGATGAAACGGCGCATGTCGTCCTGGTCCTCGACAATCAGAACGACTGATTTGCCTGCTTCGGGCAAGGTCACCATTTCCGGCTTCTCTTTTTCATTTCCGGCAACAATCCGGAAACTGTCTTCCTGCTGTTCGGGCAGCATCAGGACGAATTGGTTCAACCCGTCGGGTGTTTGCCGGTAGAATAGTTTGCCACGGTGGAATTCCGTCAAAGAATGCGCAAGCGATAGGCCTATGCCGCTTCCTAACTGATTTTCTGTCTCTTTAAGGCGGTAGAACGGATTGAATATGTTTTCCGCTTCGCTGTCGGGAATCAGATGCCCGTCGTTGGTGACGAGCAGGGTGAACATCCGTTCTTCGCCTGCAGGAGGAAGCAGTTCGAGCGCGATCCGGCTGTCTGAATATTTCAGCGCGTTGCTGACCAGGTTGCTGACGATCTTGGAGAATGCTTCCCGGTCCAGGCAGGCCTCGAAAGGCAGTTCCGGCAGTTTGGCCGTGAAACTCTTGTTTTCCTGTTCGAAAGCCGGACGGAACGGATGCAGGATCGTTTCCAGCCAGAGGACGACATCGGTTGTGACATAGTTCAGTTTGAACCCGCGGCTTTCCGTCTTGCGGAAGTCCAACAGCTGGTTGCTGAGGTCTAACAGCCGTCCGGTGTTTTTCTCGATGATTCGCAAGTTCTCCTGTGTGGCGGGTGTTCCATCCCCCGAACGAAGGATTTTTTCCAATGGAGCCTTGATCAGGGTGAGTGGTGTCCGTATCTCATGCGTGATAAAGGTAAAGAACTGTATCTTTGCGTCGTAAAGCTCTTTCTCCTTTTTGCTTTCGAATATTTCGCGGTTGATGCGGTGTTTCTCTTCCAGTTTGGCTTTTTTATAGTTATACCAGAGTACGATCAGCAGGCATACGATCAGGAAATAAATGAGTAATGCCCATCCGGTAGCCCAGAACGGCGGTGTCACCGTGATCCGGAGAGTCGTTTCGTTATCCTGCCAAACCCCGCTGCTGTTGGTCGATTTTACCCGGAAAACATAGTCGCCGGGCGACAGATTGGCAAAGGTCACGTCTTTATTCTGTTTCATATGAATCCAGTCCTTGTCGCTTCCTTCCAGGCGGTAGGCATACTGGATCGCATCCGGCGAGGTGTAGCTCAGGGCCACATACGAAAGGGTAAAGGTGGAACGGTTATGCGGAAGTTTCAATTCTCCGTTTTTCATAATCCGGTTGACATTATATTTAGGCGCACCGATGCGGTCGTCTTGCACGTCTATGCGGGTGATGCACAGGGACGGGGTGTAAACATCTTCCTTGAAATCACGCGGATTAAAGGCGATCATTCCGTTGATCGTTCCCATATACATGGTTCCGTCCGGCATTTTGTAGGCGGAACAATAGTTGAATTGCGCTTCGGGCAGGCCATCCGTGTATGAGTAAGTCTTCATCACATATGTTTCCGGATTAAAGCGGACCAACCCGTTAGCCGTTGCAATCCAGAAAAGATGTTCGTCATCTTCCAGGATACGGTGTACGATATTGCTGGGCAGTCCGTTCTCGACCGTGATGCGGTTGAATGAGTCCGATATTTCGTTATAGAGGGAGAAGCCATAGGCGGTTGCCACCCAAATCCTGTTTTTCGAGTCTTCGAATATGGAGGTCACGTTGTTGTCTCCGATGGTCTGCGACCGTTCGCGGTTGGATGTGTAATGTGCGAATTTCTTGTCGGTTGTGGAATAACGGTAGGCACCGGAAGTGCTCGCAACCCAGATATCGCCTTTGCTGTCTTTGTAGATTTGACGTACCATCGACTTGATCTCTGTCCCCCAGGGAGTGAAACATTCTTCTTTTTTATGGAAGAGGA
The DNA here is from genome assembly GCF_977054455.1 of Parabacteroides sp. NCBI lineage: Bacteria > Pseudomonadati > Bacteroidota > Bacteroidia > Bacteroidales > Tannerellaceae > Parabacteroides > Parabacteroides sp. The sequence continues at coordinate 84,707 of NZ_CDRTCT010000002.1, read as the reverse complement.
CAAGCCCTTCGGAGGTCCCGATCAGGATTTCGTCTTCGGAGAGTTTGCAAAAGCAGAGTATGAAGTCTGCCGGAAGCAGGTTGCCGGTATTGTTCCGGGTATATCGTTTGATGATTTTCCCGGAAGGGATGTCCAGCAGGTCGATTCCGGTGTTGAATGTCCCTACCCACAACCGGCTGCCGTCGGCAAGCAGGCCGTGGATATTGGTTGCCGAAAGCGGGTGGAGGGGGTTGGTACGGGAGAAGTTCGTGATCTCGCCGGTAGTCGGGTTATAGCGGTTGATCCCGTTATCTTCCGTTCCTAACCAGAGGTTGCCGTACCGGTCCGGACAGATTTCACGTACGGCATTTCCCGGCATTCCCGGATGGGTTTTCCCTCCGATAAAATATTTAAACGGGACATATTCTTTGGGCAGGTAGTTGATTCCTCCGAAAAAGGTGGTAACCCATATCCCCCCTTCACGGTCTTTTGTGATCGAATAGGCTGCATTGTCGGAGATCGTATATTCGTTTGTCAACGATTTTTGCAGGTGCGTGATGCTCCGGTCTGCCATATTCAGGATGTAGACACCGGACTCGGATGCGATCCAGTACGTATTCTCACTGCACTGCTTGATGTCGCGAACCTGTATGTCCGGGATGACTGTTTCCGTTTTCCGGCTGTGCCGGTCGTAGAACTTGAGTCCTGCCCGGTCTGTCCCGACCAGTATTCCCCAGTCCGGCACGAGGCAAAGCTTGGTGAGGTTGATCGGATTTTCTTTTTCCTTTTCAGTCAGTACCGGGATACGGGCGAATTTGTCTGCCTCCGGTTTGTAGAAAAACAGGTCGCTGCGTCCGGCGAGGATCGGCTCGCTCTCTTCGTTCATCGTGATGTCTATCATGCTTATCTGCTCCCCTTCGGGGTAGAAATGCGGACTGCTTTCGCCTGAAAGGGCATAGCGGGCGATCCGGTTGTAGCTCATCAGCCACAAATTCCCTTTTTTATCTTCCCTGATTTGTTGGAAATATTCCGGGGCGTTGTTGCTGTCGGAAAAGGTCAGGGGATGGAAAGCATCTGTTTGATAGTCGTAATAGCAGGTGTGGGAATAGTTGCAGACCCATATCCTGCCGGTCGAATCTTCGAAAAGGCTGATGATCCTGTCGTTCGGCAGGCTTTCCGGGTCGTACGAGTTATAGCGGTAAATGCGGAACTGGTGGCCGTCGAACCGGTTCAGCCCGTCGTCCGTCCCGAACCACATGAATCCTTTTTTATCCTGAAGGGCGCAATAAACCGTGTTGTGCGATAATCCCTGTTTGTTGGTATAGTGGCGGAAATAAAGGTCGTGCGACCAGCCGGACCGGGGGAGGAGGAGCGAAAGCGTGCCCAGTAGAATGATAAGGAATGTTCTCATGCCCTGCGAGTGTTTTTTTGTAGAGTACAAATGTAAAGGAATTTTGCAAAACATTCAATATCGAGGTACAAATTCGGTTTATGGGTGGTAGTAACTTGGCGTCGTAAATTGTTCAATGCGGCAAACGTAGGGGGACTTCCGGTACGATCCGTCCCGCCCTGTCCGGACGGACGTGGGGCGGGATGGAGAGCCGGATCATCTTACCGGAAATTCCGTAATCCGGAGGGTCGTGCATCCGTAAGGGATCAGTTCGATCGTCTCCTCGTCGCCGAAGTCTTTGCCTTGCTGCGTGTAGTAGGGTACCGGACCTGCCGAGCCTCTGACTTGCGTCCAGCCGTTCAGTCGCATTGCCTTCGTTTTGATGCGTATGGGGGCGTTCTCGACATTCCACGGATAGGGGGTGGTAATGTCTGATTTTTCCACCGTGAAAGCATCCTTGATCCTGTCGGGCGAGAAGGAACGGGCCGGCAGGGCATAGTTCCAGGGACTGTCAGACGTCACCTCGTAATACCATTTGCCGTACACGTCGGACTTATCGCTTTCGAACGCTTTCTTTTCCCATTTCTCGTTCATCTTCAGGGCATAGACCAGCGGTCCCCGTTCGACAACAGCGCTGTTTTCATACCAGCGGCTGACGGTCACCTCCATCGGCAGTTCGAGGGACAGGATATCGCCCTCTTTCCATTCCCGGTTGATACGTGTGACGGTTCCGGGATAGGCATCGACCGTCAGTGGTTGACCGTTGAGTTTGACGATCGGCTGCTTGCACCAACCCGGTATACGCAGGTGGAAGGGGAAGAAGGCCTTTTTCACTTTCTTGTCCGTAAACGAAACATGGTAGCGTATTGTCTCCTCGAAAGGATAGGCCGTTTCTTCTTTCAGGTTCACCTCGATTCCTCCTGCCACTCGTGCCGTTACTTGCGAGGGGGCGAAGAGCAGGGAGGCGAGTCCGTTGTCGGCAGTCGCGTACCAGAGGTTCTGGACGAATTTGGGCCAGCCTTGGTGAAGATTGGACGTGCAACAGGGATAGCCGGTCAGCTCGCCGAAAAGCAGGTCGGTGTCGTCGTGCGGGGTGGAGAACTCCCTCCACTCGCGGGTGACGGCGATCTGGTTGGTCTGCTGGTAATACTGGCGGGCGGAGTAGTCGTCGGTCACTTGAGTGGGCAAGGCGTTGTATGCCACGCGCTCCAGGTAGTCGGCCCATTGTATGTCCCCTGTGACCTCCAGTATCGTTTCCAGTGAGTACATCATCTCTACGGCGGTACAGAGCTCCGAACCTGTCGTCGGTTTGCCGAAGCGCAGCAGTTCGTCTCCTCCCCAAAGGCCGGTGGGCAACCCGATGGTGTGACGGATGTCGTTGACCGCTTGGCGGGTGGCTTGGATTTGCTTGGAGTCTTTGCCTTGCTGGTAATAAACGATCGGTTCCTTGAAGCCTTGTGCGAGGTTCACACAGTGCAGGCTGTGTTGGCGTCTGAGATGATTTTGATTTAAAAAGATATCTGTCCAGTTGAACGTCTGTTTATGGATTAACTCGCCTAAATCCAACAGGAATTTGTCGCCGGTGATGTTGTACAGCCAATAGACGACCATCAGGTTATCCCCTCCGCGCTGTTCGCCCCAGAAGGTCCATTTGCCTAACGGGTTTTTGGGCAGTTCGTCCAGTTGGTATCGGAAATATCGGGTCATGAAGTCGATCACGCGCCGGTCCTGCGTAGCCGTGTAGTATTGCTGCATGACTTTCAGCATGACCATTTTGGGCCACCAGTCTTGCGCGTTGTCGCGTTGCAGACCGGGTTCGTAGTCGCGGTCGGTGTCGGGGCCGAAGTAGCCGTTGGGCTTTTGTGACGCCAAGGTCCATTCGATCCAGGGTTGTACCTTTTCGATCAGGGCTTGGTCGTTCAGGAGATAAGCCAACGGCAGAAGTCCGTCGATCCAGTACGGACCCCGTTCCCACACGTCACCGTCACCGCCGAGCCATCCGTTTCGGGGACCCATTACTTTCGTGTAGACCTTATCCAAGTGGCCGGTCATTCCGTCGCGCATACGGGTCAGTTGGTCGTGCATCCACCCTTCGGCGCGGATGGTTCCGAGAGGCAGTTGGATGTAGTCTTTTTGCAAGAGCGGGTGCCGGTTGTTCCGGTAACTTTCGGCTGCGGGTTCTTCGCCGGCGGCCGAGACAGTCGCTACCGTGAGGGTGGCAACTGCTGTCAGGAAAATTTTTTTCAATTTGTTCATGGTGATAGGATGATGTTATGTTATTCTTGATAATCGATCCATACTTTCATCTTGCCTGCTTCGCGGTTGTCCCAGGCATAGTAAGGAATGAAATGTAGTGTTTGTCCATTCGATGTAGCTTTGATTGAGCGGATGCCGCCCAGGTTGTCCGGTTCGTCTTTGACCTCGAATGAGGAGGTGGGCGTCAGTGCGAGGCCGGCAAAGTCTTTCGCGTTGTCCGTCTCTTCGAGGCAGTAGACCAGCGGTCCGCGTTGCAGGGCGCGCTTGCCCGTGTTTTGCCGCACGCGCGGGTCGGCTGATACTTTTTCGACCGGCATGTCCATGTTGAGCACGATCAAGTCGCCGGTCTTCCATTCCTTGATGACGGTATATCCCTTGTCGGTCGTACTGTCGACTTTGTTCCCGTTGACCGACAGGGTGTATGACTTGCACCATCCGGGGATACGGATGCGCAACTCCTTGCCGAGCGGTTGTTCGGAGGTGACGGTCAGCTTGACCAGCCCGTCCCAGGGGTAGTCCGTTTCTTGTTTCATGACGACCTTTTTCCCGTCGATCATGACTTCGGTGGTGTTTCCGATGAAGAGGTTTACCCACAAGGCCTTGTCCGATGTCCCATAGATATAGTTCCCGATGGAAGGCAGGAAGCGCGAGATCTGGCTCGGACAGCAGGCGCACCCGTACCAGGCCTGGCGGTGATGGTCTCCGTTCGATTCCAGCGGATTGACGTAGAAGAAGCGGTCTCCGGCCAGTGAGACGCCGGCCAGCGCACCGTTGTACATGGAACGTTCCAGTACGTCTATGTATTTCGAATCGCCTGTGAACTGGTTCATGCGTTGGTTCCAGTAGACCATTCCGACGGAAGCGCATGTCTCGCAGTAGGCATCGAGGTTCGGCAGGTCATAGTCTTCGGTGAAGCCTTCGTTGTGCCGTGAAGAGCCGATCCCGCCGGTCACGTACATGTTACGTAGTACTACGTCGTCCCAGAGGCGGTTCAAAGCCTCGACATAAGCGGTGTCTTTTTTCAAGGCTGCCACGTCTGCCATCCCGCAGTACAGGTACATGCAACGGACGGCGTGGCCTGAAATGTCTGTCAATTCCCTTACCGGGATGAGATCCTGGTAGTAAGCGGGATCCCATTCTCCTTCATCGCCTTTGCTTCCGTGCCCATGTCCCCGTTCTTCGAGCAACCAGTTGGCGAAGTCGAGATATTTTTCCTGACCGGTTGTCCGGTACAGTTTCACCAAAGCCAACTCGATCTCCTCATGTCCCGGCACCCAATGGCGTTTGCCGGGGCCGAACAGTTTCATCATGTGGTCTGCCATACGGATGCTCACATCGAGCAGTTTCCGTTTTCCGGTTGCCTGGTAATAGGCGACGGCGGCTTCCATCATGTGGCCGGCACAATACATCTCGTGCTTGTCCATGTTGTTCCAACGTTTGTCTTGCCTGGTCAGTGTGTAGAAGGTATTGATATATCCGTCCGGTTGCTGGGCTGCCGTGATCTTGTCGATCCATTCGTCCGCTTTCTTTTCCAGTTCGGGGTCCGGGTTGTTGATCAGGCTGTAGGCGATACCTTCCAACGCTTTATATACGTCCGAATCGTCGAAGAAGATACCGGAGTGCTTCCCTGTCCCTCTGGCTGCATTTTCAAAATTTTGCATTCTTCCGGTCTGGTTCTCTATCTGGTCGATACAGACAGGGAGTGTAGCCGATGTGTGCTTGGCGAGGCGGGGCGACCAAAAGTTGTCCCGGATGTGCACGTGCGAGAAGTCTATCTGGTCGATTATTTTCAAAGGCGGGGTTTCTATTTGGTCTTGCCCGCCGCATCCCCATAGTGCCATACAGGCAAAGGGTAGTACAAAATACTGTTTCATGGTTTAAAATTTAATGTTATAATTTGCAACTTATTTTTGTCAAAGTAGGAGAGGTGGCTGTCTTTGTCCCGTTGATGAAAATCGACAGCCCGGCTCCTCGGTTATATTTATCACCTGTCTTATCATAAAGCACGCATATTGTTTTCGTGGCCGGATTCCGATTAACCCGTTGATGACGAGGTCGCAGAATAAAGAATAATACAGGCTTCGTGCATAAATCGAGAATAAAGTTATGAAATTTCGTGAATCTACAAAAGATTGTGTTTGATTATTTAACAAATTAGCCAATCCGGCTCGCCGGTGGTTCGGTTGAAGTGATAGAGTTATTGCCGGATAGGATGCTTGAAAAACGGTTCTCCTATCCGGTTTTGCGTATCAAGCTGATTTCATGTGGTTTTGATTGATATTTGAAAGGAAATGATTGATAATTGAAAATGTGATAGAAGGCGAAAGAATACCTTTGCACATGATTTATTATCAAGTCAGTTTGTGTTTAATTATATATATTATTAGAAATGAAGAAGGCCTTTCTGATACTATTGATTTGTTGCCAAGGGATACTGCTGAACGTGTCCTGCGGTTCAGGGAGTTTGTTTGAGCCGGATAAAAGGAACGCATTGCGCGCTCCTTCTTATCCGCTTATTTCCGTAGATCCATATACCAGTGTTTGGTCGTTTACAGATGAATTGAATGCTGATGTGACCCGCCATTGGACCGGCAAGGAACAGGCCTTGTTGGGGGTAGTGGATGTGGATGGTGTTTCTTATCGTTTCATGGGAAAGGAAACACCGGAAGAGGGAGCATCGGTTCGTTTTGCGACTGCTGCCCGGCAGTTGTCTGTGAATGTCCTTCCCACGCAAACTTATTATACATTTGAATGTGGTCCGGTTTTGCTCGATGTCGTTTTTACGGCTCCGTTATTGCTGGATGATTTGGATCGGATGTCCATGCCGGTCAATTATATTTCTTGGCAGGTTCGTTCGACAGATCAAAAGAAGCATGAGGTACGGGTGAGTGTCGAGGCTTTTTCATCTTTGGCCGTCAACACGGAGGATCAGGCGGTTGTGGTTGAGAGGGAGGTGGAAAACGGTATCTCTTATTTGAAGACAGGAACGGCTGAGCAGGCTGTTTTGTTACGCAAAGGGGATGATGTCCGTATTGACTGGGGCTATTTCTATTTGGCGGCACAAGTGGAAAAGGAGACGGTGATGGAGGTTGGCGATCGGAAACAGCTTGTCTACAGTCATATTTTGGAGGCAGTCTCTTCTTCTCCGAAGGCCGGGTTCCTGATGGTGGGCTATGACGACTTGTATGCCATCCAGTATTTCAAGGATAACCGGATGGCGTATTGGAAACATAACGGAAAGAAAAATATCCGGCAGGCATTTGAAGAATCTGCGAAGGAATACCGCTCGATTATGGATCGTTGCCGGCATTTTGACAACCTGTTGATGGAAGACGCGGAAAAAGCCGGAGGAAAAGAATATGCGGAACTTTGTGCCGTCGCTTACCGTCAGGCGGTAGCCGCCCACAAACTCGTGGAAGACAAAGACGGGAACCTGTTGTTTCTTTCCAAAGAGAATTTCAGTAATGGATCGATCGGTACGGTCGATGTGACGTATCCGTCCGCCCCCTTGTTCTTGCTTTATAACCCGGAGTTGCTGAAAGGGATGTTGAACCCGATTTTCCATTACAGCGAAAGCGGGCTATGGAACAAGCCTTTTGCCGCCCATGACGTCGGAACTTACCCGCATGCCAACGGGCAAACGTATCCCTTTGATATGCCGGTTGAAGAATGTGGGAATATGTTGATTCTGACAACAGCCATCGCTCTGCGTGAAGGGAATGCGGATTATGCCCGTGAACATTGGAAGACATTGGGCGTTTGGGCTAATTATTTGTTGAAAGAAGGACTTGATCCGGAAAACCAGTTGTGCACGGATGATTTTGCAGGACATCTGGCCCATAATGCCAACCTTTCGATAAAGGCGATCATGGGTATTGCCGGATACGGAAAGCTGGCCGAGATGTTGGGAGATAAGGAACAGGCGGTCCGGTATGTTTCCGCCGCTCGCGGGATGGCGGAGAAATGGGAACGGATGGCTGACGATGGAGATCATTTCCGGTTGACATTCGACCGGGAAAACACTTGGAGCCAGAAGTACAATCTGGTTTGGGATAAAGTTTTGGGTTTGCATATCTTCCCGGACAGGATCGCCCGGAAAGAGGTCGCTTTTTATTTGAGCCGGCAACAGCCGTTCGGCCTTCCGCTTGACAGCCGCAAGACCTATACCAAGATCGATTGGATCCTATGGACGGCTTGCCTGGCTGATACACAGGATGATTTCTCCCGCTTGCTATCGCCCGCCTATAAATATGTGAACGAAACCGAACCCCGCGTGCCCCTGACCGATTGGTATGAGGCTACCGATGGCCGGTCCATCAACATGCGTGCCCGTTCCGTGGTAGGCGGCTTTTTTATGAAGATGCTGGAAAAGCAGATGTATAAACCCTCTTCCCGTCCCGAACCGGCGGAAGAACCGGTTACGGAGGCTAAGAGCACTTACCGGAATCCGGTGATCGATTACAGCTTGCCTGATCCGACCGTCATCAAAGCGGATGATGGCTATTTTTACTTGTATGCAACCGAAGATATCCGCAACACGCCTATCCACCGTTCACGCAACTTGGTGGACTGGGAGGAGATCGGAACGGCTTTTACGGAAGAAACACGTCCGACTTTCGAGCCGAAAGGCGGCTTATGGGCTCCGGACATTAATTATATCGACGGACGGTATGTACTCTATTATTCCATGTCTGTCTGGGGAGGCGAATGGACCTGCGGGATCGGTGCCGCTACGTCCGACAAGCCGGAAGGGCCGTTCGTAGATAAGGGACCGCTGTTCCGAAGCAAGACAATTCAAGTTCAAAATTCAATAGACCAATTTTTCATGGAAGATAACGGGAAAAAATACCTGTTTTGGGGTAGTTTCCGCGGTATCTATGGGATAGAGCTGTCGGGAGACGGCCTATCTGTTCGGGACGGAGCCAAAAAGAAACAGGTTGCCGGAACCGCCTACGAAGGTACTTACATCCATAAAAGAGGTGATTATTATTATCTGTTTGCCTCGATAGGGAGTTGTTGTGAGGGATTGAAAAGTACCTATACTACAGTTGTAGGCCGTTCTGACAACCTGTTCGGTCCGTTCACGGACAAACAGGGACGACCGATGATGGAAAACCATCACGAAATCTTGATACATGGGAATGACGCTTTTGTCGGTACGGGGCATAACTCGGAAATCGTTACGGACGATCGTGGGAACGACTGGATTCTTTACCATGCCGTGAGTTGTGAGAATCCCACCGGGCGTGTCCTGATGTTGGATCGGATCCGTTGGAAAGACGGCTGGCCGGAAGTCGAAGGGGCAAGCCCTTCGCTGGAGGCGGAAGCTCCGGAGTTTGTTAATTGAAAATTATAATCATTCATAAATCATAAAGTATAAATCATGAAAAAGACCTTATTTGTATGTTGTGCATTGGCACTGGCCTTGGGCGCACAGGCTCAATGGAAACCGGTAGGAGATAAGATCAAGACACCGTGGTCGGAACAGGTAAACCCGGCGAATGTTCTTCCCGAATATCCCCGTCCTCAGTTGGAACGTGGCGATTGGCAAAATCTGAACGGTGAATGGGAATATGCCATCAAACCGGTTGGCGATGTAGAACCGGCAACATTTGATGGCAAGATTTTGGTTCCTTTTGCTGTCGAATCGTCTCTTTCAGGCGTACAGAAAGAAGTAGGCGAAAAGAACGAATTATGGTATAAGCGTACTTTCTCTGTTCCTTCAGCCTGGAAAAATAAAGATATCGTATTGAATTTCGGTGCGGTAGATTGGAAAGCGGATGTGTTTGTCAACGACATTCTGATCGGTTCCCATAAGGGTGGTTTCACCCCGTTCTCTTTCAACATCACTCCGTATCTGACAGGAAAGAGCAACCAGAAGCTGGTTGTCCGTGTTTGGGACCCGAGCGATAAGGGATATCAACCGCGCGGCAAACAGACTTCCCGTCCGGAAGGTATCTGGTACACGCCTGTAACCGGTATCTGGCAGACAGTATGGTTGGAACCGGTAGCTGCAGCCCATGTGACTTCCGTAAAGTCGATTCCCAATATCGACAATAATACATTGAATGTGACGGTAGGAACTTCCTGCAACTGCAATTCCGGTATCGTAATCGTGAAGTTGTTGGACAAAGGACAGGTAGTGGCTTCCGCAAAAGGCGTTCAGGGAAAGGAATTGCGTTTATCCGTGCAGAACCCGACACTCTGGAGTCCGTCCAATCCCTATCTGTATGATATGACGGTTTCTTTGTCGAAAGACGGGAAGGTGTTGGATGAAGTAAAATCATATACGGCTTTCCGCAAGATTTCTTCCAAACGCGATGCCGCCGGCATCATGCGCATGCAGTTGAATAACCAGGATTTATTCCAGTACGGCCCGCTGGATCAGGGATGGTGGCCCGACGGACTTTATACGGCTCCGACGGATGAAGCATTGCTGTTCGACATCAAGAAAACGAAAGACTGGGGTTTCAATATGATCCGTAAGCACGTGAAAGTGGAGCCGGCACGCTGGTATTATCATTGCGATAAGGAAGGTATCCTGGTATGGCAGGACATGCCGAGCGGCGATCATGGCTCTTACATCTGGGATCACCACGTGTATAACGGTGGAAAAGACCATGAACGTACGCCTGAATCCAAGGCGAATTATTACCGCGAATGGAAAGAAATCATGGATCTTTGCGTATCTAATCCTTCCGTAGTCGTTTGGGTTCCTTTCAACGAAGCATGGGGACAGTTTGAAACGGAAAAAGCGGCCGAATGGACAAAAACTTACGATCCTTCCCGCTTGGTGAACCCGGCAAGCGGCGGTAACCATCGTCCTTGCGGTGATATCCTGGATTTGCATAACTATCCGGCTCCCGATATGTTCCTGTTCGACCCGAAACGGGTGAATGTGTTGGGTGAATACGGCGGAATCGGCCTTCCGGTGGAAAATCACCTGTGGTGGAACAAACGTAACTGGGGATATGTGCAATTTAAGAACAGCGACGAAGTGACGGCTGAATATGTCAAATATGCCAATATCCTGAAAGATTATGTGAAACGTGGCTTCTCTGCCGCCGTCTACACGCAGACAACCGATGTGGAAGGGGAAGTAAATGGTTTGATGACCTACGACCGCAAAGTGATCAAGATCGACGAAGCTGCCGTAAAGAAAGCCAATCAATCGGTTATTAACGAACTAAAGTAAAAGCATGAAACGGATTAGCATCGCTTTTTTATCTCTTTTTCTGTGCGTGGCCGCTGTCTGGTCCATGCCGCGTCCCGAATATCCCCGTCCGCAGTTCGAGCGGGCGGGCTGGGTCAACCTGAATGGGGAATGGACCTGCTCGTTTGATTTCGGCGGTTCGGGAATGGAGCGCGAGTTCTATAAATCGAACGGCTTTGACAAGAAGATCACCGTTCCCTTCTGCCCGGAAAGTAAATTGTCCGGCATAGGATATACGGATTTTATCAATCATTTCTGGTACCAGCGTCCGATCACGATCCCGCAGGAATGGAACGGAAAGAACATCCTGCTTAATTTCGGTGCGGTCTACTATAAGTCGGAAGTCTATATCGACGGTGTTTTGGCGAACCGTCACTTCGGCGGGACTTCATCGTTTGCCGTGGATATCACTTCTCTGGTGAAACCCGGTCGGACACATAGCTTGGTCGTTTACGTGGAGAGTGATGTGCGCGGGGCGGCACAGCCGGCCGGAAAGCAGAACCTGCAATTTGAGTCGTATGCTTGTAATTATACCCGTACGACCGGTATCTGGCAGACGGTCTGGATGGAAGCGGTCCATCCGGAAGGATTGCAGTCGGTTCAGGTGTTGCCGGATATCGACCAGCAGCAATTGGTAGTCCGTCCCCGCTTTTACAGGGAAGCAGGAGGACAATTGCAGGTGACGCTGAAAGACAACGGCAAGGTGGTTGCCAGCCGGACCGTTTCGGCAAACGCCTTGTCTTCCGTGGTTCTTCCGGTCAAGAAGATGAAGACCTGGAGTCCGGAAAGCCCTTTCCTCTACGATCTGGAGTACAAGGTTTTGGATAAGAATGGCAATATTGTTGATGAGGTCAATGGTTATGCCGGTATGCGCAAGGTGCATATCGAAGGCAATAAGATTTATCTGAACAATAAGCCTTACTACCAGCGTCTGGTGCTCGACCAGGGTTTCTATCCTGACGGCATCTGGACGGCTCCGAGTGACGAGGCGTTGAAACGGGATATCGAACTCTCTATGGAGGCAGGTTTCAATGGTGCCCGCCTGCATCAGAAGGTTTTTGAGGAACGTTTCTATTATTGGGCGGATAAGATGGGTTATCTGACTTGGGGGGAAGCTTCCAGCTGGGGGATGGATTGTAACGACACGGAAACGGCTCGTAATTTCATTACCGAATGGAGTGAAATTGTACAGCGCGACCGTAACCATCCGTCGCTCCTGATCTGGACGCCGACCAACGAGGAGTTCTGGCCGGACCGCGTACAGTATCCGCGTCTGATGCACGACCTCTACAACTTGACGAAAATGATCGACCCGACGCGTCCTTTCCACGGGGCAAGCGGCGGAACACATATCGCAACTGATATCTGGACCGTTCATAACTACGAACAGGACCCCGTCAAGTTGAAGGAAAAACTGTATAACGGCGGCAAACTGATGGAAGCCCCGAAATGGGAAATTCATCTGATGCCGATGAATATCGGTTACAACGGCCTGAAATATACCGACCAGTATGCTTTCCCGGAATATAAGAAAGATATGCCTTATCTGGTGGATGAGTTCGGCGGTATCAAATGGAACCCGGCACAGCAGATGGAGAGTGCCCAGAATACCTCTTGGGGCTATGGCGAACCTCCCCGCTCACTGGAAGAGTTTTATGCACGCCTGGCAGGTCAGGTAGACGCTGTCTTGTCTCTTTCCAATGATATTTGGGGCTATTGCTATACGCAACTGACGGATGTGGAACAGGAGCAAAACGGTATTTATTATTACGACCGTACCCCTAAGTTCGATATGAAACGTATCCATGCTATTTTCAGTAAGACACCGGAATCAGAATAATAACGGACTAAAAATCAAGAAAGGGGGCAGGGATTATCTTTGCCCCCTGATTTTTTTGTATCCTCCGGAAGGAATTACCTTTGCCAATCCTTTATTGCTTATTGTAAAAAACAGGTTATTTAACAATTGTCGGACTTAATGATGAAAAGATCCGGAAGGCTCGTCCGGAAAGGTGAAAACGGGCCTTTTTTCATTATATTCGCCGGCTTTTTCTCACGATGACCGTCTTCATCGCCATGACAACGGTCTTTATCGCCAGGAAGACGGTCGTCATTACCCATAACATCGGCACCTCACGGCAACGAAGACGGTCGTCATGGAAATTTTCTGCGCACCTCACGGGGGAAAACCGGAAAAAAGGTTTTGGCATAAACGGAAAGTGTCCCGACTTTGTCTGCAAATATACGATTCTCCGGGAGTTTAGCTTTATCATATTTTCTTGTTTTTCCCGGTCAGGCTGACGAAATAATGCTGATAACGGGATAAGTTGCCGATCACATATTCTCTGTTGTCAAATAAAAACCGCCCGGTGAGACAAAATGTAAGATTGAAATGAACTGGAATTTCAGAAGAAATAGAAAAAGGAGAAAAAAGGGGTTATTGTCATTTACTTGTATTGTCGATTGTATATACTAACGTATAACTATAATCAGACGTGGGCTGTTGTCCGGTATCGCCTGTCGTAGTTGCCGGCTTAATATCCATCGGCCGTTCAATGCCGGAATCCGGTCTACCTTTGGTGTTTGGGAGAAAGATTCGGGTGCTTCCTGCAATGAAAGTATATTTTGATACGCTTATTCATCGGCTTTTCAAAATAGTTGTAGGAAAGCAGGCTGAGCAGGACGACGATACCGAATAGAACCGGAACTGCGATATACCACGCTATATGGACACTGCTTCCTTTCTGCCATTCCGAATAGGTGAGCAGAACAAAAAGATGAATCAGATAAAAACTGTAACTGATCTCTCCTCCTATTACTAAAAAGCGGTTGGACAGGAGACGCGAGACATGGCCTTTTTGCAGGGAGAAACTGATCAGGATCATTGCGACCGGAAGCCAATAGTAACAGGAGTAGCGATATACCTTGGGTATCTCAATCGCATAGAAATAAAAGGCAAAGAATAAGGCTATGGAGGCTATTTCGATGATAGTTCCTTGATACAAAGAGATCTTCTTGTTTTTCAGCCGGTCGTATAGCTGGAATAGGAGCATACCTACAATGAAATCCGGAAGCCGGGTGATCGGATTCACGTACCAATATCCTTTAATGTCGTTTTCCGGTGTGAAATACATGCCGGTAATGACCAGGATGGCTGCAATTATAAAAACACAGAGCAGGCGTTTGTAATTCCTGGTTAGCGGTATAAGGAAAGGGAAACAGAAGTAAAAAAGCTGTTCGCAACATAGGCTCCAGGAAGGGCTGTTGAATGAGAAAAAATAATCGGCTTTAGGTATGTAGCTGTTTGTCAATGTGAGTGAAGCCAAAAAGTGTTTGAGCCAATCCGTTGTCCCCGATGCGATTACATAGTTGCCCAATGCGACAGCGATTAGTAAGGTCAACCAGTGCAGCGGATAAATGCGAGCTATGCGTGCCACCCAAAACGTTCGCTTGGTTATTTTGTTTTCGCTGAGTCGCTTTTGATAATTATAAGCTATGATGAAACCGCTCAATACAAAAAAGAAGCTGACGCCGACAAATCCTTCTTTGAAAAAGTGGGTGCTGAAAAAACTGTCTATCACGTAACAGTGTGCACCAAAGACCATTATGGCAAATATAAACCGCAGTGATGTTAAAGAATCAATCATAACTTTGTATTTGTTTGTTATTCATCCAGAATCCGGCAATGCTGTTTGCCTGTCTTTCTTTTATAGGGCATAAATATAGGAATTTAATTTCGGTTTCAGAGATGATTGTTTGTTTACTTCGATTATATCCGTTTTCTTTCTCCTCGGTTTTATAGGCTTTTCTTAACACTCTGCGGAATGGGAGCCGTATTGTTTAAATCAATTATAATCTGTAACTTTGCCGAATAAACAGAATTTGTAATGAAATATAATACGGAAGAAAAGAAATTGGCTATGCCCGAATATGGACGCAATATACAGAATATGGTGGACTATTGCATTGCCATTCAGGACAGGGAAGAACGTAAACGCTGCGCAGACACAATAATCAACATCATGGGAAACATGTTTCCCCATTTACGCGATGTAAACGACTTCAAGCATATTCTTTGGGATCACCTGGCTATTATGGCCGACTTCAAACTGGATATCGATTATCCGTACGAGATCGTCAAGAAAGAAGACCTTTACTCACGTCCCCCGCGCATACCTTATAATAATTCGCGGATACGCTACCGCCATTACGGTAAGACGCTTGAGAAAATGATCCAGAAAGCGACCGAACTCGAACCGGGTGCTGAAAAGGACCAACTGATCAAATTGCTGGCTACCCAGATGAAGAAATCGTTCCTGACCTGGAACAAGGAATCCGTAGACGACCGGAAGATTTTCAAAGATCTCGACGAACTGTCGGAAGGCCGGATCGTCCTGGATGAAGAAGTGCATAAGCTGGCGGAAAGCCGTGATATACTTGCTCGTAACAATACGAACAACAAGAAAAACTATTCACGTAAAGGGCGATGAGTTCATTTGTCATAGAAGGCGGTTGCCGGTTGTCCGGTGAGATTGTTCCGCAGGGTGCAAAGAATGAAGCCTTGCAGGTCA
This sequence comes from Parabacteroides sp., assembly GCF_977054455.1. Taxonomy (NCBI): domain Bacteria; kingdom Pseudomonadati; phylum Bacteroidota; class Bacteroidia; order Bacteroidales; family Tannerellaceae; genus Parabacteroides; species Parabacteroides sp. The sequence continues at coordinate 69,298 of NZ_CDRTCT010000002.1, read as the reverse complement.
TTTGTGCAACATTGCTTACGCCGGAAAAAGTGACAATCCATAATGTGCCGGATATCCTGGATGTGAATAACCTGGTACAACTCCTGCGCGACATGCAGGTGAAGGTGGAACATCCGGCTGCCGATACCTATACATTCCAGGCCGATGCTGTCGACCTGAACTATCTTGAGACGGACGAGTTCTTGCGTAAAAGCGGTTCCCTGCGCGGTTCGGTGATGATTGTCGGCCCCTTGGTCGCCCGTTTCGGCAAGGCGCTGATCCCGAAACCGGGAGGCGATAAGATCGGACGCCGTCGTCTGGACACTCACTTTGTCGGCATTCAGAAGTTAGGGGCTTGTTTCAGCTATGATCCCGACCGCCAGCTCTACGAAATAGAGGCGAAGAAGCTGAAAGGCGCTTATATGCTGCTCGATGAAGCTTCGGTGACCGGTACGGCCAATATCCTGATGGCAGCCGTGCTCGCGGAAGGAAAAACAACGATCTATAATGCCGCCTGCGAACCTTATCTGCAACAACTCTCTTCCATGCTGAATCGCATGGGAGCCCGTATTTCGGGTGTCGGCTCCAATTTGCTGACAATAGAAGGGGTTGAGGCGTTGGGAGGCACGACACATACGATCCTGCCGGACATGATCGAGGTCGGCAGTTTTATCGGAATGGCCGCTATGACCGGTTCCGACATCACGATCAAAAATACAGGCTATGATATGTTGGGGATTATTCCCGATTCATTCCGCCGCCTGGGGATTACTGTCGAACAGATCGGCGACGATATCCATATCCCCACACACGAATCCTATCAGATCGAGACGTTTATCGACGGCTCTATCATGACGATTGCCGATGCTCCCTGGCCGGGACTGACGCCGGACTTGCTGAGTGTCTTCCTCGTTGTGGCGACGCAGGCTGTCGGCAGTGTGCTGATCCATCAGAAGATGTTCGAAAGCCGCCTCTTCTTTGTCGACAAACTGATCGACATGGGGGCGCAGATCATTCTTTGCGATCCGCACAGGGCGACCGTGATCGGGCTGGGTAATCGTTTCAAACTGCGCGGTTCCAAAATGGTATCTCCGGATATCCGTGCCGGTATTGCCTTGCTGATCGCGGCGATGAGCGCCGAAGGGACCAGCCATATCCACAATATCGACCAGATAGACCGCGGATATCAGAATATCGACAAACGGTTGAACGGTATCGGGGCGCGTATTACCCGACTTTAAACATTCTTGTCATGATTAAGAAAGAAGATGTTTTCAAGATAGGGCAGTTTGCCAAACCTCACGGCATAAAAGGGGAGATCGCACTGGTTACGAACAGCGATGTCTTTGACGATTCGGACGATCCGTATATCATATGCGAGATGGACGGGATCCTGGTCCCTTTTTTCATCGAGGAGTACCGCTATAAGACGGACACCGTCATTCTTCTGAAGTTGAAGAATGTGGACGACGAGAAAGCGGCCCGTGAATTTTCCAACCGCGAAGTCTTTTATTCACTCGATGAAGTGGATGAGGACGACCTGGTGGGAGATATGACATGGGATAGTTTTATCGGCTACCGGGTCATAGACGAGCATCATGGTGAAATCGGCGAGATTACCGATGTCGACGAGTCGACCATCAATGTCCTTTTGCAGATCGACCATAATGGCGAAGAACTGTTGTTGCCTGCCGCCGAGGAGCTGATCCTGTCTGCCGATCATGAGAATAAGACGCTGGCCGTTTCCGTCCCGGAAGGTCTGCTGGATTTATGAAATTGACGAATACACATGGCACAAAAGCAAAGACGAACAAATAAGAAATCATTCTGGCACCGGATCAGGTTTAAATACAAACTGTCTTTCTTCAATGAAGGAACGCTGGAGGAAGTATGGTCTTTCCGGTTGTCGCAGCTTTCCGCATTTGCGATGTTAGGTTTGTTTGCTTTCCTGCTGATCGCTTTTACTGCCTTTATCATTATTAAGACGCCGATACGCAACTACCTGCCGGGCTATCTGGATGTGGAAGTCCGGAAGGAGATCATGCAGAATGCCTTGCGTGCCGATTCATTGGAAAGGATGATACAGATACAATCTCTTTATCTGAACAATGTGGCGGGTATCCTGTCGGGGACGATGCCCATCGATTCGATTCGCGAGATCGATTCGCTGGCACGGGTGAACCCTGACTATGAGATTCCGCAAACGAAGGAGGAAAAGAAATTTGTAAAGGATTTTGAAGAGGCGGAGAAATATAACTTAGCTGTCCTGGACCCGAATCCGGTTCCGACCGACGGTGTCTTTTTCTACAAACCTGTGAATGGGGTGGTCTCTTCCCATTATGATGCCAATATCCGGCATTATGGCGTCGACTTGGTTGCCGCTCCGAAAGAAAGCGTGTTGGCGACATTGGACGGCACGGTTGTCTTTGCCGGCTTCGACCCGAACTCAGGGAATGTGATACAGGTGCAGCATAAGAACGGTTTTTTATCTATCTATAAACATAATGAATTATTGCTGAAAGAGGTGGGTGACCGCGTCGTTGCGGGCGAGGCCATCGCTCTGGTAGGCAATACGGGGAAACTGTCGACCGGTCCGCATCTCCATTTTGAGCTGTGGTACAAAGGCGGTCCGGTTAATCCCGAAGAATATATAGCATTTTAATACGCATGAAAAGAAACTTGGCCATTTTAGGCTCTACAGGTTCTATCGGAACGCAGGCTTTGGAGGTAGTCAGCGAACATCCCGACCTTTTTGAAGTGTATGCTCTTACTGCCAACAATCAGGTGGATCTGCTGATCAACCAGGCACGTAAATATATGCCCGAAGTGGTGGTAATCGCCAACGAGCAGAAATACCCCGAACTGAAGGAGGCGCTGGAAGACCTTCCCATCAAGGTATGGGCGGGTTCGGATGCCATTGCCCAGGTCGTGCAGTCGGAACCGATCGATATGGTGCTGACGGCGATGGTGGGATATGCGGGGCTGAAACCGACGATTGCGGCGATCAAAGCCGGTAAGGCGATCGCGTTGGCAAACAAAGAGACGCTGGTGGTGGCGGGCGAACTGATCACGGCCTTGGCAGTCGAACACAAAGTGCCGATCCTGCCTGTCGACTCTGAACATTCTGCCATTTTCCAGTGTTTAGCGGGAGAGTGGGAGAACCCGGTGGAGAAGATATTGCTGACGGCTTCCGGCGGTCCTTTCCGCACCAAGACGATGGAGGAACTGGCGGGCGTGACCAAGGCACAGGCGTTGAAACATCCCAACTGGAGCATGGGGGCGAAGATCACGATCGACTCGGCGTCGATGATGAACAAGGGGTTCGAGATGATCGAGGCGAAATGGTTGTTCGGGGTTACGCCGGAACAGATACAGGTCGTGGTGCATCCGCAGTCGGTGATCCATTCGATGGTCCAGTTCGAAGACGGTGCGGTGATCGCCCAACTGGGGATTCCCGACATGAAACTTCCGATCAGCTATGCTTTCTCATATCCCAAGCGGTTGCACAGCAAAGCGCCCCGTCTGGATTTCACCCAATACGCGACGCTTACTTTCGAGGAGCCGGATATGAAGCGTTTCCGCAACCTGGCATTTGCTTTCGAGGCTGTCCGCCAAGGCGGAAACATGCCTTGTATCCTGAATGCCGCCAACGAAGTGGTCGTGGCCGCTTTCCTGCGTGACGGGATCGGCTTCCTGCAGATGAGCGACGTGATCGAAAAAACAATGGCGAAAGCCACCTTCATCCCTGTTCCCACCTACGAAGATTATGTGGCGACGGATGCGGAGGCACGGCGGATTGCTGCCGGATTATTTTAAAAACGTATATAAATTTAGAAACAGATAGATGGAGACATTTTTAGTTAAGGCTCTACAGCTCATTCTGAGCTTATCGATATTGGTGTTGGTCCACGAGTTCGGGCATTTTATCTTTGCCCGTATCTTTAAGGTCCGGGTGGAGAAATTCTACCTTTTCTTCGATCCGTGGTTCTCGATTTTCAAATTCAAACCTAAGAACAGCGATACGGAATACGGTATCGGCTGGCTTCCCTTGGGCGGTTATTGCAAGATATCCGGTATGATCGACGAGAGTATGGACAAGGAGGCGATGGCACAGCCGCCGAAGCCTTATGAGTTCCGTTCCAAGCCTGCCGGACAACGGTTGATGATCATGGTTGCCGGTGTGCTGTTCAACTTCCTGTTGGCGCTGTTCATTTATTCGATGGTGTTGTTCACCTGGGGCGATACTTTCCTGCCGTTGAAAAATGTGAAGGCCGGTATGGACTATAGTGAGACTTTCCATAACGTAGGATTTCGGGATGGAGATATCTTGCTGAAAGCGGATGATACGGAGTTGGAGCGTTTCGGTGAAGACTGTTTCCGCCATGTACTCAATGCAAAGACCGTAACGGTTCTGCGTGACGGTGTTGAAACGGTTATTCCCATCCCCGAAGATATGGCGCAGCGCGTTATGCGGGATAAGAAAGGGTTTGCTTCCTATCGTTACCCGATGGTCGTGCGTGAACTGGGTAAGACGGAAAGTGGCGAATCGCCTGCGGCAGTTGCCGGTTTGCAGGCGGGAGACAGTATCGTGTCTATTAACGGTATCGTAACCCCTTCTTTCTATGAAGTAGGTGAAGTGCTTGCGCAAAATAAGGACAAGGATGTCTCGGTCGGTTTTTACCGTGCGGGTGTCCCGCAAACGTTGACGCTGCATACGGATACGGCCGGGAAAATGGGTGTTTATTCTGCTTCGCCTTTTGAATTGTACCAGACGGTGACGCGTAAATACGGTTTCTTCGAGTCTTTCCCTGCCGGTGTCATGTTGGGTGTGAACACGCTGAAGGGGTATGTCAGCGACATGAAATATGTCTTTACGAAAGAAGGGGCATCCAGCCTGGGCGGTTTCGGTACGATCGGCAGCCTGTTTCCGGCGGAATGGGATTGGCATTCGTTCTGGATGAAAACGGCTTTCCTTTCTATCATCCTCGCCTTTATGAATATCCTGCCGATTCCGGCTCTGGACGGCGGACACGTGATGTTCTTGCTCTACGAAGTGATTGCACGCCGCAAGCCGAGTGACAAATTCCTCGAATATGCGCAGATCACCGGGATGTTCCTGTTGTTCGCTTTACTGATCTATGCGAACGGGAATGACATTTTCAGGTTCTTCTTCAAGTAGCAGTTTTCAGCCAAAGCATAGGGCGGTTCGTAACCCTATGCTTTAGCACCCCTAACCCATAGGGTTGGCACTCGTAAGTCTATGCTTTAGACAGTATGACTTGGCATATTGAAAATTCCTGCCTTTGGGATGGGAAAGGGATGCCTGTCGGTTTGCAGACGGATGCCTGTCGGTTTGCAGACGGATGCCTGTCGGCCGGAAAGGCGATTGTGGCCTGTGAAAAAGCCGGTAGCCTATTGTCGGAAAGGTGCATACCTTTTCCGGGATAGGTTATGACCTTTTCGTGGATAGCCTATAGGCTGTAACTTTCAGCCCGTGTCCCGCAAATAACGGGAAGACAGGAATTTATACGGGTTGTGAATGTGAACCCTGATTTGTCAAATTAACTCTCTTCCACGATCCACCGCTCTATGTTTCGGGTCTGGGAGGAAAATGGTAGAGAGCAGCAGACTTTTCCCGAAGCGTCTATCTAAGCAGGAATGCCATTCTCATAAAGGTATTCGGGTGCAATGTCGGCTCCATTAGCCCAGAAAATGGTATCTTGCAAACCAAATTGGATAAATTGTGTCTTGTCCTGTAGTTCTTTGAATGCCGGATATTGCAACAAAGGACTGAGGTCAACTTTTTTCCTTATGCCATCGTTGAATGTGCAAAGTAGGGTGTAATCACCCAAATACTCTACATCTGTAATTGTCAGTAACATAAACTGTCGTTTTTATCGTTTCACTTTTTCTATTTTCTCTCCTCGTTGAGCTTTGCCCCAAATTTCAAACAACTCAGCCTCGTGTTGGTCTATAAACTGATTTACTATTTGGATTGCTTTCGATTTACCTTTGCCTTCGACAATACGATCTTTAAGTGTGACTGTAAAGTCTCCACTATTACTTCGCACATGTATATGTGGCGGGTTGTGGTCGAAGGCATAAATGTATATCAACAGACCTTGTATGACGAATATCGAACCCATAATTGCTTTTTATTCTTTTTGATGTAGAGACAAAGGTAACTTAAATTTGCATTTAAGTTTTCATTTTGCGATAAATAATTTCTTATTATCTAACAACTTGGAAACTACTCGATAAAGAGGCAAGAAAGGTCTTAGAGCAGACCGTTGATGTCTATTTCATTCTTCCCTTCCACTGCTTCCGGAAGCGTGATAAGGGCGGTTCCGGGAAATTCCTTTGCCAGGTATCGGGTGAGGTATTCCAGTGTGTTGGCGGTTATCAGTTCGTCTGTGGGAGGGTAGAGGTTGTAAACGACTGCCCGGACCGGAATCCCATATTGCTTGCAGGCATAAAGACTTAATAAGGTATGGTTGATACTGCCTAACTTGCCGGATGTCACTAAGATAACCGGGTAGCCTTGCTCTTTTATATAGTCGATGGCAAGCGAATGAAAATCATTCGGGACCATTAATCCGCCCGCACCTTCCAGCAAGACATATTCATATTTTTCCTGTAGGCGGCGGGTTGCTTCCGTGACGACGGAGAGGTCGATTGTCCTCCCGTCTTTCTCCGCGGCCATGTGGGGAGAACAGGGATAGGTAAAGATGTAAGGGCAGGTCAATCCGGCTTTATCCTCTTCGGTGAAAGGGATTCCCTGTATTTTCCGGTGCATTTCGATGTCTTCCGAAACATCCGTGCAACCCGTTTGGATCATTTTCTGGGTGATGACTCTTTTCCCCTTTCCGGCCAATGCGCATGCGATCGTGCCGGTGGCGAAAGTTTTACCGATATTGGTATCGATTCCTGTAATAAATAAGACTGTTCCTTTCATATTGTTTTATTGTTTTTTTGTTGCTAACATATAAAGTGGGCGGTACGTGAGTGTCACTTGGTCGCCGGTTGTCGCGAACTGTTCCGAATATTGCCGGCAGAATGATTCCTGCCTGCTTCGTGTCCAGCGGCCGTTTCCGGTCGCCGTCACGCCTGTCGCTTTCAGGTGCCGCAATACGTCCAGCGGGGTCTTGAAGGTGAGGATGATCGTCTCTTCTTCCTGATGAAGCAGATCGAGATCTGCGGCAGACAGCCACCCCGCAAGTACATCGGAGGTCGGGTACACGAGCCCTTTCCCTGTCAGTTCTTTGATCTCGTATAAGTTACCGGGGACAAAAGTGCTGAACAGGAGCACTCCTTGCGGCACCAACAGTCCCGATAGTTTATAGAAAAACGCTTCCGGTTCTCTCATCCACTGGAAAGCGGAGGCGGATGCAATCAGGTCGAACTTGCCGGGGAAGGATAGCGTTTCGGCATCCCCGGCTATGAAACGGGGAGGGGAACCGGGGAAGAGAGGGGCTATCTTTTCCCGGCAGTCCTCGCAAAGATCATTCAGTATCCATTCGTCAATACGACATTGTTGTTTCAGCGCCCCGGTGAATCCGCCCGTACCGCAACCGATTTCCAGCATCCGTTTGTAATGGGCGTTCGCCTGATGAGGGAGGAGGGAAGCCAGCTTCCGGCTGATACGGTATTGGGCATCGGCATGTTTGTCGTAGGTAGACAAGGCGCGTGTAAAGCGGACATGTATGCGTTTCGCTTCTATTGTTTCCATATTTCATTCCATTGTTTCCATAAATAAAAAGGATAATGGGGAGCCTCTATCTCGGTTACCGGACAACGATCTTGCCAGAAGGCATGCAGGTTCGCGGCAGGGAAGATCAGGTCGCCGGAAGAGATGAAGGCATGCGTCCATCCCTTAAATAAGGGGGAAGCGGATGATGCTGTCTTTATTTCAGTGTACAAGTACTCCAATTCTTCCCGGATATCGGCGAGCGGGCGAGGCGGTATCTGTTCGTAGGCTTGCAAAAGATCCCGTTTGCCGCACATCCTCCGGTTGAAGCGATGCATGCCTTCCCCGGTTATGTTATCCAATGTCCCCCGGAAGATCGTTTCCGGGATGCCCCACCGGTCATGGACAGGGCAGGGAGTTCCATTGACGGCAACAGCCTCGGTGAAGGATATTTGCCTTTTACCCAACACGACCGATGCAACCCATACACCTAACGACCAAGCTATCAACCGGATCTCCCGATAACAGGAGAGCGCCTCTTCTTCAAATTCCATTCCCCGATAGTCATGGCAAATCCAGAGATCCGTATCCGGTTCCGTTTCCAGATGCCTGAATACTTCAGGAGAAGCCGCCCACCCTGAAAAGACAAGAAGGAGCTTGCTGTTGCCTGCTTTTATTTGTTTATGTATGTTCATTTGCCAATATTCATTATCAATTCTTTAATTTCCTCTTCGGTGATATCGGCTGTTAATGAGAAGCGTATCCGTGCCGTTCCTTTGGGAACCGTCGGAGGGCGGACAGGGAGGCAATAGAAGCCTTGCCGTTGCAAGTTAAGGCTTGTCCGGATACAGTCCTCGTTTTCTCCGATAATGAAAGGGATGATGTGGCTTGCCGTTATTTCTCCCCCTTTATCTTTCAACGCTTCTGAAAGCAGGTGGCTGGTAACGGACAGGCGGTGCCGTTCGTCGGTAAAGCCGGGAAGTTTCTCAAACAAGAACTTTGTCCAAGCGATTTGGACAGGCGGGAGCGCCGTACTGAATATCAGAGGTCGCATCGTGTTGACCAGGTATTCCCTGACCGTCCGGCTGCATAACAGGTAGGCTCCCATCGATCCCAAAGCCTTTCCGAAAGTGCCGACCAATAAATCTATATCACGGATGCAATCCTGCTCCTCAGCAATCCCTAAGCCGTTTTTCCCCCTTACACCGATGGCATGCGCTTCATCCACATACAGCCATATATTCGGATAGCTCTTCTTTAAGGACACCAGGCGGCGAAGGTCGGCGACATCTCCATCCATGCTGAATATGCTTTCCGTAACGATGACAACCTGCTCATATTCATGTGCATATTTAGCCAATAGTTGTTCTAAATGGACATAATCGTTGTGACGGTAACGCTGGTAAGGTGTACCACTCAACAGGATACCATCGATGATACTCGCATGTACCAGTTTGTCCGCCAGGATCAATGACTGTTTATCCGTCAAGGCGGGAAGTATTCCGGTATTGGCATGGTAACCGCTGTTGAACAGCAGGGCGGCTTCGCGTCCGAAGCAATCGGCCATCCGTTCTTCCAGTTCGGTATAGATAGGGAAATTACCGGTCAGTAGCCGGGATGACGAAGAAGAGAACGGCAGGTCGTTTTCCTTTAACTGTCCGATAAACTCATTCCGCAGATCCTGCCGGGACGAGAGTCCGAGATAGTCGTTGGAAGATAGGTTGAGCATTGTCTGTCCCTCTTTTTCGATCCATTTGCCACAATGGACGACATCGGGAAGGCTGCGCAGGTTACCGGAAGCCTTTAGCTTCTCCAATTTATTGTTATATTCTTTCATTCTATTTTGATTCTTATAGGCATCCAATATTGTATAAGATGCTTCGACAACCTTGTATAAGGTATTTATACAACCCTGTATAAGGTGTTTATACAACCTTGTATAGGGTGCTTATACAAAATGATCGTTTTTGCTTCACTTCATTATTCTTTTAGTATGGACAATAATCCTTTCGTCAGTTTCGACAATTCTTCCTTTGTGATGATAAAGGGCGGCATCAGGTAAACCAACTTTCCGAACGGACGTACCCAGATCCCTTCTTCGACGAAACGTTTCTGCAAAACAGCCATATTCACAGGCTTCTTCATCTCGATCACACCGATAGCTCCCAAAACACGTACCTCTTGTACGCTGGGAAAGAATATTGCCGGAGCCAACTCTTCCCGCAGTTGCGCCTCTATGGTCTTTACCTTTTCCTGCCATCCGCTTTCCAGTAGGAGAGAGACCGATGCCGATGCGATCGCACAGGCTAACGGGTTCCCCATGAATGTAGGACCGTGCATGAAACAACCTGCCTCGCCGCTGCAAATCATATTGGCTATGGGGGGGCTGGTGACGGTTGCCGACAGTGTCATGTAACCTCCCGTCAATGCTTTGCCGATGCACATGATGTCCGGTTCCACTCCTGCCCATTCCCATGCGAAAAGGCGTCCGGTTCTTCCGAACCCCGTTGCGATTTCATCAAAGATCAGTAATACCTGATATTGGTCGCACAATTTGCGTGCCGCTATCAGGAATGCGGGAGAATAGAAATACATGCCGCCTGCTCCCTGGACGATAGGCTCAAGGATCAGGGCGGCGATCTCTCCTGCATGTTTCTCCAATAGGTCTTTTAGTGGTTCGATCGCCTTCTCGTCCCATTTCTCCCCGAATTTGATGGAGGGCTGGGGGATAAAATATTGTATGGGCAGGCTTCCGGCAAAGATCCCATGCATGCCGGTAACCGGATCGCAGACGGACATCGCATGCCAGGTATCTCCATGATAGCCGCTGCGGATGGTTGCAAAGGCATGCTTTTTCTGCATCCCTTGCGATTGCCAATATTGGATGGCCATCTTCATGGCGACTTCTACCGCAACAGAACCGCTGTCGGCAAAGAATACCTTTTCCATGGAGGGAGGCAGCAACGGGAGCAACTTGGCTGCAAGTTCTACCGCCGGTTCATGGGTAAAGCCTCCGAACATGATGTGGCTCATCTTATCCAATTGTGCCTTGGCCGCTGCATTCAACACCGGATGATTGTATCCATGTACGGCGGCCCACCACGAGGACATGCCGTCGATCAGCTTACGGCCGTCCTTCAGGGTGATCGTAACCCCATCCGCACGTTCGACCGGATAGACCGGAAGTGGATCAATTGTCGATGTGTACGGGTGCCAGATATGCTCCCGGTCAAAATGGAGTAATTCTTCTGTTGTCATCTTTCCCAATCTGTATTTTCGTTTAATGAATATCCTTCGGAGGCGAAAAGGACTTTGTCTTCTGCCACCCGGCTTCCGATAGTTGTCAGCAGGTCACCAATGATCGCCGAATTGATACCTATATAAAGAGCCTTGCGCTGTATCTTTTCACTTAGCTGGGCCCGACCACCTGAGAAACGCAGATAAGCGTTCGGGTTGATGAAGCGGAACAGGGCGATCGTGGTCAGGAACTCTTCCTCCGTCAGAGGTGGCGTCTTTCCCAATGGCGTGCCGGGTATCGGTTGCAGGAGGTTCAACGGGATAGAGAGAATCCCTTCCTTTTGAAGCAACAAAGCCATCTCGATACGTTGCTCTACCGTTTCGCCCATCCCGATTATCCCGCCTGAACAGATACGGAAACCGATTTCCCGTGCCGTCCGGATCGTTTCGAGCTTCTGTTCCGTCGTATGGGTCGTGCAGAGGGTACGGAAATAAGAGGGAGCTGTTTCTATATTGCAATGGTAATTTTCCGTTCCACTGTCGTAAAGGGCTTGTAGTTGTTCACGGCTTAGAAGTCCCATCGAGGCGCAACATTTGATATTGCAGGCTTGCTTGATACGGCGTACGGTCTCCGTAATCTTCACCATGTCTTTGTCCGAAACTTTCTTCCCGCTGGTGACGAGTGCAAAACGGCCGATCCCTTGCTTATGGTTGTGCGTAGCATGGCGGATACATTCGTCTGCCGGCAGCAACGGGTAAAGCGTCACGTTTGTTTTATAATGTCCGGACTGCGCACACCATTTGCAGTCTTCGCTGCAATTGCCGCTTTTGGCATTGATGATGGAGCAAGTGTCGAACTTGTTCCCCATGAAATGGCGGGTGATCTGATGGGCTGCTTCGTACAAGGCTTCTTTATCTGGAGCGGCAGCCAGTTCTCTTGCTTGTTCTTCGTTGATCATGCCACCGGAAAGAACGTGTTGTTTGAGTGTCTCAATCATATAATTTCGTGTTTGTATAAACGAAAATCGCGGAAGGCCTTCAGTTTATAACTGAGACCTTCCGCGATTTCGGAAATGTTATCTTTTACTATATGCGCGTACGATGCCGCAGGCCGGCTTACGGTTCGGACAGGACATACGGTCTGCAGGAACAGGAGGGACAGGAGGCTTCCCGAACTGTCCGGGCAGCATGTGTTTTCCTCTTCTTCGACGTCCCCTTCATCTGTCTTGTCGAAAGCGAGCACGGATGTATGGATGGAACCGTTTTTAGCTTGGAACCGTTCGGATACGTTTGCCGACAACTGTCCGATCGTAACGGCATATTGTACACTGATGAAAGCAGCATACCTTTTCCGGCTCCACCTTCTGAAGCGGAGAGCGACAGGTTTATATGTGTACTGCTTCCTCATGAGCCAAACTTCGGTATCTTGTTATTTCGCTACTTTTTCCAGTTTCTTCATGATGGAGAACATGAACAGGGCGGCAACAAGGCAACATACGATCAGTACGCCCCATACCATCCATAATTGCATGCTTCCCCAGATATTACCGATAACACCTACCAGCTTGTTTCCTAAGGCAGTGGCAACAAACCATCCACCCATCATCAGACCTTTGTATTTAGGAGGTGCGACCTTCGATACGAATGAAATACCCATCGGAGAAAGCAGCAATTCAGCAAATGTCAATACCAGATAAGTAGAGATCAACCAGTTCGGTGAAACAAGCTGGCTGCTTTCGATACCGTTTGCCGCAACTTCGTCCGGTGTCGGCAATCCCATCGAACCGATTGCCAGGATCGTGAAGCCGATGGCTGCGATCAACATTCCCAATCCGATCTTACGAGGGGCGGAAGGTTCTTTGCCTTTCTTTGCCAATGAGCCGAATAGCACCAATGATACCGGAGTCAATGCGACAACGAAGAACGGGTTGAACTGCTGGAAGATCTGCGGCAGGATTGTGATAGACGGGTCTAAAGTCGTATAGTTGATGCCAAGCAATGCCAAAGCTCCGACAAATACGGCTGTTGAGATTGTCTTAGCCTTGCTTGTTACAGACTGGAAGATCGAGAATCCGGAATAAACCATGACAATCAGCAATGTCAGGTTGATGATGCTGAATCCTAAACGATCCAGTCCGGATACGGAGTTGGCTGTATAGTCGCGGGCAAAGAATGTCATTGTCAGACCGTTCTGATGGAAAGCCATCCAGAAGAAAATAACAACGGCGAATACCAGGCACAAGGCGATGATACGCTGTTTGGTTTCTGCCGGAGACAGTTCTTCGACCGGTTGCTGGGCCGTGGCTGAAGTTGCTGCGGCTGCTTGTGCTTGCTTGGTATTCACGTCTGCATGTTTGAATGTAGAACGGAAACCGTAATAAATGGCAATGGAGAGAATCAATGATATACATGCGACACCGAAGCCATAATTATAGGCTTCCGATAATTTATCGATATAAGTTGTAGAGAAAGCAGCCAGGTCACCGCTGAAGTTTTGTGCTACTTTCAGTGATTCGAGCATTTCCGTCCCTTTTTCCGTAATTGTGCCGTTTAGGAATTGGTGAGCCAATGAAGGTATTTGTCCTTCGTAAGTCAGGTTTGACTTGGCCAGCATCCAGTTTGTCATTTCCGTAGCCATTGTCGGGGCGTATAATGCACCGATATTGATGGCCATGTAGAAAATGCTGAAAGCAGAATCTCGTTTGTCTCTGTATTGAGGTGCGTCGTAAAGGTTACCGACCATTACTTGCAGATTCCCTTTAAATAGGCCTGTGCCTAAAGCAATCATGGTTAATGCCCCGAACATCATCCATTTAGCGGATTCGTTGCCTGCGGGAATCGACAACAGCAAGTATCCTAAAAACATGATAAAGATACCGCTTGTTACCATCTTTCCGTACCCGAACTTATCGGCAAGCCAACCACCGATCAGCGGAGTGAAATAGACTCCTGCCAGGAAGGTGGAGAAGATGTCCGAGGTCTCGGATGCGGTAAAACCGAATTTTGCTTGTAAAAATAGTGTAAAGATCGCGAGCATGGTATAATAACCGAAACGCTCGCCGGTATTCGCTAAGGCTAACGCGTATAAACCTTTAGGCTGTCCTTCAAACATAGAATTAAAATTGTTAGATGATTATTGAATGATTTGTTTTATTGCACCTGTTTCCGGATAGAAATAAACTTTTACCGGAGCTTTTTTGTCTTCAAACATGACAGGGGCGAGTCCTTCCCGTGTACCGAACTGGGTAATTTGCGCTTCGCCCTTATAAAGTGTTTTTTTGTTCATGCTAATTTCGATGCTGGCTTTGCCCGGTACATTATATATAATGCCCTTTAGTGATTTCTCTTTCTTTTCAGCCTCTTTCGGATCTAATACCGGAGCGCGGTCTATGGCTTTTAAGTTCATATATACAGGTGCTCCGCCTAAATCGTCGGCATCCACGATACCGAGTTGGGGTGAGAAGCGGAATAATACTTCTTTGTCGAGGTTGTCGAAAGGAATAACCGTCACTTCGTAATCGCTGGTTTCCTTTGTCCGGATGCCTGTGAACAGGTTGGTCAACGCTTTCTCCTGCTCTTCCAATTGTTGGATGACTAGCTTCATTGCTTCGCCATCGGGCGGCAGGTTATCGGCGTCACCCGTAAGGATGTTCATACGGCTTTCGCGGATACGGTAGATTTGTTTGGCTGCCACTTCTGCCTGCTTGGCTGTAGATCCTGCCATGAGCAACTCTTCTGAAAAGACAGAGGCGTCGGTTACTTTTGCCGGAGCCTGGTTTTTCTTTCTTGCCGCTTCCTGTGCGGATTCATCGGGTGTGTATTCGGCATTGATGGAACATAGCAGCCCGTCTTCTGTCAAGTAAGCATATGGAGCAACTGTGCCGGCTTTAAATTCAACGATAAATGTATTGTCCGCGTCGGGCACGCCTTTATTGATCAAGCCGATCTTTCCTAATTCGTAATAGACCTTATCTTCTGTGATAGCGTCTTTTACACCTAAATATTTTTCTGCGTATTTGTAATAGGGGCCTGCTTTGCAGGTTACTTTCGTGACCTCTGCATCTACAACCAGAGATGTTTTTGGAAGTGAATAAGTTATACCGAAATTATTTGCCTTGACGGCATTTTTCTTTACAACTTTCGTCTGAGCCATAATGGGGAAACTAAGGAGCAGACTGGCTATAATGATTAAATTCTTCATATTCTAATCTAAGTTTAATCTCTAATAAATGATTGCACAAAACTATGAAATATTTTGTTAGTAACCAACCGGAAAAGCCTCTTTTCCTCTTTTAGATTAGAGAAGATATAAAGAACGGTCCCAAAGGCGGCGGAAAAGGAGATCGAGATATTAGGCCTGGTTAAATCACCGCCCGGGACTGTTCCTATACATTACATGTAAAGGAGAATTACATGCAACTTGTTATTTTATGGCAAACTCACCAGTTAAATAGCCGAGTTCATGAGTGAATGACAATGTATAATCGCCATTTTCTGTATTCAAGATAACTGATTTGCTTTGCGGAGCAGATACAGATATACATTCTTCATAAACTACTTTTCCTGTTTTGTTGTCCGTAACTTTTACAGTCAGATCAGTAAGCGGATTCACAAAGTTAACTGTCAATACCTTTCCTTCGATGGAGGCTGTAGGGGGTGCAGGGATTATAGAACGAAAGTCTTCTATGCTCCATTCTCCCTTAGTAGGAATCGTATCACACAATGCAATTTGTGTATAGAAAATACCGCACACAATTAAAATTAAAGTCGAAATTAGATGCTTCATAATATTAAAAAGATTTGTTTTACTAATAGTCAAAATTGAGATTTTGGACAAAGGTAAATTTCTCATCATTATGAAGCACGTATTTTTGTTGACAAAAATGTGACAAGTTGTATCTGCTTATAAATCAGAGATAAATTTGTCGAACTTTTCTGTGTTTTGAGGCTCTCCTGTGAACTTTTTATATAATCTTCTGCGACATTGAGACACTCCAGAACTTGTGATATGCATAATGAAGGCTATCTTTTTTATGGATAGTTGCATCTTTACTAAATAACAAATATGTATTTCTTCTATGGATATTTGTGGGTAAAGTTTGATCAGTCGATTGGTGAAATCTGAATATGTTGCATCAATCAATTGATGTAGTTCTTCCCATTCACTTGGACCAAGTTGTATATCATCTTCCCTATGAATTCTGATATATAAAGATGAGCTATGAAAATCTTTCTCTAACAAAAGAAATGTTCCCTGTTTTTCGAAAATCTGCCTATTTTCCATCTCAAGCATTAATTTCCTTGTTTCATATAATTGTCTTTCGACTTTACTCATTTCCTTTTGTTTGGAATGAATCATTTCTGTTAATTGAGAAATTTGTTTATTATTGTCTTCAATGTATTGTTGACTGCGTTTATATTGTTCTTCTTTTAATTCAGTTAATCTTTTCTTTTTATTTCGTTCTCTTTTAATGAGTATTATACTTGTAATTAATATGATAAGCAATATAATAGAAATTTGATATATATAAATCATTCTTAGAGCAGCTTTTCTTTCATATAGATTTTTCTCTTTTGAAATTCGTTGATAATTGAACATACTTTGAGTGACTCTAATACTTTTCATATGAGAATTATTAGTTATAGAGTCACGTAGTTGTTCATATTGTTGTGTATATTTAACATAGTCATGTAGTTTTTCTTCTTTTAGTGAGATTTGAGCTAAACGTTGTAGACATCCTGCTTTTGTATATATGTAAGGACTTTGTAAACATTTGTTTAAATAGAACTTTGCAGAATCTAATTGTTCCGTAAAAAGGAAAAGTTTACCTTTAGACAGATAAATAGGAGCAATTATATTTTTCTTAGTTGCAAGATTTAAAGCTTTTTCTATATATTCTTGTGCTTCCTTGTATTCTCCTTTATCGAAGTGTAAATTGCCCAAACTGAGTGAAATAGATGATATATTGTTCGGTGTAGAATATTTCATTGCTTTTTGAAAATAAAAGATTGCACTGTCCTTTTGTTGTGTTTGAACATATGTTCGTGCAATATTTCTTAGTACGAAGGATATATTAGCAGAATCCAGTTTGGTCTCTTGTTCTAAATAATATAGAGCCTTTTTTTGTATAGGAAGTGCCATATCATATATATCTTGGTAGTTGTATAACGTGCCCAAGTTATTGCAGATTCGAGCGAGTAGATGGTAGTCTTTGGTTTTTTCTCCTACTTCTAATGCTTTTAGATAATACTCTTGTGCTTTTAATGCATCATAAAGATCGGCATTGACACGTCCCATATAATAATATGAAAGACTTGCCTTGTGCATATCTTTGCTCTTTTCAAAATACTTCGCCGCGATTTTGATTAAAGAGTCTGAAGTATGTGTGATATAATTCAGGTCTTGAGCTTGGGTGAGGAGCAGGCAGTAAGTTGCATGATCCTTTTCGGACAGCTGGTTGATGTTTTCGATTTTAGTTAGGATAGCTAAGGCACTGTCCGGCCGTTCTTCGATGATTTTCTCAGCTTCGAGTAGTGTTGGGGCTTGTGGGTGATCACTGCAAGCACACATGAACAGTAATAAGACAGTGGCTACAAGCGATGTCGTATGTATTAAATATTTATTCATTTCTATCTCCTTTAATTATGGACTCGAATATACTTGTTTTCGGGGAAAGAACAATTAATTTACAATAAAATGTTTTAATCATTCTATTAATTTGCTTCGATTTATAAGAAAAGGACCTATCTTTTTGTCGATACAGTAGCAAGTTAGTGGATCACGGACGAAGGAGCTGTCAAAACCCCTTTATCACGATCTTTTAGGCACGGATTTTACGGATAAATTTATTCTCTTTTCGTGTTTTCCGTGAATCCGTGCCTAAATTATGGCTATTAGTGACAGGATTTTGTTTTGACACCTCCTTCGTTATAATGGATGGAGTATTTTATTTTATCTGCTTGAACGCTTTTCCCAGCATATCTGTGATATCACTGGCGATCATGCTCTCTTCGGAGCGATAGACGGCAGCCAGATCACCGGCTGTTCCATGAAGGAAAACACCTGCAACGGAAGCCGTTTCAGGTTCCAATCCTTGTGCGAGCAATGCCAGGATAATACCTGTCAAAACATCGCCACTGCCCGCCGTTGCCATACCCGGGTTCCCGCAATTGTTGAAATAAACATTTCCGGTAGCCGTACAGATTGCCGTATAAGCCCCTTTCAGGACGACACACAGTTGGTGATCGATAGCGAAAGCCTGAGTCTTTTTCAACCGTTCGTATGAACTGATGCTTTCACCCGCTATCCGGTCGAATTCTTTGGGATGTGGCGTAAGGATGCTGCGCGGAGGGATGCGTTTCAATAAATCTTTGTTGGCTGCGATCAGATTCAACGCATCGGCATCGATCACAAGCGGCTTTTCCACTACTTGTAGTAACTGTTCCAATGCTTTGGCGGAATCGGGATGTTTCCCCAAACCAGGCCCGATCGCGATAGAGGAGTAGGCCTTGATACCGGAAACAGAGCTGAAATGATCTTGATGTTGGTCGGGATCAACCATCGCCTCCGGAAAAGCGGTCTGCAAGATCTGCTCGCCACGTCCGGGAATATGAACGGTCAGCAGGCCGGCCCCACTTCTAAGGCAAGCTTTGGCAGACAGGAGGGCGGCCCCCATCTTTCCACGGCTTCCGGCGATCAGAAGCGCATGACCGAATGTTCCTTTATGGGCAAAACGGTTACGGGGCTGGAAGACAGTGGCAATATCTTCTTCCGTCACCAATGTGAATTGTGTCGGAGTGCTGGATATGATTTCCGGGTGCAACAGGATATCCAGCACTTTCCACTCACCGACAAATTCCGCATTTTCAGGAAGCAGGAACGCCAGCTTCGGGAAACCGAATGTCAGCGTCAGATCGGCATGGATGATAGAGTCCGGATCGTTCTTGCGGTTGTCTTCGCCGAACAGGCCGGAAGGAATGTCGATCGCAACGACGGTCGCATCCGACTGGTTGATATATCTTACCATTGCGGCAAATCCTCCGGTTAAGGGGCGATTCAGGCCGGAACCGAACAAGCCGTCTATCACGACATCCCGTTCTTCCAGTTCGGGCGGGACAAAATCGTCCACGACTTCCGTGAATTCGATCTTTTCCATATGGAGTAACCGTTGTTTGTTCTGTTCGCAATCTTCGGAAAGCCGCATGGTCGGGTTGAACAGATACGTTTCGACCCGGTAACCGGCATCCGTCAGCATACGGGCGATTGCCAGTGCGTCGGCTCCGTTGTTGCCTTGTCCGGCAAACACGATAATGCGGGTTTGTTTGGAATAGCGGCGGCAAAATTCACTTGTAAATACGGTTGCCGCGCGTTCTACCAAGTCGATAGAGCTGATCGGTTCGTTTTGAATGGTATATTTATCGAGCTCTCTGACTTTGTCTGTTGAGAATATCTTTATCATAACTATCGGTTGTCTTTGTTTCTTTGTGCATACAAATGTAGGAATATTACTTTTCTCTTGAAAGAAAAGTTTTGCTTACTTTTGAATCGAGCCGAAAGTAACGAAGAACCGGCTGCCTTGTCCGTCTTCGGATAAAACGGACAAGTCTCCTTTGTGCATGTGCATGATCTGTCTGGAAATACTCAGCCCGATGCCGGAACCGGAAGGTTTGGTCGTGAAGAATGGGATAAAGATACGTTCCTGGACTTCAACCGGTATGCCTGTACCGTTGTCGCTCACCCGGATAAAGGTTTTGCCTTCTTCGTTGATGCCGGCAGACAATTCGATCCATGGCCTTGGGCAATGACGGGTTGCATCCAAAGCATTCTTGATCAGGTTGATCAGTACTTGCTCGATCAGTCCTTTGTCGGCAATGACTTGTAGGTGTGCTGCCGCAGGAACGATTTCGATCTTTTCTTCCTGCTCTTTGAACAGGATGCTGATGTCGTTCAGGAAATTGTTGACCGGAATAATCTCCGGAACAGGCATCGGGATGCCCGTAACTTTCCGGTAGCTTTCAACGAAGCGCACCAGGCCGCTGCTCCTGCGGAAAATCGTTTCGACAGCTTGGTTGACCTCTTCCCGGTCTTCCGCATCGGCTCCCGGTTCATTCATGCATTTGTTCCGTAGCAGTTCGGACAGAGAAACGATCGGCGTCATGGAGTTCATGATCTCGTGCGTCAGAACCCGTATCAATTTCTGCCAGGCTTCCGTCTCTTTGTTTTCCAGGACGGAACGGATGTTTTTCATGCTGACGACCGTAAGCGGCTTGCCCAGGACGACGAAAGATATGGCCGAAAGGATCAATTGCGAATATTCATCTTTCCGCCTGACTTGCAGGATGGACAATTCGCCGGGATGCAAAGTGCGCAAGCGGGCGGGAAGTTCCGGATGGTAGGCGGCCAGGTCGTCGATCGTGTCGGCAAAGTTCAGTCCCGTTTGGATCTTGAAAGCCTGGTTCATCCATTCCACCTGTCCGGTGTCGGAGTAGACGAACACGGAAAGGTCGATATGGTTTGCCAAAGCCTGGAAATATTGCAACTGGCTTTCCTTCTCCTGCAAATGTTTTTTGTAATGTTGCAAAGCCTCTTCCATGACCTTCATCAGGTCTTGCGGAATCTTGTCGTTTTGTTCCTGCAAAGGAGTTCCGGAGGCGAGAAAGTCGGAATAGCGCATCGACCAGATAAACTGCTTGAACAAGCGGTCGCTGCGTTCCATCAGACGGAACAGGTAATATCCTTCGAACAGAATCAAGGCCAACGTGACGGTGGCGGAGATATAAAACCGGAAAGCGACAAGTAGCCCGAACACCACACTGGTCGCCAACAGGAGGAAGATCAATCCGGCCGCTTTTTTCGTATAAGGTTTCATAAGCCGTATTTCTCCAATCTCCGATATAAGGATGTACGCGTGATGCCAAGCAGGCCGGCTGCCTGTGTCATGTTCCCGGCGCAATGGCGAAGCACTTCCTGTATCGTGTTTTTCTCCAGTTCTTCCAGATTGAACTTGCCTTCTTTGTCTTGGGAGTTGGAAACAGGGAGGCGGAGCATGAAATCGTCATATTGCAATTGCCGGGTTTCGGAAAGGATTACGGCGCGTTCGATCACATGTTGCAGTTCGCGCACGTTCCCCGGCCAGTTATATTGTTTCAGCAGTTGATGCGCCTCGTTGGAGAAACCGTCTATCTCTTTCTTATACTTCTGGCAATAGCGTTGCAGGAAATGCCGGGCGAGGAGCGTCACATCGTTTTCCCGTTCCCGTAAAGGGGGAAGGGTGATTTCGATTGTATTGATCCGGTATAACAGGTCTTGCCGGAAATGTCCTTCCTGCACGGCTGCGTGCAAATCTGTATTGGTAGCTGAGATCAGGCGGATGTCGATCGGTATCTCCAGTGTGGAGCCTATCCGGTTTATTTTATGTTGCTCGATGACTGTCAGTAGTTTGGACTGGGCCATCAACGGCAGATTCCCGATCTCGTTCAGGAAAAGCGTGCCGCCGGATGCGATCTCGATGCGCCCGGATTTACTCTTGTCCGCATCCGTGAACGCTCCTTTCTCGTGACCGAACAGTTCGCTTTCGAACAGTTCATGTGGGATGCTTCCGAGGTCTATCGGGATGAACGGCTCTTTCCCGCGTCCGGATTGCTTGTGAAGCGTGTAGGCGATCAAATCCTTGCCTGTCCCGTTTTCTCCCTGCAACAGGATATTGGCGTCCGTATCTTTCAGCTTTTCAAGCGTCCGAAACACGTTTTGCATGGCTGCCGATTCGCCGATCACCTCCGTTTCCGGCTCTGTCGTAGCTGTGAGTGTTGACTTTTGCGCCTTGAGCGTCCGCACTTCCGAACGGCTGAAACTAAGTTCGAGGGCGGACGATACGGTCGCCAGCATCTTTTCGTTCTGCCAGGGTTTAGGGATGAAGTCGGTAGCGCCGGCTTTGATGGCACGTACGGCCTTCTCTGTGTCCGAGTAGGCGGTGATCAGGATAACGACTGTCTCAGGCGAGATTTCCAGTATCCGTTCCAGCCAGTAGAATCCTTCTTTGCCGCTGACGGCATCCGCCGTGAAATTCATGTCCAGCAGAATGACGTCGTACCGGTTTCTGGACACCAACCGGTTGATTTCTTTCGGATCGGCACAAGTAGTGATGCTTTCAACGCGTGGGCGTAGTAACATCTTTAGTGTGAATAGGATATCTTCATTGTCGTCTACTATCAGAATTTTTCCCTGCCGTATTGCCATTGTCTGTCTATTGCTTTTAGCCTTCAAACATACGGATAATTTGCGAATCCCCGCTATCTGATCTTGTTTTTCCTGGCGGATAATTGTAAATATCTGGCGAGTAGCCGGCATTTTCTGCCGGAATGGTTGTCTGTCGACAATTGTCGGCAAGCCTGCTCACAACTGTCGGCAAGTCTGCTCACAATTGTCGGCAGGCCTGTTGATGATTGTCGGCAGGCAGATATTTGAAGGGGAATTGTACGCCTTCCTGCAAGTTGTGTTGTTCCCATTCGTCGGTTAGCTCTTTGCGTATTACGATGCTTTTGAGACGCTGGTATCGGACCTGACATTTCAGGCGTTTTTTATGCTTAATAATATTATTATCAAAATCCTTTGCTATTGATAATATTATTGTTATCTTTGTGATGTCTTTAAGACAAGCGTTCTATGCATAGTAACGATGGGTTAAAAGCCCGGATAGAAGAGGCTGAAAAAGACCTGTTATTCTATCTCCGCAAGTATCATGAGCTGACTTCGAGAAGTAAATTCATGAAAGCGGTGGTTGATAAGGAAATCCGACGATTGGAGCGAGAGCTAAAAGAACTCGGAAAATATTATTGACCAGAAAGGTTCTCCCCCTCATGGCCAGAGGGGGAGTTACCTTTTTCGTATAAACTTAAAATTATGGTAAGATGGACAAAGTGAATCGTTTTTTTGAATTGAAGGAACTGTGGAAACAGAGTGCTGAAGCAGATCGTTCCTCCATCGATCGGCAGATAACCGAATTGATGGATAGTATGACTGATCAGGAAGTGGAGCAGCTTGCTGTTGGTGTACAAAATGACTTTGACAATATTCATCAGGAAGTAGCTGAAATCAAAGAGCAATTGACGATCAGGGAACGACTGGACCCAGTATTGCCTTATCTGTCTGTCTCTAAGTTGTCAAAGGATTACTTCAATAAATCTTCCTCTTGGTTCTACCAGCGTTTAAACGGGAATAAAATACACGGGAAAGTTTGTCGATTTACTGATAAGGAGTTGGAAACGCTCGATATGGCTCTGAAAGATATCAGCCGGCGTATCTCATCCTTACAGCTTATATGAAAATTATAGAACAATTTGGTAGGATTTCTTCGTCGACGTGATTCAAACCCTCATGTGTAAAATGAATAGGAGTAAATGAGAATAGATGAAAATAAATTTTCTTGAGAAAGAAAAAACGCTCTCGACTATCAATTTAATTGTTTGATAATCAGAGAGCGTTTTCTTTGGAGCGGTAGGCGAGGCTCGAACTCGTGACCCTCAGCTTGGGAAGCTGATGCTCTACCAACTGAGCTACTACCGCGTTGGATGGTGCAAAAGTATATAAATCTTTTATTTTTTAGTACCTTTGGCTCAAAAATTTTAAAATAATTTATAGGAATGGAAAAGCTTACGCTGATTAAGGTGGGAGGAAAGATTGTGGAAGAAGAAGAAACGCTCCGCAATCTGCTGAATGACTTCTCGCAGGTGGAAGGATATAAAGTGCTGGTTCATGGGGGCGGACGTTCCGCTACGAAACTGGCTGCACAATTGGGTATCGAGAGTAAGATGGTGGGCGGTCGCCGGATTACGGATGTTGACATGTTGAGAGTGGTTACAATGGTTTATGGAGGACTGGTCAATAAGAATATTGTCGCCGGCCTCCAGGCTTTAGGTATAAATGCGTTGGGGTTGACCGGAGCGGATATGAATCTGATGCGGTCGGACAAACGTCCGGTAGGAGAGGTTGACTACGGTTTTGTCGGGGATGTGAAAGAAGTGAATGCGGATCTGCTGGCATCCCTGATTCATCAGGGTATTGTTCCGGTATTGGCTCCCCTTACACATGACAAACAAGGACATATGTTGAATACCAACGCCGATACGATTGCAGGAGAAGCCGCTAAAGCTTTGGCGAAACATTTTGAAGTGACTTTGATGTTCTGTTTTGAAAAGAAAGGGGTTTTGAGGGATGAGAACGATGATGAAAGTGTGATTCCCGAAATAGACCGTACGGCTTTCAAGCAGTATGTGGAAGCAGGTGTGATTCAAGGAGGAATGATCCCTAAGCTCGAAAATTCGTTTCAGGCGATCGATGCCGGGGTTAAGCAGGTGATTATAACGCAGGCTTCGGATATTCATTTGGGAAAAGGTACACGCGTCTTTTAATATGTTACCAAATTTGTTGTAAATATTATGTTTTGCAACAAATTTAAGTCTTTAAATGATAATAAGTGAAATTATTTACTATATTTGTGGAGTAAATAGTTTAAGTGTATTTCTGAAACGAACGTTGGGGTATTGTACAGGTCTGTTTTTGGTAACTAATTTGCGAAGGAATATATAACAATATACCTGTACAAAATAGAAGGGGGAGCTTGGGAGAGTTTCCCCTTTTCTGTTACCTTTGCTTCGTGTAATAAAAAGGCGATGGAAAATAGGAAAATAATGGTGAATATTCGGAACGTCGTGACCCGCTTGCCGGAACTGCGTTTTGAAGAACCTCTTAACTGGATAATAGAAGAGGGACAACAATGGGCTGTCATGGGGCCGAACGGTGCAGGCAAAACGTTGATTGCCGACGTCATGCAGCGTAAATTTGCATTGAAGGAAGGCGAAGTTGCTTTCGGATACGAGGGGAATGTCGGTACCCTGGTGAAAAGTATTGCGTTTAAAGATATTTACTCCTTGGCCGATTGCCGTAATTCTTATTATCAGCAACGTTGGCATTCGACTGAAACGGACGAAGTCCCTACAATAGAAGATATATTAAATGAAGATGCGGGGTCGGAAGATTATCATAAAGTGTTATCTTTGTTCGGCATAGAAGAGTTTTTGCCGAAGAAACTGATCTTCCTTTCCAGTGGCGAATTGAGGAAGTTCTTGATTGTCCGTACGTTGTTGAAGCGTCCCCGTGTCTTGATATTGGATAATCCGTTTATCGGGCTGGATGCTCCTTCGAGAGGGGTCCTGGTGGAGATGTTGCAGCAAATGGCAAAGTTGAAAGGCGTGCAGGTGGTCTTATTGCTTTCCAATCCGGACGATATACCTGAGATGATTACGCATGTCTTGCCGGTCAAGCAGCGCAGATGCCTTCCGGTTTGCAGCCGCAATGAATTTCTGAAGGATACGGGGTTGATAGCCGATTTGTTCCCGTCTGAGGGAAAGGATGATCCCGTTCGGAGCGGATCCTTTTCCCTTCCGGTTGAGGAGCGGAAAGAACCTTCCGCCCATCTTGTTACTTTCAGGATGGAACACGTTTCGATCAAATACGGTAGCCGTACGATCCTGAAGGAGCTGGATTGGGAGGTGAAAAACGGGGAGAAATGGGCGTTGTTCGGTCCGAACGGGGCCGGCAAATCGACTTTGTTGAGTTTGATTTATGCCGATAATCCGCAATCGTATGCCAACACGCTTTATCTTTTTGACCGGAAGCGTGGTTCGGGAGAAAGTATCTGGGATATAAAGAAACGCATCGGATATGTTTCCCCTGAGATGCATCTCTTCTATATGGAGAATGTGCCGGTATTGAATATCGTCGGTTCCGGCTTTTTTGACTCGATCGGGCTGTTTAGGAAATGTACGGAACAGCAGCAACAGGTAGCTTTGGCCTGGATGCGTGTATTCGGTATCGGAGAGTTGAAAGACCGTTCTTTCCTTACGCTTTCTTCCGGCGAACAGCGGTTGGCGCTTTTGGCGCGTGCGTTTGTCAAAGATCCGGATCTGATTATCCTGGATGAACCGTTGCACGGTCTGGATGTGAGTAATAAGAAAAAGGCGGCTGCCATTATCGAGCAGTTCTGTTCGCGTCCGGGGAAGACGCTGATCTATGTCACGCACTATCCGCATGAATTGCCGGCTTGTGTGGATAAACGTTTTGAATTGGTTAAACACGCTTAAGGATTTGTCTGATGAAATACAAACTTGTAGCCTTTTGGTTGATCGTTTTCGGAGCTTTGTTCGCTTTTTTGCAAATGAGTTTCGAGTATCACTTTTATTATATAGAACAGAGCCAGCTGTTTCTGTTCTCCGAGTCGTATATAATGGATAAACTGGTTCTTCCGGGTGGCTTTTCCATGTTGGTGGCGGAATTCCTGGTGCAGTTTTTTATCCGGCCCTATGTCGGGGCGTTGGTCACTGCGGCCTTATTGACAGGTGTCGGGATTTGTACGGCTGGCATTGTGAAACGGATCGCGCCTGCTTCGGGGCTTTTTATCCTCTATGTGCTGCCGATGTTGGCTTTATTGTTCATGCATTTTGATTTCAATTACCGGGTGCAGGGTACTGTTTGCTATCTGATGATGACGGCTTCGCTCTGCGGGTATATGCGGATACGGAATGATCTTTTCCGTTTGGTTGCAGGCTGTGTGCTGGTTCCGGTTTTGTTCTGGCTGGCAGGATCGATTGCCGTCTTGTTCGCCGGAATGGTTTGCCTGTCCGAAGGGTTGCAAAAGACTCCTAAATGGTATATCTCGTTGATCGGGATTGCGGAAGTTATCCTATTGGGTGTCGGAACGGTTTATTTCTCTTTGATGGGTGAATACCGGTGGGTTTTCGGGCCGGATCTGTATTATCATTATACGCTCCATCCTAAAGAAATCATTTATTATTCTTGGATTTGCCTGCCTCTGGTTTTTCTCGTCGCTTTCTTTTTCCGGAATAAAAATAGTTTGTCCGGGAAGAAGTGGCGGGCGGGTATCAGTTGTATCGCTCAGTTGGCAGTGATCGGTGCCGTCTTGTGGTGGGGGATTCCCAAGTATAGCGATGCTAAAACGTTGAAGTTGAAAAAACTGGATTATTTTGCCCGTACGGAACAATGGGACAAGACGATAGAAGAGTGTAAAGGGAAACTGACTAACTTCTTATATATGTGCCATCTGAATATGGCATTGGCCAATAAGGGGGAACTTTCGGATAGAATGTTCTGCTTCGACCAGCGGGGACCTCAGGGATTGCTTGTACAATGGAATAAATCGGAAAATATCTCTTGCATGCTCAGTGATATCTATTTTACGATGGGAGCAACCGCTTCATCGCAGGAAATGGCTTTTGAAGGTTATGTGAGTGCTATGGAGGATGGTAATCCGCGTATGTTGAAAAGGCTGGTGCAGACGAATCTGATTTACGGCACGTATCCCATAGCCGAAAAATATATCTCGATACTTGAGAAGACGTATGCATACCGGGATTGGGCTCAATCACAGCGCAAATTTCTTTATAACGACGATGCTGTCGAAAACGATTCCGTATTGGGAACCCGCAGGCGGATGTTGCCGGACCGGAATTCATTGGCAATGATCGATGGATTGGCGGGAGACCTGGAGCTTTTCCTGGAAAAGGGACCGGCCAATTCTGCCGCATTGCAATATTTGGGTGCTATGTATTTGTTGGCCAAAGACCTGGAAGGGCTTAAAGGCTTGATGGAGAAATATTACGGAACGGAGTTTTTGCCCGCATTGCCCGTGCATTTCCAGGAAGCCGTCATTGTGATGTCTGAGAAAGAACCGGATTATTGGAAACGTTTCAATATCTCCGAAACGACTGTAGCCCGCTTTGCCGATTATAAAAAACAGGTGCTTGCGAACCGTAATAACAGTGCCATAGCTGGATTATTGAACCGGTCGTACGGAAACACCTACTGGTTTTATTTTATGTTTAAATGATGCGTAAGAACATGGAAAGAAAGAATCTATATTTATGTATGCTGGCAGCTTTGTTGTCCTGTTCCGACTCGGTGAAAATGAGTTGGACGGCAGAACATATGCCGAATATTTTTCCGGATTATGCCGGTGTGGTCATACCGCCTAATATCGCTCCGTTGAATTTCGCTTTGAAAGACTCTGCCGATGAGACACGGGCGGTTTTTTCGTCTGGAGAACAACGCTTTGTTGTGAAAGGTGGAAAGCGAGGCTTCGTTATTCCGGATACGAAATGGAAAAAAATGTTGGATGCCGCTACCGGGAAATCTATTCAAGTGACGGTCCAGGCAAGGCGAGGAGGCGAGTGGATGGCGTATGCCCCATTTTCAATTCAGGTAGCTCCGGAAACAGTAGACTCTTATTTGGCTTATCGCCTGATCGATCCCGGATATGAGTTATGGAACAAGATGGGCATTTATCAGCGGGATTTGGAGAGCCATACGCAAACTCCCATTATTGAAAATAAGATGAGTGGAAACAATTGTGTGAATTGCCATTCGTTTTGCATGCAGAATCCGGATAAGATGCTGTTCCATATGCGTGAAACTTTTCCGGGAACGATTTTGGTCGATGGCGACAAGATTGAAAAGCTGAATACCAAAACGAAGAAAACGATTTCTTCTTTGGTCTATCCATCTTGGCATCCTTCGGGCAAATATGTGGCTTTCTCCGTGAATACGACCAAGCAGGCATTTCATCTGAATGACAAGAATAGGGTGGAGGTATATGACGAGGCTTCCGATGTTGTGGTGTACGATGTGGAAAAACACGAGATTGTAACGGCCTCGAATATTTTCTCGAAAGATGCTTTTGAAACATTTCCGACTTTCTCTCCCGACGGAAAGACACTTTATTTCTGTACTGCGGAGGCACGGCCGATTCCGCAAGAATATTCGGAAGTCAAATATAACTTATGTTCTGTCTCCTTTGATCCGAAGACACGTGCTTTCGGGACACAGGTCGATACGCTTTATAATGCGAAGAGCGGCGGAATGAGTGCTTCTTTCCCGCGCGTTTCGCCTGACGGACGTTACCTTTTATATACGCTATCCGGTTATGGAAACTTTTCAATCTGGCATAAAGATGCGGATTTATACATGGCGGACCTTCAGACAGGTACGAGCCGTCCGTTGGCGGAAGTGAATAGTGACGATGTGGAAAGCTATCATTCCTGGAGCAGCAACAGTCGTTGGTTTGTTTTTAGCAGTCGGCGGATAGACGGTTTATATACGCGTCCGTATATTGCTTATGTAGGCGAAGATGGCAAAGTCGGCAAACCGTTCCTGTTGCCTCAGAAAGATGCCGGTTTCTATCAGGCCTTTATGAAATCCTTCAATATTCCGGAATTTATAACCGGAGAGGTAAAAGTGAAAGGCCGGGTCCTGGCCATTAAGGCGAAAGAAGATAAGGGGACGGACGTCGGGTTTGCCCAATAATAAGACCGGACAAAAAAATAGAGGCTGAGTCCTATTCTTTAGAACCAGCCTCTATTGTTAATGGGCAATTTCTTCTTTATGGAAGAGTAATAAGGATGGAACCTCCTTCTCCTGTATAGTCAAAACCTCCTTGTAAGGCTTCAATATAGTAATAAGGAGCTAATTGGAATGTCTTGTCATCAAGCTGTTTATTATTTGCTAAGGTGATTCCGTCAAAATCACTTGGATGATGTGCATAGATTGCATTTGAAGCGCTCCCGTCATAGTTGATTCCGATGAAGAACTTATTATAATAAATAATGCCATCCTTAATCCAGAATTCGATATAGTCACATGAAGTTGCGGCTACAGCATTTCCCCATTGGCCGTCATCATTCTTCAAGCCTTGTTCATACGGTTTCATTACGCGATAACGGTCGAAACCGTCCGCTTTTTGAATTTCCACATTATAAGGCTTTTCAGTGAAAGCCAAAACATCTGCAAATGTACCTGTACCCAAAGATACCCAATTGTAATCTTTGTTCACTGTCACCGAGATCGTATTACTGCCACTAAGAGGTTCTTCTGTATTATCCAATGTCAGTGTGACATTCAATTCCTTGCCAATTTCCAAAGGAGAAACGTTTACAGTGATTTTAGTGATATTTTCACCCGCAGCAAAGGTATAACCGGAGACGGTACAGCCGGCCAATGGTTCTTTACCGATTGTTGCTGTCAATGTAACTGCCCCGCTTAATTCGCTATCAGCTTTTGCGCGAACGACATCTACCGTGAAAGTCGGATCAGATGGCGAAACTGTAATATTTGCTAAAGAAGCGTTTATGAAAGTAGCTCCATTTGTTGCTTCTTTATAGATAGCACATTCTTGTTCACTGTCACAAGCCGTGAAACTTAGTGTAGTCAGAAGAAGAGCTATTAATGTTGAAATTTTTGAGATATATTTCATCGCTTTAATCTTTTTATCTGTGGATAGAATTTATTTAGTATCACCTACCGGATTTTGATCTTTTTCCGGATCCATATTAACATTTCCATCAAACTCTGTCTGTGGAATTGTCAATACCCACATGTAGCTTTCCGGATCATTTGCGTTGCGATTGACAAGCAAAGCGTCGGTCGGCCAACCCATCTCTGCAGTTCGTTTGAATCCTTGTTTCAAACGGCGAATATCATAAATACGTCCGGCTTCACCCCAAAGTTCAATTCGGCGTTGTATAATGATTTCTTCCAATAATGAACCTGTATAATCAGTGGTCAATTTTCCCATGGACGTACCGGATTTTTGGGCGCAACTGTAAGACGCGTCACGTTTGCTCATCAAATCCATTAAGTATTCGCGTGCGCCGGCGTCATTTCCTAAGCGGCATTCAGCTTCTGCTGCAATCAGATACATTTCTTCTATACGCATCCATACATAGTCTCCCATCCAAGTCTGGATATCGGAAAATTTGAATTTTTCCTGTTGATAGCCACCCTCTTTATTGTTGGCATCTTTGGGATTCCACCATGCCAAACGATCGTCTTCCGTGCCTATTTTTCCATATAGGTCTTTGTTGATCTGTTTACGAGCTGTTGCTCCATATTTATCGGCTGTAGCATCCATGTGTGAGAACAAACTTGCATACATACCGCTCTGGTCGGATATGATTTCAGCTCCCCACATGACGTTAGGTGCGCTTACGTTGTTCAAGCCTTTGAATTCTGAAACTTTAGCAATCGTGCAATTACTTGCGGCAATTGCATCTTCTGACGCTTTTTTGGCAGTCGCCCAGTCTTCCATCACTAATGCGATACGTGCTTGCAAACCTAATGCCGTGGCATGGTCGATATGCGAAATATGTTTGCGCGTCGTGCCGTTTAACCGTTCGACCGCTTTGCTGATATCACTTACGATCTGGTCGTATGTCTCTTGTACCGTGGAACGCGGTTTGCCTTCCGTACCGGCGACTGTCGGCTCGGTGTATAACGGGCAACAGGGTTCGGACTCATGGCCTTTATAGGTCCGGGCGAAACTCTGTGCCAACATGAAATAGGAATAAGCGCGTATTGCGTAAGCTTGTCCCATGATGTAGTTTACTTCCGTTTCCGTACCGGCCATCGTTTCTTCAGCCGCAAGGATATAGTTTGCATTGGAGATCCAAGTGTAATAGCAATTCCATAAATCGTATGAGCGCCAAGTGGTAGTGGTATATCTACTTTTTACGTTATACAAGCAATCGTACCAGAACCAACCGCTACCTGATGCAGACATAATCATGTCTTCGCCCATTACGTCGGCCATCAGGTTGTAGGCGCTGATACCGAAGCATTG
Organism: Parabacteroides sp.; assembly: GCF_977054455.1. NCBI lineage: Bacteria > Pseudomonadati > Bacteroidota > Bacteroidia > Bacteroidales > Tannerellaceae > Parabacteroides > Parabacteroides sp. Next base: position 37,711 of record NZ_CDRTCT010000002.1, on the reverse strand, counting down.
ATGTGTATTGCCTGTCGGAGACCATGCCGAATACATGGAGCGATAAAGACCGTTCAGTGGTACCAAAGCTGCGTTTGCATTAGCCAGCAGTCCGCTTCCGGACATTGAATCGGTCGGATTGGTGTCAAGAGAACTCTCTAAGCAGGACGACAGAGTCGTACAAGCCACCAGACCGACAATCATATATTTGAATATCTTTTTCATCTTGTTTCTTATAAAATAATGATTCTACTTTAGAAATTAATTTCTACACCAAAAGAATATGTTTTGTTTGGTGCGTATGAATAATCGGTTTCACCCTTAAAATTATATTGAGGGTCCATACCTTTCAAATGGGAAAATAACGCCAGGTTATCAATGGAACCGAAGACGCGGACATTTCCCAGCTTTGCCTTTCTCATCCAGTCTTTAGGCAAGGAATAACCTAATGTGATATTTTTGATTGCAAAATAAGATGCATTGATCAAGAAACGATCTGTCGTTGTATAAGAACCATTGATTTCCACGCGAGGAACATCCGTTATATCACCTGGCTTCTGCCAACGGCGTAACTGATGTTTATTCCATGTGTTTGTTGCATATTGGGCATTCATGGCACCCATATACAGGCCGTCATAAATCTTACCGCCAATTGAATACGAAGTCAGGACTGACAAGTCGATGCCTTTGTAAGAAAAGTCGGTTCCGATACTTCCGTAAAGATCCGGAATACGGTTGCCCTGATAATACTTACTGGTCGATGCTTTTGAGTAGTCGTCGCTGATACGTTCGTTAATGATGTTTCCGTTTTCATCCTTGTCGTACACCCAATAGAGTTGAGCTCCTGTGGCAGGGTCTACCCCGGCTGATTTTGCCATATAGAACGTATTGATAGGCATATCCTCTTTAATACTGTAAACACCTTTAATGATTTCAGGTGCAGTGCTTGTCAGTTTCAGTACCTTATTTTTTACAGTCGATCCCATCAAGCTTATATTCCAGACGAAATCGTCCGTTTTGATAGCAGTACCTCTTACCTCAAATTCGAAACCTGAGTTTCTCATGTCTCCGACATTGGCATTGTAGCCGTTGAATCCGGTAGAAGTGGCCATCGGATAACTTAACAGCATATCGACTGTCTTGCGGTTATAATATTCAGCGTTGACAGATAAACGGCTTCCCAGTAATGTCGCTTCGATGCCGACATTCAAATTACCATTTTTTTCCCAAGACACTTTTTGGTTTTCCAATGAAGTCACCAAGCCTCCGATCTGATTTGCATTCGGCCATCCCAAATCGTACAGGCTCTGCCATAAGTAATAATTGCTTGTCTGATCCGAATTCAGGATATTGTCGTTACCTTGTTGACCATAGCTCAACTTTAAAGACAAGTTGTCGACCCAATCAACATCTTCCATAAACGCTTCCTTGGAAATACGCCAGTTACCACCTACAGACCAGAATGTTCCCCAACGATGATCTTTATGGAAACGGGAAGAACCATCCGTACGCAATGAAGCGGAGAAATAATATTTCTCATCATAGTTGTAGTTGAAACGTCCCAACCAGGATTCAATGCGATAATTATCGGTATAAGAGTCGGCTGCATACAAAGTCGTTCCCGGACGCAATTCAAGGATACCATCGACTAAGTTTGTCTTTCCGGCTTTAAGGTATTCATAGCTGTAAGCATAAAATTCGTGTCCGACCAAAACATCAAAAGAATGTAATCCGAAAGAACGATCCCATGACAGTAATTGATTGAACGTATAACTCTGCATGCGCGTGTTGTATTTTGTCAGCAAACCGCCGGCTGTAGCCTGGTTACCGTGATACATATTCATGTAGCTCATTCGTGACTGGTTACGATAGTCAAGACCGAAATTAATATTCAGTTTGATCCCCTTGAAAATACCGAAATTATCCTTGTCCGAACCAAAAGTCATACCTGTACGAAGACTTGCCACGTCATTTTTTTTGTTTGATTTGTCGTCAGTCAAACCGCCAACAGGGTTGTAATCCGTATAACTTCCCGGACGTCCGTTCTCACCATAATCCAACTGAGGCTTGCCATTTTCACCCAACACATTCTTTCCATCCAAACCCTTTACATAAACAGGGAATAACGGTGAAACGAATTGAGCCGAATACCATACATTTGATGTCGAAGAACCATCGTAGTCGCTATAATCCTGCACAGAGTTCGATAAAGAGGCGTTAACATTGGCTTTGAACCAATCCGTTACATTTGAATTAACGTTTACGCGGGCATTATAACGTTGAAAGCCCGTATTGATAAGAATACCATCTTCATTCAAATATCCGAGTGAAAACATATACTTCGTTTTGTCAGAACCTCCGTTTACGGATAACTGGTGTTCTTGTCTGAATGCATTATCACGCTGAACAGCGTCCATCCATCGTTCATCCCAAGCTGAGGCTGCATCAGCCTGTACCATTCCGGTTTCAGGATTGATCAAATTGTCCCAAGTATAGTTCTTAAACGGGTTGTATAATTCACCGCCTAAATTGGCACTTAAACCGGCTCTTGCCATCTGTTGTGCTTGTTCCCATGAATAACCGGAGTTGAATGCATAACCGTTACGAAGAGCTTCATAAGTCAATTGGACGAATTCTTTCTGATCAACCATATCATACGGTTGGATGGCACGTGAAGCCCATCCTACGGTAGAGCGCCATGTAACCTGGGCTTTCCCTTCTCTACCCTGTTTGGTCGTGATCATGACGACACCATTTGCACCACGTGCACCATACAAAGCACCGGCGGAAGCGTCTTTCAATACAGTCATGGACTCAATGTCAGACGGATTGATAGAGCTTAAAGATCCATCGAACGGAATGCCATCGACAACGTACAGTGGGTCTTGTGATGCGTTAATTGAACCGTAACCGCGGATCACAATGGAAGCATCTTCGCCAGGCTGTCCGGATCCGGAAGTTGTTAACAAACCTGTAGCCTGTCCTTCCAATCCTTTCGTTAAGTTCGTGATAGGGCGAAGTTCTAACTTTTCATTACTAATCGTAGAGGCCGATCCAGTAAAAGAACTTTTTTTCGCAGTTCCATAAGCGACAACCATTACTTCATCAAGCATCTGATTATCAGATTCCAAAGTAATTTTCAAATTCGGTTTCACTCCGATTTCCTGGGCCTTCATACCCACGAAGGAAACTACCAGAGTCTTTGCAGAACTTGGTACATCCAGAGAAAATGTACCGTTAAAATCTGTTACCGTACCTATAGTCGTACCTTTAACAACTATAGATGCACCAATGATGGGCTCGTTGTCTTCCGCCGAAATAACAGTACCTGTTACTTTCGTCGTCTGAGCGTTGGCCATCCCAATACCTAATAATAGGCAGAATAAAAGGAAAGTTAACCTTTTCATAGACACACTTTTTTTGTTTAACTTATAAATAACTAATTTGCACTATCTGTTTTTTTACACATCATGTAATGTATAAATATTCCTAAGAGAGGGCAAATGTAATAATAAATTTATTATAACAACTAAAAACTAATAGGATTTTACAAAAATGGGGATGATAATTAACAAAAGATCATGCAAAATGGATATTTTGGATTGAATTCTCATGACATTCCTCTTAATTCCGCCTCCTTTAAAATTATCTATTTTTAACCTCTCGCCCAAGCATCGTTTTTGGGCGATTCTGAGGGGTCAAAAAAGAGCTCAGGTCTACAAGGGTAGAAAATAATCAAAAACTGATAAATATTATGGTATGATATTGCAATACACTCCGATCTTGGTAGAAGTTAGACAAATCAGTTATCTTTTTCCGGCTATCAAAAAGTCAAATCAAAACAATCCTCTTCTTTAAGCCCTAAAACAAGACTACGCCTTGTGCCGCAAAAGAGAGCCTGCGGTATGAGGAAAGCCTCGCCTTAAGGCTACCCGACAGGACATAGCCCAGAGCACAGCCCTAAGGTATCGACACTATAATCACAAACATGAAACACACCGGTAAATCATCATTCACTTCCAAGAAATGAACCTGTTCTAAACGGATTTATATATGATAAAAAATACAAGAACCCCTCCCAAAAAGGCGGATATCCATATATTGTTAACATTCAGACTCTTGCCAAATATCTTGTTTCTTAAAAAATATTACCCTTGCGGGAAATTTGAAATATATGGGGTATAAAATCAAATTTCATGCGCTACTGTTTCGATCCAGACCAACGGGTATTTTGGAAAATCGTACAATAAGTAAGAAATAACAAAAAGTTTGCTTTAAGCAAAGCATGATAATATGACAGTTGTTTTCGCAATCAATAATAAGTTTCTATAATAATAGACCAATTGTACCGCTAAAGAATCAGGATAAAACTGGTAGAACAGTAGTCCTATTTACGATTATCTTTGAAGGAACCATTATTTAGAGTATATATATTAAAACTCTGAATATCAAATATATCTATATGAATCATATTCGATGCGTAATTTCTTATAAATAGATAATAGTTTAGACTACATAAATAATTAACCTATTAACAACCAAGATATTGCAGATGTACCAAGTTCTGCAAAGACTCTGATTGTTTCTTTTGTAGGTATGAAGTCCCAGGAAGTCGGGGTGAAACCGACGTTACATGTCTTGTTGGCATCAGACAATCAAATGCTTGACGAAGTTATGGTTGTCGCTTATGGTACTGCTAAAAAATCATCATTTACCGGAGCAGCCTCATCTGTTAATACAGAGAAAATATTAAAAGATGTACCTGTTACATCTTTTGAGCAAGCCTTGCAAGGCGCAACAACAGGTCTGACCGTAAATTCGAGCAGTGGACAGCCAGGTGCAGGTTTAAGTATTCGTATTCGTGGTACAGGTTCCATGAACGCCACAAATGAACCTCTCTATGTAATTGACGGAGTACCCGTTGTTTCCGGTGATATTGCCGTATCTGGAGTAAGCAATGATTCAAAAGCATTCAATATTATGTCTTCAATCAATCCGAGCGATATCGAAAACATTACGGTTTTGAAAGATGCGGCAGCTGCTTCCTTGTACGGTTCACGTGCAGCAAATGGTGTAATCCTTATTACGACGAAAAGAGGTAAGGAAGGTAAGACCCAAATCAATTTTAAAGCAAACTGGGGCTTTTCCGACTGGGCTGTTAAAAACAGAGAAACTGTTTCCGGGGAACAGCAACATGAACTTACCTATGAAGCTTATTACAATGAAGGTATCCTGTACAAGGATATGTCAGATGAGGAAGCAAGAGCTTATGCGCAGGATGGTGCAGATACTTTCGCCCCTCTGAGAGATCACTATTCAAACTGGGAAGATGCATTGTTCAAGAAAACGGCATTCAACCAGAATTATGAATTTTCGGCACAAGGAGGTAGCGAGCAGACCAGTTTCTTTGCTTCATTAAACTACAAAACAGAAGACGGTATGATCAATACGACCGGTATGGAAGGCTTTACCGGTAGAGCTAACGTTACCCACAGATCAAAAGATGGGAAGATGCAGATGGGAGCAAACATCTCATTCTCAAAACAAAAATCAGAAATGGCTTCGGAAGGTACAGCTTATGCCAATGCCTATTTCGTTAAAAACTGGTATGCCATTCCTAACATTCCTATCTATAATGAAGATGGATCGTTTTACGACGGTTTCCCATTGGCCCAGTTAAATGTGCCTAACCCATTAAAAGACCAGGGGTTGGATAAAAACACTTCGGAAGTATTGAGAAGCACCAACTCCCTGTGGGCTTCTTATAAAATAATCGAAGGTCTGACAATCAAGGAAACAATAAGTTATGACTTTATCGACAACCAGTCTACGACTTATTGGCCGATGAATTCAAATAACGGTGAGGCTTACAAAGGTTTGATGATCAAATATCCGTATCAGCATCACAATATCTATTCATCAACAGTATTGAATTATACCAATACATTTGCCGACAAACATAATTTGGATGTTTTGGTCGGTTGGGATGTCGATGATAGAAAAGAACAATATGTCCAGGCTGTCGGAGCTAACTATCCGCACGATAAACTGCCGGAGCTGGAGAACACTTCGGAACCGATGACGGCAGCGTCCGGATATAAGGAAGACCACCTGTTGTCTTTGCTCTCCCGTATCAACTATGACTACGATAACAAGTATTATATTTCAGCAAATTATCGTCGTGACGGTAGTTCGAGATTAGGAGCAAACAAACGTTGGGGTAACTTCTGGTCTGTTTCAGGGGCTTGGAGATTGAGCCAGGAAGCTTTCATGAAGGATTTGACCTATGTCGATGATTTAAAGCTGAGAGTTTCATACGGTATAAATGGTACTTTGCCTTCCAAATTTTATTCCCATTTAAGCCTATTCGGTTATGGTTATAACTATCAGGATCAACCGGGATCTGCTCCTACGACTATCCCTAACCCTGATTTGGGATGGGAAAAGAATGAAAACTTCAACATCGGTTTTGATGCCAGACTGTTCGGTCGTTTAAGCGTCGCATTCGATTTCTATAATCGTGAAACAAAAGACTTGCTGCAGGATGTTCCGGTATCTATGACCACTGGTTTCAATAACACATTGAAAAATGTGGGTGCCATGAATAACCGCGGTATAGAATTGGATGTAAACTATGACGTATTCAACGAAACTGCTTTAAAATGGTCTACCGGTATTGTTTTGTCTCACAATAAAAATAAGGTCAGCAAACTGTATGGAGGAAAAGACATCATTGACGGAACTACTATTTTAAGAGAAGGTGAATCTTATTATTCCTGGTGGAGTCGTGAATGGGCCGGCGTCGATCCGCAAACAGGTGAAGAGCAATGGGTATTGAACACAGAGAATGAAGATGGAACAATCAATCGTGAATTGACTAAAGACCCGTCACAGGCTCAACGTGTTATCGTTGGAAAACCGGACCCTAAAATAACCGGGGGATGGAGAAATACTCTTTCTTGGAAAGGATTGGATTTAAATGCTTTATTTTCATTCTCTTTAGGTGGTCATATCATGGATGATCCTGCGTTGCTGTACACTGATACGGATGGTGAAACAGCATATCAATCCATCGGTATCCAGCAGTTGGACAGATGGCAGAAGCCTGGCGATATCACAGATGTCCCGAGACGTATCAATAGCTACCAATATGCTCGTTACGGAAGTTCCCGCCATATGAAAAGCTCCAATCATCTTCGTCTGAAAACCGTGACATTATCTTATAATTTGCCTTCAAAATGGATGCAGGCTGCCGGAATGAGAAATGTCAGAATCTTTGCATCCGGTAATAACCTGTTGACATGGGCTGCTTATAAGAATATTGATCCTGAACAACCGGTTAAAGGTGTAGCTACTTGGGCATTGCCTAACTTGAAATCAGTAACATTTGGTATTGAAATCGGATTGTAATCCGGAATTCGTTTTACTATAAATAATAACAATGATGAATAGACTAAATATAAAATCTATATTTGTTGCTGCTGCAATAGCTTCAGTTACATTTACATCTTGTGATGGATATCTGGAAACTCTCCCTTCAGATTCATTGGTCAGTACAGATGCTATCACATCTTTGCAAGATGTAGAAACAGCATTGAACGGTACATACTACAGTTTAAAAGACGACAGCTATTACGGTTGTGACTTTGTTTCACGTGCCGAAGTCGGAGGTGAAGATGTGCAGACAATTTCTTCCGGCGGTTTAAGAACAGATACTTATTACCGTTTCACGCATCGTCAGAATAACTCGCCGGAAGATCTGTGGAGTTTTCCGTATAAGATCATTAATCGCGCCAATGTATTGCTAAACGCAATTGAAACAGGTGATCTTCCTGCCGGAGATGAACTCAATAATGCAAAAGGAGAAGCTTTGGCTCTTCGTGCTTTATGCCATTTTAACCTCCTGATCACATACGGAAAGCCTTATTTTGTAGAAAATGGAGCCACTCCGGGCGTCATATTGGTAAAAGAAGTTTTGGGCGCAGACGATCTTCCCGGCCGTTCAACCGTAGCAGAAGGATATGAAATGGTCATCAACGATTTGGAAGAAGCTTTGAAATATATCGGAACAGAAGTAAAAGACGGACGTTTCAATAGTTGGGCTGTAAAAGGTTTGCTGGCACGTGTCAATCTATATAAACGAGATTGGGACAAGGCTTTTTCTTATGCTGAAGATGTCATTAACAATTCTCCGTATTCTTTGCTGAAAACAGAAGATTATGTAGCGGCATGGTCAGGAAGATATTCTTCGGAATCTGTATTCGATCTGGAAATATCGGACTTGGATGCTGGTAATCGTGAAATGTTTGGATATGTGGTCGATCCTAAAGGATATGCGGCAGTCTCCAACACGAAAGAATTTGAAGATCTTATCAATGAGAATCCGGATGACATCCGTCGTAATTTGTTGGCTGCGGCATCTGTCGAAGGCCGTACTTACATGAATAAATATCCGGGCATCAATGGCAAAAGTGCTGTAAACAATATCCGTGTAATTCGTCTGTCCGATATTTATCTGATTGCTGCCGAGGCTGCATTAAAAAAATCTTCTGCAGATCAGGCAAGTGCAAATAAATATTTGAATGCGATTATCAAACGTGCTATTCCTTCCGCTTCAGATGTGACTGCCACCGAAGCATTGGTCTTGAAAGAAAGACGTAAGGAATTGGTAATGGAAGGTCATCGTTTTTATGACATCATGCGTTTGGGAATCACGGTGACTCGTAAGGGAGGATATCACTTCCTGAACAATACCGATCTTATATCTCCGAGTTATCAGGATTATCGCACGATTTTGGCAATACCACAGGCTGAAATAGATGTTAATCCTAATATCAAGCAGAACGAAGGGTACTTCTAAAAAATAGAATCTGAATGAAAAGGGTCGTGTCATAATTCACTATCCTGTAATCCCGGACTTGATCCGGGAGCGCATTCTTTTAAGCAATATACATGAAACCGATTAATTTGAAATGAGTTGATTTCAAATTAATCGGTTTCATATTTATGGCATTCAACTATTGTCACTACGTTTATTTATAATAAAAAGATTGTTTTATGGAAGCACCATTCGTTTACGGACGTATTGCCGATGATCGGGATTTTACTGATACCGGAAAGCGAATATCGGATGAATGATCCGGTAGTATGATTGCCGACAAAATGAAAAATCATCCATATTATACTCAGTAATTAAGGTAGAACCATAGTCCTATTTACGATCATCTTTGAAAAAACCATTATTTAGAGTATATATATTAATATTCTGTATATCAAATACATGTGCATAAATCATATTCGATGTATTATTTCTTATAAATAGATAATAGCTTAGACTACATAAATAATTAATCCACTAACAATCAGTATATTACAAACGTACCAAGTTCTGCAAAGACTCTGGTAGTTTCCTTCGTGGGTATGAAGGCCCAGGAAATCGGAGTGAAACCGAATCTTCGTTTGGTATTGGAACCTGATAACCAAATGATTGACGAAGTGGTCGTGGTGGCGTATGGTACTGCGAAAAAAGCCGCTTTTACTGGATCAGCCGGTGTTGTAAAGACCGAACAAATTGAAAAGCGCCAGGTTTCAGATGTTACAAATGCATTAGCCGGTGCTGTTGCCGGTGTGCAAATTCAAAGTGCGAACGGACAGCCGGGAACCTCAGCAACCGTTAAAATCCGTGGTGTAGGCTCTATAAATGCCAAATCCGATCCTCTATATGTGGTAGATGGTATTCCTTATGATGGCGATATCTCTTCTATTAACTCGCAGGATATTGAATCAATGACCGTATTGAAGGATGCAGCTTCGACCGCTTTGTACGGTGCACGTGGTGCAAATGGTGTGATTATGATCACAACCAAAAAAGGTAAAAGTGGCAAGGCATCCATTAATTTCGACGCTAAATGGGGTGTAAATTCCCGGATGATAAAAAACTATGATGTTATGACAGACGTAACGGATTATATGGACCATGCTTATCAGGCTTTATATAATGCTGGTATATATAATTTGGGGTATGATGCAGCTAAATCAAATAGCTATGCCAACACTTGGCTGCCTATTAATAGTAAAGGCGGTTTAGGCTGTCAAATCTTTACTGTTCCTGATGGAGAATCTTTATACGGATTAGATGGTAAAATGAATCCAAATGCCAAATTGGGATATACGGATGGCTCCTATTATTATACTCCGGACAATTGGGCAAATGAAATATTCAGCAATAAAGGCCGTCAGGAATATAATCTGAATGTTTCCGGTTCTTCAGAGAAAGCCAATTATTATGTGTCTTTTGGCTATTTGGATGATCAAGGTATTATCGATGGCTCTGGCTTCACAAGATATTCAACCCGTGCCAAAGGTGATTATCAGGTGAAAGAATGGTTGAAAGTTGGTGCAAACCTCAGTTATACTTATTCAAACAGCCGCTATCCGGGAGACCAGACTGCAACAGCTTCTTCAGGAAATGCTTTCTTGATGGCAAATATGATTGCTCCGGTTTATCCTTTATACGTGCGTAATGCGGACGGTTCTATTAAAATGAATGGCGGACGTAAAGTTTACGATTACGGTGACGGGGTAAGCACTAAATTCTCTCGTTCATTTATGGCTATTTCCAATCCTGCCGGTGACTTGATTTATAATAAAGACGAATATCTGCACGATATCGTGAATGCTAACTGGTATGCTGACTTTACTCCTATAGAAGGATTGACTGTTACCGCTCGTTATGGTATGAATTTGGACAGCCAGCGGTATAATTTGTTGGGTAATGCCTATTCGGGCCAGAGCGCTTCTTATGGAGGTACAGCCTATCAAGGACATTCACGTACTTGGGGATTCGACCAACAGTATATTGCAACTTATCAAAAGACGTTCAACGATGATCATAACCTCGATGTAATGATCGGATACGATGGATATAAATGGAATGAAGAGGTTGTGGAGGCTTCCGGACAGAACTTGTATAACCCTGAAAATTTCCATGTTAATAATGCGATCGATCAACTTATTGGATATGGATATGGAAACTCATACGCTACAGAAGGTTATATCGCTCGCGTAAACTATGATTATCAGAACACATATTATGTAAGTGCATCTTTCCGCCGTGACGGCTCTTCCCGATTCCATCCGGATCACCGTTGGGGTAATTTCTGGTCGGCAAGTGCTGCCTGGATATTGTCTAAAGAAAGTTTCCTCGAAGATGTGAAATGGATTGATTTATTAAAATTCAAAGCTTCTTTTGGGCAGCAGGGTAATGATATGATTGGTAATTATTATGCTTATATCGATCAGTTCAAAATGACTGGCGCCAACGGTATTTTTTCTGATGGTGCATTGGATTATAAAGGAAATCCTGATTTGACATGGGAAACATCGACCTCTTTCAACACGGGTTTTGATTTTAGCATGTTCAATAATCGTTTCAATGGTAGTATCGAATATTTCTTGCGCCAATCCAGTGATATGCTGTATTACAAACCGGTTGGACCGATTTCTGGCTATCAGGAAATTCCTATGAACGTCGGTGCTATGCGTAACTCTGGTTTGGAATTAGATTTCAGCTATGCTATTATCAAAAATAAAGATATCAGTTGGGATGTCAATTTAAATGCATCATTCATTAAAAATGAAATTATTGAATTGCATCCGGACTTGAACGGCGAATTGATCAACGATACGCGTATCTATACAGAAGGAGAATCTATGTATCGTATGTATCTGGTCAAATATGCAGGTGTCGATCCTGAAACCGGTATGGCGTTGTATTGGGCGAAAGATAAAGACGGAAATCCTATTAAGACCTCAGACTATTCAAGTGCGGTCAACTACAAAGAAGCGACTGATGATTTGTTGCCGACTGTTTATGGTGGTTTCGGGACTTCTTTGAGCTTGTATGGATTCGACGCTTCTGTTCAGCTGTCTTATCAGTTAGGCGGTAAGATTTATGATTCTGGTTACGCACGATTTATGCATGGAGGGGCCGCTACCTATGCAGGAACAAACTGGCATAAAGATATTTACAATGCATGGACCGAAACAAACAAAAATACCGATGTTCCGCGTCTGGATGCAGAAGACAAATATGCAAGTTCACAGTCAGATCGTTGGTTAACGAAATCAAACTATCTTTCTTTGAACAATATCACAATCGGTTATACTTTGCCTAAATCATTGACGACTAAATTCTTGGTGGACAGACTGCGTGTTTATTTCGCTGCTGATAATGTTGCATTGCTTTCTGCTCGCAAAGGTCTTGATCCACGTCAGAGTTATACCAGCGCCACAACTGCACTTTATACTCCGATCCGTACAGTTTCAGGAGGTATTAGCGTTACATTCTAATTAATAAACGAATAAAGTTATAAATATATGAAAGCTAAATATATATTATCTGTATGCGCTCTTTCTACATTAGCCTTGAACAGTTGTGTAGATTTGGACACATATCCTGAAGATAAAATTATTACATCCGACCAGAAAGAAGAAGTGGCAGAAAGCGATCCTTCCAAAGCTGAAGCCGGTGTCAATGCGGTGTTTACACAATTCAGTTCTTATGGCTCTATCATTACTGAAACAGAACGGCATAATGATATCGGCTATCCGGGCTTGATGCTGTTCATGGATACGAATGGTGCAGACTTTGTAAGTAAAGATAACGGTTATAACTGGATGGGCAATAGCTTGACTTATGAAGACCGTATTTTTACAGCTTATGAATGCCGGATGATGTGGGGAGTGATGTATAACCAAATTTATGCTGCTAACAATGTCGTAGCTTCGGTTGGCGAAAATCCGGATGATCCGACTTTGCAAAACTATCTTGCACAAGCATTGGCAACCCGGGCATTTAACTATTGGGTATTGGCACAAAACTACCAATTCAACTATAGAACTCACAAAACATCGCCTTGCGTCCCTATCATTACTGAACAGAATGCTGCCACTGCCTCAACGGAAGGCTGTGCCCGTTCAACGGTCGAGGAAGTTTATACTCAGATTATGAACGACATCAATAAGGCAATCGAATATTTGGAAAACTCAACCATCAAGAGGAGAGACAAACGCTACATTGACATAACTGTGGCTTATGGTTTGCGTGCTCGTATCAATTTAACAATGGGGAATTGGGCTGATGCGGCAAAAGATGCGGAAAGTGCGATCAACCTATCATCTGCAACACCCTATTCTATTGATGAGATGAAAAGACCGGCGTTCAATACTGCTGATGATAATTCTTGGATGTGGGCAATCAAGGTTGCGGAATCTGATCGTGTTGTAACGACCGGTATCTGTAATTTCCCGTCTCACATGGGATCATTAAACTATGGATATTGCTGGTATAGTGGCGGCCGTCAGATTAATAAGAATTTGTATAATTCAATTCCGGATACAGATGTTCGTAAGGGATGGTGGCTGAATGAAGATACTGTTTCTCCGATTCTGACAGAAGAAGAACAAGATCTGGTCTATTATTATTATGGTGCTTATACACAGGTAAAGTTTGCTCCATATAATGACGAATTGGAAACTTCTACGAATGCAAGCGATATACCTTTAATGCGTATAGAAGAAATGTACTTGATCAAAGCTGAAGGTGAGGCTATGAGTGGAAACGTAGCCGGGGCTAAGACGACTCTTGAGTCTTTCTTGCGTGATTATCGTGATCCGGAGTATTCATGTACTGCTTCGACACCTGAAGCTATGCAAGAAGAAATCTATCATCAACGCCGTATTGAACTTTGGGGTGAAGGTATGAGCTGGTTTGATATTATGCGTTTGAACAAAGGCGTTGATCGTCGTGGCGCTGGTTATCCAAATGCATCATCCGTCTTTAATATCCAACCCGGAGATCCGATCTTATTGTGGCGTTTGCCGGAAAAAGAAATCCAGGCAAATCCGGCTTTGTCTAACAGTGACAATAATGAAGCCGTACCTGTTCCTTCTCCTGTTCCTGATATAGAATAAAATAATTAAAACAAGAAGGAAAAAGTTTACATCCGGAAAAGGAATAAAGAGGCGTGTTTTTGTGAACACGTCTCTTTTTTTGTCTCTGTCCAGGCTTTTGCGGGATCGCTCTGAGGATAGTTCTTCTTCTATTGAAACACGAAATATAACAAACTTTTAGTTTGTCTCATACGGAACAAAGAACTTATTATTGTTCCTTCGTGTTCTCATTCAGAAAATAATGTATATCATGGAAAAAGTTATTTACAATCTGGTGTTCAATCGGAAGAAGCGGTTGAATGCAGAAGGAAAGGCTTTGATTCAGGTAGAGGCCTACCTGAATAGGCAAAAGAAGTATTTCTCAACGAAAATCTATGTTAAACCCACGCAGTGGGATAGCAAGAAGAAGGCTGTGAGGAATCATCCCAACATGGATGAACTCAATCAGTACATTGAGGATTATATTTCTTATTTGGAACGGATCGAATTGGATATGGTTCAGAGCGGACGTCCGTTCTCTTTGAGGGATTTGAGAGAGAAGGGAGATTTTGAATCCGTCTCTTCTTCTTTTGTCTCTTTTATGAAAAATGAGATCGAGCATAGTAATTTAAGACTTTCCACGTTGAAAAACCACTTATCCACTTTGCAGGTTTTGTGCCAGTATCAGCCACAAGTCTCTTTTGAAGATCTCACTTTTAATTTCCTTTGTGATTTTGAACGTTTTCTTCTTGAGCAAAAGTATCACCGGAATACGATTGCCAAGCATATGAAGCATCTGAAAAGATATGTCAACCTGGCGATTAATAAGGATTTGTTTGAATTGCAGAAATATCCTTTTCGCAAGTATAAGATTAAATATATGGAAAGCAAGCGTGGTCATCTGACGCCGGAAGAATTGGATAGGCTGGAGAAAGTCGCTCCTAAATTGCAACGGACGCTCAGACGGACACTCGATATGTTCCTCTTCAGCTGCTATACCGGGCTTCGTTTTTCCGACATTGTAAATATACGGCCGGATAATTTCCATTTGATCGATGATAAGTTATGGCTGGTCTATTCATCGGTCAAGACGGATGTCAACGTCAGGCTTCCTTTATTCCTGTTGTTCGACGGGAAAGCCCTTGCTGTCTATGAGCGTTATCGAAAGCGTTATTCAAGAACGCTGTTTGGAGTCTCTGTCTCGGCAAACTCGAACGTGAATAAACAGCTGAAAAGAATTTGCCGGCTGGCGGAAATAGATAAAAGGCTGTCTTTCCACATGGCCCGCCATACCAATGCTACCTTATTGTTATATAATGGGGCGAATATCACGACAGTCCAGAAGCTGTTAGGGCATAAAAGCGTACGGACAACGGAAATCTATAGTGATATTATGGATATGACTGTTATACGGGATCTGGAAAATATCACGTTGAAATAAAACAGAGCAATGGATGCAGGAGGACAGGCTGTATTGGACGGGGTTTGATACGGCCTGATCTTTCATGATTTTATTTAGCCGTCGAGAATTGTAAATATGACAAAATGTTATCTTTTTATGCCGCCGAAAGAGGTGTGCTGCTATGTGTGCTTACTTTTTATTATATTTTCCTGTTGTCAAACATTAAAATAGGCTCGAATTTTTACGGTGTTTATGCTTTGAAAAGTAAATAAAATATGCGACTTTTGTTGGCATGATGAGTCAACCGTTAGCAGAGAGATTACGTCCGAAAACGTTGGACGACTATATCGGGCAGAAACACCTGGTAGGTCCGGGTGCTGTCCTTAGAAAGATGATTGATGCGGGCCGAGTCCCTTCTTTTATATTGTGGGGACCTCCGGGAGTAGGAAAGACTACGCTGGCGCAGATTATTTCGAATAAACTGGAAGCTCCGTTTTATACGTTGAGCGCAATCAGTTCAGGAGTGAAAGATGTGCGGGAGGTAATAGAAAAGGCAAAAAGCAACCGCTTTTTCAATACCGTTTCACCGATCCTGTTTATTGACGAAATACATCGCTTTAGCAAGTCGCAGCAGGACTCTCTGCTCAATGCAGTAGAGACAGGTGTGGTAACCTTGATCGGTGCCACGACGGAGAATCCCTCGTTCGAGGTCATCCGTCCGTTGCTTTCCCGTTGCCAGGTATATGTCTTGAAGTCGTTGGAGAAAGCGGATCTGTTGACCTTGTTGAATAAGGCGGTTACGGAAGATATCGTATTGAAGGATATGAATATCGTGCTGACCGAGACGGACGCCATGTTGCGTTATTCCGGTGGCGATGCACGGAAACTGCTGAATATCCTGGAGCTTGTAGTAGCTGCAGAAGAAGGAAATGAAAAGATTGAAATAACAGATGAAAAGGTGGTGGAGCGCTTGCAGGAAAATCCGGCGGCGTATGATAAAGGAGGAGAGATGCATTATGACATTATATCCGCTTTCATCAAATCCATTCGCGGAAGTGATCCGGATGCCGCTATCTATTGGCTGGCGCGTATGGTTGCCGGTGGCGAAGACCCGGAATTCATAGCCCGCCGTCTGGTTATTTCAGCATCGGAAGATATCGGGTTAGCGAATCCGAATGCTCTATTGCTGGCAAATGCTTGTTTTGATGCCTTGAAGAAAATCGGCTGGCCGGAAGGACGGATCATTTTGGCGGAAACGACCGTTTATCTGGCATGCAGTCCCAAAAGTAATTCGGCTTATATGGCGATTAACGATGCGTTGGAGTTAGTGAATCGTACAGGTAACCTGCCTGTTCCCCTTCATTTGCGGAATGCACCGACAAAATTGATGGCGGAGTTGAATTACGGAAAAGATTACAAATATGCGCACGATTATGAAAATCATTTTGTCAAGCAAGAGTTCCTTCCTAAGGAAGTTTTGAATGAACGGCTGTGGAAAGGACAGGAAAATCCATCCGAACACAAACTTATTGAACAAATGAGACGTTTGTGGGGAGGACGATTTTAGGAATTGATAATTGATAATTGAAAGTGGAAAATGGAAGATAAATGTAAACGGAATGGCTGTAGCTGCGACGTTTTGCTGATATTTTTCGGCTTTTAGTTTTCATTTCTCGATTTAATTCGTACATTAGCCGCCTGTTTTTGGAAAATTAGTTACTTGAATTATATTTAACATTAAAAAGACATTGGTATGAAGAAGCACAATTTTTATGCAGGTCCCTCTATCTTGAGCGAGTATACAATTAAAAATACGGCTGCTGCGGTAGAAAGTTTTGCCGGTATGGGTTTATCTCTTCTTGAAATCTCCCACAGAAGTAAAGAATTTGTAGCTGTGAATGATGAGGCACGTGCATTGATCAAAGAGTTACTGGATGTTCCTGCCGGTTATGAAGTTGTCTTTATGGGAGGCGGTGCAAGCATGCAGTTCTGTATGGTCCCTTATAACCTGTTGAATAAGAAAGCTTCTTATCTGGATACAGGTACATGGGCATCTAATGCGATTAAGGAAGCCAAGTTGTTTGGTGAAGTAGATGTGGTTGCTTCCTCCAAAGATGCAAACTATACTTATATCCCTAAAGATTATAAGGTAGCTGAAGATTCGGATTATTTCCATTTTACCTCCAACAATACGATCTACGGAACCGAAATGCGTAAAGATCCGGATATGAATGTTCGTTTGGTTTGCGATATGTCTTCCGATATCTTCTCCCGTCCGATCGATATTTCCAAATATGACATTATTTATGCCGGTGCACAGAAGAATCTGGCTCCTGCCGGTGTGACACTCGCTATTGTGCGTCAGGATGCATTGGGGCATGTGGACCGTCCTATTCCTACTATGTTGAATTATAACACGCATATCAAGAAAGACTCTATGTTCAACACGCCTCCTGTACTGCCTATCTATGCAGCTCTGCAGACATTGAAATGGTATAAGGAACAGGGCGGTATTGCTGCTATGGAAAAGAAAGACCTGGAAAACGCAGCTATCCTGTATGATGAAATCGATCGCAACAAGTTGTTTAAAGGAACAGTTGCAACGGAAGACCGTTCTATCATGAATGTTTGTTTCGTGATGAATGACGAATATAAGGAACTGGAAGACGAATTCAGCAAATTCGCTGCGGCTGCCGGTATGGTAGGTATCAAGGGACACCGTTCTGTCGGTGGTTTCCGTGCTTCTCTGTACAACGCAATGCCTAAGAGTAGCGTTGAGGCTTTGGTTGCATGTATGAAAGAATTTGAAAAGCAGCATTGATTATGGCAAAGATATTAGTAGCAACAGATAAACCTTTCGCTGCGATAGCAGTGAAAGGTATCCGCGAAGTAGTGGAAAGTGCAGGTGATGAACTGGTCCTGTTGGAGAAATACGGTGAAAAGGCTAAACTGCTGGAAGCCGTCAAGGATGTGGATGCCATCATTATCCGTAGTGACATTATCGATGCCGAAGTGTTGGATGCCGCTAAACAGTTGAAGATCGTGGTACGTGCCGGAGCCGGTTACGATAACGTTGATCTGGCTGCTGCGACAGCGCATAATGTCTGTGTGATGAATACACCGGGGCAGAACTCCAATGCCGTTGCCGAATTGGCTTTCGGTATGATGGTAATGGCTGTCCGTAACTTCTATAACGGCACTTCCGGTACGGAACTGAAAGGAAAGAAACTGGGTATCCATGCCTATGGCAATGTAGGGCGTAATGTGGCTCGTATCGCGAAAGGTTTCGGAATGGAAATCTATGCATTCGACGCTTTCTGCCCGGCTTCGGCCATTGAGGCGGATGGTGTGAAACCGGTTGCTTCACCGGAAGAGCTTTATGCTACCTGCGATGTCGTTTCCTTGCATATCCCGGCAACTGCCGAAACAAAGAACTCCATCAATTATGCTCTGGTCGGCAAGATGCCGAAAGGCGGCTTGCTGGTCAATACGGCTCGTAAGGAAGTTATTAATGAAGCAGAACTTATCAAGTTGATGGAAGAACGTGCAGACCTGAAATATGTAACCGACATCATGCCTGCTGCCAACGAAGAGTTTGCAGCCAAGTTTGCTGGCCGCTATTTCTCCACTCCCAAAAAGATGGGGGCACAGACTGCCGAAGCCAATATCAATGCCGGTATTGCCGCTGCCAAGCAGATCGAAGGTTTCCTGAAAGAAGGATGTGAAAAATTCAGAGTAAACAAATCATAAATATCATGGCTATTATTAAACCTTTCAAAGGAATCCGTCCTCCTAAGGATTTGATCGAACAAGTGGCTTCCCGTCCATACGATGTATTAAATTCCGAGGAGGCGCGTGAAGAAGCAAAAGGCAACGATAAATCTCTTTATCACATCATTAAGCCGGAGATCGACTTCCCGGTCGGGACGGATGAACACGATCCGGCTGTTTATTTGAAGGCTGCCGCCAATTTCCGGATGTTCCAGGAAAAGGGTTGGCTGGTGCAGGATAAGGAAGAATGTTACTATGTGTATGCCCAGACTATGAACGGCAAGACGCAGTACGGCCTGGTTGTCGGTGCGTACGTGCCCGATTATATGAATGGCGTTATCAAGAAACATGAGCTGACACGCCGTGATAAGGAAGAAGATCGTATGAAACATGTCAGGGTGAACAATGCCAACATCGAACCGGTCTTCTTTGCCTATCCCGATAATGCGGAGTTGGACAAGATTGTCGCTAAATATACATCCCGCAATCCTGAGTATGACTTTGTAGCGAAGGATGATGGTTTCGGCCATACGTTCTGGATTATCGATGAGGCAGCCGATATTGCCCGTATCACGGAGTTGTTCGGCGAAATGCCTTCCTTGTATATTGCCGACGGCCATCACCGTTCTGCCGCCGCCGCCTTGGTTGGTGCGGAAAAGGCAAAACAGAACGCCGATCATAAAGGTGATGAAGAATATAACTATTTTATGGCAGTCTGTTTCCCTGCAAACCAGTTGACCATTATCGACTATAACCGGGTGGTGAAAGATCTGAACGGCCTGTCGGAAGAAGAATTTCTGGCTAAGTTAGGGAAGAATTTTATAGTAGAAGAAAAAGGTACTGATATTTATAAACCGGCAGCTTTGCATAACTTCTCCCTCTATTTAGATGGAAAATGGTATTCGTTGACTGCCAAGCCGGGGACATACGATGATAACGACCCGATCGGTGTCCTGGATGTGACGATCTCTTCCAACCTCATTTTGGATGAAGTCTTGGGTATTAAAGACCTCCGTTCGGATAAACGTATTGATTTCGTAGGCGGTATCCGTGGACTGGGAGAATTGAAACGTCGTGTGGACAGTGGCGAGATGAAGGTGGCGATGGCGCTTTATCCTGTCACCATGAAGCAACTGATGGATATTGCCGATACCGGTAATATCATGCCTCCCAAGACAACCTGGTTCGAACCGAAACTGCGTTCCGGCCTGGTTATCCACAAACTCGAATAGAATGATTTCACATTCACAAGCCTGCTTTAGGCCTGTATAATAACGATTTACTGTGAAGGCTGTATGTAGAGGTAGTTTCACCTGCCGCATACGGCCTTCACTTTTTTTATTTGGTTGTTCGGACACTTTTATGTAAGTTTGTGAGTATAACATAAAGAAGAATATGGAAAGAATCAGAAATATCGTATTTGACTTGGGAGGCGTCTTGATCGACCTGGATCATCACCAGGCTATGAGCCGTTTTGAAGAGATAGGAGTGAAGGATGCAAAACAGTTGCTCGATCCATACGAGCAGAAAGGTTTTTTTCTGGAAGTGGAAAATGGAAAGATCGATGTCGATACCTTCTGCCGGAAGTTGCGCGAGCATACCGGCAAGCAACTTTCTTATGATGAAATCAAATATGCCTGGATGGGCTTTATCGCCGGTGTCCCTCAATATAAGTTGGATTTCCTGCTGGAGCTTCGTAAGAAGTATAAGGTTTATTTGTTGAGCAATACGAACTCGATTGTCCAGTCGTGGGCGAGGAGCGAGGCGTTCACTCCCGCCGGTCGCCCGATATCCGCTTATTTCGACAAAATGTACACTTCCTATGAAGTTGGGGTGACGAAGCCGGATGCCGCTATCTTCAATCGGATGATAGAAGATGCTCCGCTTATTCCGGCAGAAACGTTGTTTGTCGACGATGCCAAATCGAATATAGAGGTCGGGCAAGAGCTCGGTTTTCATACCTATCAGCCGGAAAACGGGGAGGATTGGCGGGAAGCTGTTCTGGATATACTGGAAAAGTAATCTTCCGGCCTGCTCTTTTTAGTCGCCGAGTGCATTCTTATTTATCGGCCCACAGCTGTGAGCCGTACTTTCCACGTTTGTGAGCCGTACGTTCCACCCGTGTGAGCCGATCGGCTCACACGGGTGGAACGATTAGTTTCTCTTTGATGGATACTTACTTTGTGCTTGGTTTCGGGAAAGTTTTTGTTATTCCCTTTCCTTCTTTATTTGGTAAGGGTTATAAGAACCGTATATGCATTTGATCCCTGTTTTTGTGTAAATTGAAAATCCTTGTCATCGCAGCTGATTTTTAAGCAAGAGGCCATGTGGTCTTCTTCTTTCCAATAAGAAGTAATGATATGTTCTTCGTTATCCCCGAATATATGTGGGCATACTAATTTCCATGTGATGGCAGATGCCACATAATCGAAAGTGCTGTATGAAAAATACAAGTATTCAGCTTGGTCGTTCTCAACCTCGACATAGAGTATTTCTTTTTGGTCTGATACATCGGTTGATGAGACTTGCAGTTTATACGCATCTGTGACTTGGAACGAATAGCCGCCGCTTTCCTGTTGATACTTTAGCCCGTTTACTAAATTCTTGCCGGAGCTATCCTCGAATTGCAGTTTAAGATGATATGTATAAGGAGGTGCGTCGTTACCATGGTTACATCGACTGAATAGCATGACTAATAGTGTCAATAGGCATAATAAATTTGTTGTTTTCATGAAGATTGTTGTTTTTATTTGGGACTTACATAAATATTTTGTCTGCGATATTTATAATCTTTATCACTTGTCGGGTTAGCTCCTGTGTACCAACCGTCATGACGGCCTCCCCATCCCCAATTCATGTGGAAAGTTGTATAGGAAATTCCACCGAAACCACCAGGCAAATCAAGCAAAGTTTCTCCGAAATTATCATACGAACCATTATAAAGATATTCTACATAATATTCATATTCAGAAGAATTACTTATTAGACCATCACATATCCAAGCATGCCCTTTTGTTAAATTTCTATCTCCGCACATAAATACTGGCCTGTTGAAATTTCTTATCTCAAATGCAACCTCGCTTGGTTTATGGTCTTTTAATATGGCATTATATCCATAATTGTCAAACTGCTTAACTGCGTTTTTGGGTTTTGCCCCAGAGGAATCTTCCCCATAATCAGTATCGATTGCTTTTCCCACTTCAGCAATTAAAAATTGATTTGCATATGTTGCCCCTGTATTTGGCATATCATTCCAATTGAAATATGTTGGAAATCTATGAAATTTCATGATTTGTGCCATCGCAATTGCTACGCAGCCAGCCTGCGCTTGATTTGGACATAATGCATTGTAGGGTGAACCTTGATCCCATTGTGTTACAACTAATGGTTCTATTGAGGTGTGAATGCTTACATCTCTGATTCCTACAATTGTATATTCATAAGGAGATCCGCATTGATCGGCTGTGCTGTAAACCTTACTTGGCAGATTAACGTTTGACTGGGATGAAAGAGTGGTAAATGACCATCCCTCAGAATAATAAGTTTCATTCAATTGTTTGAGTCGGTTGCGACACATGATAGCTTCGGTGGAGTTACCTCCAGGTATGTTTGATCGTTGAAGTTCTGCCACTTGAGGGGTGTACTTAAGCCATTCAAGCGCAATTCGTGAAGTGATTTGCGGATCAAGATTTTCACTTGACTCAATAGCTTGAATTGTTTCGTCAAGCCATACTTTCAGACCGTCATTCATGTCTGTAGTATCGAGGACAAATTGGCTTTCGTTTGAGTAAGCCAGAATAGGGTAGTAGTCTTTGGTGGCACTCATAATTGCCCAACCGCCTTCTTCGTAGTTGACAACATAGGCAAGCGGGGTATTTGTATTGCTGTTGATAAGTTCAATCGAACCTATGGATTTGCTGCTCTTTGTTTGTTTACCGTTCTGAAAATCGGCAAAGAAAATATTTGCGATTTCTTGAGCTGTATTTTTGGATACAAAACTTTGTTTGGTTGGATTCCCGGATTCCCACATCTCAGGGAATGTTAGAATCTTTTCTTCATTGCTGCACGAGAGTAGACTGGAACAGATAAGCAATAAATTTGTGATTTTTTTCATAACTATATATTATTATTGATTGATAATAAAAATGTAACATGTGTCGCAATGTAGCAAGAATACCTGAAATATCCTATTAAAATCAGAAAAGTTATTTCAATCTTGGTCAAAGGATGAGGGTTCACAAGAAGATTCTGATTGATAGAGGTTTAGAAGGTGTGTGAAGGTGAAATGTAAAAAGGGAAACATCGGCTGATGCTTCCCTTTTTATCAATAATGAGGATGTTTCCGATTACATGATACCGCGTTCGCGCAGTCTCTCCTGCCATTTCCAGGCGGAAGCCAATGTATCGGCGAGCGTTTCTGTTGCTTTCCAGCCTAAGACTTTATTGGCGCGTTCGGGATTGGCCCAAACCTTTTCGATATCCCCTTCGCGGCGGCCTACGATCTTGTGCGGGACTTTAACGCCTGTTGCAGCTTCGAACGTGTTGATCAGCTCCAATACGGAAACACCGTTGCCGGTTCCGAGGTTGAAGATTTCCACATTTTCCAGAGACTTGCCGCCCAACATACGGTCCATGGCGATCACGTGAGCCTTAGCCAGATCGACGACGTTGATATAGTCGCGGATGCAAGAGCCGTCAGGCGTGTCATAATCGTCGCCGAACACGCTCAACTCCTTGCGTATGCCCATAGCCGTTTGTGTCAGATACGGGATCAGGTTCTGAGGAACGCCGTTAGGCAATTCGCCGATCTCTGCTGTCGGATGTGCTCCGATCGGGTTGAAGTAGCGCAGGATGATGCTCTTGAAAGGAGCGCCGGCGTGGATCGTGTCGCGGATGATCTCTTCGTTGATCTGCTTCGTGTTTCCGTAAGGAGAAGTGGCCGGTTTGATCGGTGCGTTCTCGGTTACAGGCAGGTTTTCAGGGTCAGGCTGTCCGTAAACGGTGCAGGAAGATGAGAACACGATACCTTCGATATCGAATTCCGGCATCAGTTCCAACAGGTTTACCAGTGTAACGACGTTGTTTCGGTAGTATTTCAACGGCTGCTGTACGGATTCGCCTACTGCTTTGCTGGCGGCGAACAGGATGATGCCTTTGATTCCCGGATGAGCTTTCAACGCTTCGCGGGTTGCTTCCTTGTCTTTCAGGTCCAGTTGGATGAATTCAGGACGGATGCCTGTGATGCGTTCGATACCGTCCAATACTTCTATATTGGAGTTAGACAGGTCGTCGATGATGACTACTTCATAACCTGCGTTTTGCAGTTCTACTGTGGTGTGTGATCCGATGTAACCAGTTCCACCTGCTACTAAAATCTTTTGTTTCATCTTAGTGTTTATTTAGATTAGTAATTACACAATCCCTGAAAAACCCATGAAAGCCATCGCTAACAGACCTGCTGTGATAAGGGCGATCGGGGTTCCTTTCATGCCATCGGGAACATTTGTCATTGCTAATTGTTCTCTGACACCTGCAAAGATAATCAAAGCTAACGCAAATCCAATAGCTGTAGAGATTGCATATACAACGGATTCCAATAAATTATATTCTTTTTGTATTACGAGGATGGCTACACCCAGGATACAACAGTTTGTCGTGATCAGAGGAAGAAACACGCCAAGCGCCTGATAAAGGGCCGGAGAGACTTTCTTCAGGATGATTTCCACCATCTGTACCAATGCGGCAATGATCAGGATGAAGCTGATGGTCTGCATAAAGCCCAATCCAAAAGCATCCAGAATATATTTTTGTACGAGGAACGTTACGACAGTAGCGATCGTCAATACGAAAGTCACGGCGGCGCCCATACCGGCTGCCGTTTCCACCTTCTTGGATACGCCCAGGAACGGGCAGATACCTAAGAACTGTGCCAGTACAACGTTGTTTACGAATACGGCGGCAATAAAGATCAATATATATTCCATATCGTTCGTTTTTAAGCTTTACGCAGTTTGTTTACAATAGCGACCAAATATCCCAGCGCGATGAAAGCACCCGGAGCCAGTACGAAAATCAGTGAACCGTATTGTTCGGGCATCAATGTCAGGTTGAACAACTTGCCGGTTCCCAGCAACTCGCGGACAGCCCCTAACAATGTCAAGGCCATCGTGAAGCCCAGTCCCATACCCAATCCGTCGAAAGCGGAGGGGATGATGCCGTTCTTGGCAGCGAATGCTTCGGCACGTCCCAGCACGATACAGTTTACAACGATCAACGGGATAAACAAGCCCAAGCTTGCATACAAAGCCGGTACGAAAGCCTCCATACACATCTGGACAACCGTCACGAAGGTTGCGATCACGACAATGAAAGCCGGAATACGCACCATGTCGGGGATC
The DNA here is from genome assembly GCF_977054455.1 of Parabacteroides sp. Taxonomy (NCBI): domain Bacteria; kingdom Pseudomonadati; phylum Bacteroidota; class Bacteroidia; order Bacteroidales; family Tannerellaceae; genus Parabacteroides; species Parabacteroides sp. The sequence goes on along the minus strand of NZ_CDRTCT010000002.1, from coordinate 12,229 downwards.
AGGTTCTTCAAGGCCGAAATCACGATGTTGGAGCAGATCAATACAAACATGGTTGCAAGTCCCATACTCATACCGTTGAGAGCGGAAGAGGTCGTACCTAATGTCGGGCACATACCTAATAGCAATACGAATGTCGGGTTCTCTTTGATGACACCATTCATCAATATTTTCAGGTTACTCATTGTCGTTTCCTCCCTCTTTAGTTGTGTTATCGGATGATGTGGTTGCCCCGGTCATTCCGTCGGCACCGGCGAATGCGCTGTAAGCGCGGTTCACCGCGTTCAGGAATGCGCGGCTGGTGATGGTTGCCGCTGTGATCGCGTCTACATCGCCACCGTCTTTGGATACTTTCAGTTCGCCGTCTGCCAGGTTACGTCCTAATACGCTCTGTTTGTTCTTGTCAGCGCGGAACCATTCCTGCATCTTGGCGCCTAAGCCCGGAGTCTCGGCATGTTGCAGCACGGAGTAGTTCAATAGTTTGCCCTCGGCATCGAAGCCTACGATCACTTTGATTTCGCCGCTGAACCCTTTCTTCGTATTACTTTCTACGGCTGCGCCAACGAATTGGCCGCCTTTGGTGGCCGGATAGATCTTCAGCGAATCGCCGTCTGCCGTAACAGCCATATAAGCCTGCTCGGTCGGCTTGTTATCGAAATCCGGCGTCACCGCTTTGATCGCCTCTTCCAGCGCAGCGGCTTTGGTGGCGGCAATCGGGCCGGTGGTGTACATGTTCACACCTGCTAATATTGCTCCTGCCACTACACAGATGATGGTGAGTGAAAGGAACATATTGGGTAATGTTGATTTTAGTTTTGCCATGCTTATTTTCCTCCGAAATGTTTAGGTTTCATATAACTGTTGATTAGCGGAGTAACTCCATTCATGATGAAGATGGCAAATGACATACCTTCGGGATAAGAACCGAACAGACGGATCACCGTTGTCAGGATACCAATGCCGACACCGTAGACAATCATGCCGCTCTTGCTCATCGGAGAAGTCACATAGTCGGTCGCCATGAAGATGGCTCCCAACATCAGACCTCCGGATAACAGATGGACGAACGGGCTTGCGTATTGGACCGGATTCACCAGGTGCATGATACCTGTAAAGACAAATACCGTGACGAAGATGGAAACCGGAACCTGCCAAGTGATAATCTTCTTCCATAACATATAGAACATACCTAACAGCAGTGCGAATGCGCTGACTTCACCAAGGCTACCGCCCATGTTACCGACCAGCATGTCGCTGAGTGTCGGCATCTTGTCGAGCGCTCCCTCGTTCATCAGGGAAAGAACGGTTGCGCCAGTCGTCGCATCTGCATAAGATGTCAATTGTCCGACAACGGGCCAGGTGGTCATCTGTGCCGGGAAGGAGATCAGCAGGAAGATACGTCCTGTCAGTGCCGGGTTGAAGATGTTGTTACCCAGACCGCCGAACGACATCTTACCGATACCGATGGCAGCCAGCGCACCGATGGCGATGATCCAGACCGGCAGGTTAGACGGCAGGTTGAACGCCAGCAAAACGCCGGTCAGGATGGCCGAACCGTCGTAAATGGTCGGTTCCTTTTTCATCAGGAACTTCTGAATCAGATATTCGAACAGGACGCAGAAGAAAACCGAAGCTACGGTTACGATCAGCGCACCCAGTCCGAAAAAGTAGAGTGATACCAGGAAAGCCGGAACAAGGGCAATCAGTACACCGTACATATTTTTGCTTATGCTGTCGCCGCCATGAATGTGGGGCGAGGGAGATACGTATAATTTGTTTTCCATATTGCTCTTGTTTTATGACTTTCTTGCACGAATAATACCCATTACTTTGCCTTTTCCCAACCGGATCTGATCCAATAGCGGGCGGTTGGCGGGACAAGTATAGCTACAGGAACCGCATTCGATGCAATCCTGAATGTAGCCTGCCTCGGCTTTTTCCCAGTCTTTATAGACGGTGAACTTCATCAGGAAGGCCGGGTTCAGCCCCATCGGGCAAACGTTCACGCATTTGGCGCAACGGATACAGTCTTGCATCGGTTTACGGACGGATTCTTCCTTAGTCAGGAGCAATACGCCGGAACTGCCTTTGGTTACCGGCACTTCGGCGCTGACCAATGCTTTACCCATCATCGGGCCTCCACCGATAATCTTACCCGTGTTCTCAGGGATGCCGCCGGCTGCTTCGATCAGCGTGTTGATAGGCGTACCCATACGGACCAGGAAGTTCGACGGAGTGGCTACAGCCTTCCCGGTTACGGTTACGACACGTTCGAACAACGGTTTGTTCTTCTGGACGGCTTCGTAGACAGCGTAGGCTGTTCCTACGTTCTGCACGACGGCTCCGGCCGAGATAGGCAGTGCGCCGCTCTTTACCTGGCGACGGATCACGGCATCGATCAACTGCTTTTCACCTCCCTGCGGATATTGCACTTTCAACGGCATGATCTCGATACCGGGATAAGCGGCCGCCAGCTTCGTCAAATGGGCGATTGCGTCGGGTTTATTGTTTTCAATGCCGATAACGGCTTTGTTTACGTTTACCGCCTTCATGAGCAATGTAACGCCCACCAGGATTTGTTCGCCTTTCTCCATCATCAGGGAATGATCGGAAGTCAGATACGGTTCACACTCTACAGCGTTGATAATGATAATCTCCGCCTTGCTTCCCGGAGGCGGCATCAACTTCACCTGTGTCGGGAAAGTTGCGCCACCCAGACCTACGATACCGGCTGCTGCAATCTTGTCGACGATCTCTTTAGAGGACAACGTACAGTCTTTTACCAAGGCGTCGCTACGGTCAATCGTTTCTTCCCATTCGTCTCCTTCCACGTCGATGTAGATGGCGGGGCGTTTGTAGCCGCTTGAGTCGAGAGCGTTATCTATTTTGTTTACTTTACCGGATACCGACGAGTGGATGTTGGCGGAGACGAAACCTCCTGCCTTGGCGACAAGTGTTCCTACTTTAACCAGATCACCCTTCTTGACCACTGCCTGGGCCGGGGCCCCGATGTGCTGACTGAGCGGTATGATTACCTGCTTAGGAGCAGCTAACGCGGTAATCTTCTTACCGGCAGACAATTTATTTTCGGGCGGATGTATACCTCCGATTCGAAATGTCCTTAGCATACTATTAGATTTTATTTTTGATTTGTTTCTTCTTTTGTTTCAACTTTGGGAGTTTCTGCTTTTGGCGTAGCGTTTGTCGCCGGTGCTTCTGCCTTTGGTCCCTCCGGTTTTGCTTCTGCTTTCGGAACTCCAGCCTTTGGCGCAGCTGGTTTCGGAGCTGTTGCCGGTTTTACTTTGTCGGCGTCCACAGCCGGAGCTGCTTCTTTACGCGGCGGGAAGTTCAATTCGTGGATGGCTCCGGTCGGACATACGGCTACACATTTGCGGCATAAACGGCATTTGGTGTAATCGATGTAGGCCACGTTGTTTTCCACTGTGATTGCTTCGAACGGGCATTCCTTTGCACATTTGCCACAACCGATACAAGCGTTGGCACATGCTTTCTTGGCTACTCCGCCTTTGTCTTTGTTTACACAGCTAACGAAGATACGGCGTGACTTGGGCCCTTTCTTACGCAGTTCGATGATGTTTTTCGGGCAAGCTTTTACGCAAGCTCCGCATGAAGTACATTTGTCTTCGTCCACTTCCGGAAGTCCTGTCTCCAGGTTGATGTGGATGGCGTCGAAGTTACATGCAGCCACACAGTCGCCATAACCCAGGCAACCGAATGAACAGCCGGTCTCTCCGCCATACAGGGTAGAAGCAATCGCACAACTCTGCACACCGTCGTATTGATTGGTGCGCGGACGGGCGGCACAGGTTCCGTTGCAACGCACAACGGCAACCATCGGCTCAGCACTGGCAGCTTCCTTTCCGAGGATCGTGGCTACTTTACCCATTACCGGCGCTCCGCCTACGGGACATAACAGGCCGTCCAATGTGTCGGCCTTTACACAAGCCGTAGCAAAACCACCGCATCCGGGGTATCCACAACCTCCGCAATTGGCTCCGGGCAATACCTCCTGGACTTGTGCGATACGAGGATCTTCGTATACTTCAAACTTCTTGGAGGCGGCGTATAGAAAAACTGCGCCGATGGCTCCAATCGCTCCTAATGAAATAACGGCAATTAAAATCATGATATGTTTGTCAATTAAGTTTTTTCAAAGTAAAAATGAATCGCCTTTTTAGTTTGTCGCGTAAAATGTATAATATGCAATAATAAGGAACTAAGAGCAGTAATCCGGTTAACCCGCTTGTGGTTTCTTCCCATTGCATACTTGTACCTGTTACAATAGTCGCAAGAACTATTATTAGCGGAAATATAAATGCAAGAAGTACGGCCTGCAGGCCCAGTGAACTTTGTCCGCATAACTGGACTTCTTCATTTACATGGAATTGTCCAGAGTTGTCCGGAACCTCGATAATCTTTACTTTACTCTCGGATGCCGCGCACATGCTTCGCGCATGGCACCCGGAGCAAGCCGATTGCTGGATGATCCTGACATAGACCGTACCGCCGTCGATCTTCTCTATAACCCCATTGTGATTGATACTTTCGCTCATATTTGTAATCTCGACATTGCAAAACCGAGGCAAAAGTACGTATTATTTGGAAATTATGTCACGATTAACAAAGTTTATTATGGAAATAATAGACTTTGTCTTACCATTTGTAATTAAACCCGAAGCTCAACAGCTCGTTGATCTGAAGATAACTGTCGAAATCTTCTTTCTTGGTGACTGCGTCATCGTAACGTAAGTTCAACGATATGGTGGTCGAGAAGAAACGGCTGATAGCCATTGTCAGGCGGTTTTCGAATTCACCCAACATGCGGTCGTAACTGGTAAAATAGTAGAAACGCGAATACCAGCTTACATTCCGGTTGAACTGGAATGTCATGGTCGCGTTTATCGTGGAACCGAATTGGCTTAATTTTCGTTCGTATTTGCCTGTGGCTTCATCCTTTTTGAAACCGTGACGTCCCAAATCGATGTCCTTGTTCGTGCTATACATAAATGTATAAGAGAGCGGAGCGAGGTTGGCAGACAATGTCAATTTCTTATGTCGGCTATTGGGAAATTTCTTGTTCAGGTCATATTTCATACCGACACCGAGGTTGATGTTGAACGGCGAAAGGAAGCCGGCCAGTTTGTTGTCGGTATTTTCGGCATAGTTGCTGAAAAGCTGTGTCTGGAAAGTGGCATCGAATGTATAGAACCACTTATTGAAGGCTTTATAACCGATGTTACTGTGGAGCCGCAACACATCGTCACCGATCTTGTAATCGCGCAACGTGTCTTTTGGAGCCGTATAGACATTCGTTTTCCATTCCAGTTCGTTTGTGAACTGCACTTTGTCCTTATTATAATTGTACACGAAATATTGGCGGTTGGTCAGGTTCAAAGTGCTCACGCCTCCCTTATGCCAGTTTGGGGAAATATAATTCTGGGCAAACTGGATGGCACTTTCGAAATGGGAAGTCCAGTAGCGACGTTCCGGAATGAATTTTACCGGAGCATCCACATCGCTGAATGCATTCGGATCACTTTCTATTTTGATCAGTTCCGGTTCGTATGTCACTTTCTTGATAACATGCGTTTTAACGACATCTGTCGGCAGGTCACGTTCCGAATAGCGAAAATATTCCGGGTAGTTTACACGTACATAATTATATGCGCTATTCTGCAACTTGTTCTTCAATGTTTCGTCTTGGAACAAAGTAGTATCCGGCTTGAACAATGGAAAGTCGGGACGTTGTTTTGCAATAAAGTCCTTGTCATACAATTGCAGGTCTTTCGGGATAAGCCCTCCCTTGAACAGAATAGGAGTGAACAGCGGATTGACGATTGTCGTATCCCGCAAGGTTGCCCACGGGCTGATGATGGTAGACGGGTCACGTACCCAATTTACCCAATATTGTGCCTCCGGCGATAACTCAATCTCGTCTTTCTTTAAAAAACGGAGTAAGTTTTCACTCGGTGTGGCGGGAGATGAGTAGCTGCTATTGAGTTTTTCGAACTGTGCCCTGAGATCAGGAATTTTATCCAGTTCCGTTTCTTCCAAGTCTAATAAAGGAAATGTATCGGGAACAGCAGTCTGGACCGTTTTGTTCAACTGATTCCCGCTGATTATATTAACATCTTGTGCCTCTACCCGATTACTGCTGAATGACAATACAATAAATAACGCTAAAACAGATCTCTTCACCATCGTCGTATCTTTTTTACATTCATTTAAAATATTGGTGCGAAATTAGTCAAAAGTTCCGAGATAGACTAATTTTATCTGAGATAACCGTATCAAAATCTGTCAAGACAAGCAGTAAGAGGGATACTTTCGTGCGTTTTTGCACGTAGTGTGTACGGAAGTGGACAGTCGGCAAAAAGATGAACCTCTGTATGTGGTTGTGAATAAGTCGGTTCTGGAAATGGCATGGCATTTGCTTTATGTTGGGTAATTTATAAAAAACAGTCCTATGTTTAAACACTATGTTAAAGTCGCGCTCCGGCTGATCAAGCGGAGTTTCCTGTTTTCTTCCATCAATATGCTGGGGTTCGTGTTAGGTATGACGGCTGCTTTCCTGATCTATCTCTGGATTGTGGATGAGTCGGCCTTTGAGGATTTTCAAATTAACCGGGATTCGATCTACCGGATAATTGCGGTAGAACAGGAGGCAAGCGGACAAGTGAAGAAGTCTGCCTATACGGTGGCGCCGTTGAGCAAGGCATTCCGGGAAGAATTCCCACAGGTGGAGAATGCTACTTTTATGTTGAATTTCGGAACTTTGAGCCTGCATTCGGGCACCGATCTGATCGAAGCTGCCTATAAGTATGTCGATACGACTTTTTTCGATGTATTCAGTTTTCCTGTTATCGCCGGCGATCCCGGTCTGATAAAGAAAGATCCGCAACAAATCGTGCTGGCGGAGTCGGCAGCAAAGAAATTGTTTGGCGGGGCTTCGGTTGTCGGGAGAGAAGTTACCTGCCAGTTTTTCGGGCAGACTTTTCGTTATAAAGTGGCGGCAGTCCTGAAAGTCCCGCGTAAAAGCCATATCAAGTTTGAGGTCCTGTTGAGCGAACAGGCCTATTACGAACAGATGAATTGGGATTTTGTCGAGGGGACAAACGTTTATATCCAGTTAAGAAAAGGTGCGGTTTTATCAGAAGCGGATTGGCGGAAGATGAGTCGTTTCTGGTTAAACCATAAAGAGAGAGGAATGCTTTTGGATTTCCAACCGCTGAAAGATATCCATCTGCATACTTCATTTAAAGATCCGGAAGTCGGCAATCACGGGAATATGTCGCAGATTTATCTGTTTACGGCTTTGGCTGTCCTGATCGTTTTTATGGGAGCATTCAATTTCACAACTTTGTCTACGGCACGCGCCTCCCAACGTTTTAAGGAAATCGGCGTCCGGAAAGTGACAGGAGCCAAGCGGAAGGCCCTGGTGATGCAATTTCTGTCGGAGAGTCTGGTACAGGCGTTCCTGTCGTTGATACTGGCATTGGCGTTGACGGAATTGCTGTTGCCGCTTTTCAACCGGTTTGTGGAAAAGGATATTGTGCTGACAGCCAGTTGGCAGACCCTATTGTTTGTCCTGTTTGGGATTATCGGAGTCGGCTGCTTGGCGGGAGCGTTTCCCGCTTTTTATATGTCGCGGTTTAATCCGCTGCAATCTTTTAGGGGAGGAAATCCCGCCGGGAAAAAAGGCGCGTTGGTCAAAGGTCTGGTGTGTGTACAGTTTGTTATCGCCATAGTAATGATCTTTTGTACTTCTGTCGTATTCAAACAACTTCATTATCTGCAAAATGCGGATTTGGGACTGGACAAGGAAGACATGGTGGTTGCCGATTGCGGACTTTTCGACTTTATGTCCTACATGGGCGGTTATGGAATTGATGATTATAAGCAGGAGGTGTTGAAGAACCCGAATGTCAGGTCTGTGACCGGAGGAGTGGAGCTTTCGAATTATCTTCAGGGACATCGAACGGAGGAAAACTCGTTCAGCTGGATGAACGAGGCCGGACAGGTCGATTCGCTGAAAATGGTCGGAGTGGCCGGTGATGGTGATTTTATGGAGACATTGGGCTTGACCCTGTTGAAAGGAATGCCGTTTGGAGCGGATAAAAAGGCCTATATGGACGGTGCCTATGAAAAAGAGTTGCCGATTGTCATTAATGAAACGGCCTGGAAAATGATGAATGTGGAAGATCCGGTCGGTATGCTTTTACAGAATAAAGGGTGGTACGGAGAGACATCGCGGATCGTCGGTATCGTGAAGGATTTTAACTTCCAGCCGTTGCGTGAGAAAGTGAAACCGGCTTATCTGTATTATTCCCGCCGGCTGTTGAATACATTATATATAAAGATCTCTCCTGAGAATAGAGCCGAGACATTGAAGTTCCTGAAAGACGAGTATGAGAAGATGCGTCCGGATAACGTCTTTACCTATCGTTTTTTCTCGGACGCTTTGAATCTGAATTATGCTCATGAGCGGCAGCTCGGCCGGATGTTCTTGGTTTTTACGGTGCTGGCTATCATTGTCGCCATGATGGGGGTGTTCGGCTTGGTTGCTTTGTCGACGGTGCAACGTACGAAAGAGATCGGCGTCAGGAAGGTGAACGGAGCACATTCCCGCCGGATCGTGTGGATGTTCTGCCGGGAATATATGGTTGGGGTCGGGATTGCGTTTCTAATCGCCTGCCCGTTGAGCTATCTGTTGATGCTTCGCTGGATAAGCAACTTTGCTTATCAGACGGCAATCAGTTGGTGGCTGTTTCCGCTGGCCGGTTGCATCATCTTGCTGATAACGATGTTGACGGTTGTTGTCCAGACTTGGCGTGCCGCCTCCCGTAATCCGGTGACATCACTACGTTATGAATAAAATAATAGAGAAAAGATATGCTGAAACATTATGTAAAAGTCGCACTCCGGCTGATTAAGCGGAGTTTCCTGTTTTCGTCCATCAATATGCTGGGCTTTGTGGTCGGGATGACGGCCGCATTCTTGATTTATCTTTGGATTGTAGATGAGTTGACGTTTGAGGATTTTAATAAGAACCGGAATGAGATTTACCGGGTGATCCGGGAAATCGAGCATGCTGATGGGCAAGTCCCGTCTACGGTTACACCGTTAAGCGGGATATTCAGAAAAGATTTTCCGAAAGTAGAGAATGCTACATTTGTTAAATATAGTAGTACCGCTGATTTTCATTATGGGGATGATTTTATTGTAGCGAAACTGGCGTATGTGGACACGACGTTCTTTGATGTATTCGATTTCCCGGTCATAGCCGGTGATCCCAAGTTGATGAAGAAAGACCCGCAACAGATTGTAATTTCGGAGGAGACGGCAAAGAGAATGTTTGGTGATGCTTCGGCTGTAGGAAAAGAAATTATTCATAATTTCTGGAGAGAACAACGGCCTTATAAAATTGCCGCCGTATTGAAAGTCCCTCGTAAAAGTCATATTCAGTTTGACGTATTGATCGGTTGGAACTCTTTTCTATCCTATAATAAAGAGGATGAGAATAATTGGGGGTGGTCGGAGCGGATGCACGTTTATGTCCAGCTGAAGAAAGGTCTGAAGTTGACCGATACGGATAGGCAGATGATGCGTAATCTGTGGGTCGACCGCTCGCAATGGGGAAAGCCGTTGGATCTTCAACCTTTGACAGACATTCATTTGCATACGACTTTTAAAGAGCCGGATGATGTCTGCAATCATGGCAATATGCAGCAAGTTTATTTATTTGCAGTATTGGCTTCTTTGATAATCTTTATGGGAGCATTTAATTTTACTACATTGTCGACAGCGCGTGCTTCCCAACGATTCAAGGAGATCGGCATACGGAAGGTGACGGGTGCAAAGCGGAAGATGCTGATTAGTCAATTCCTCTCGGAAAGTCTCGTGCAGGCTTTCCTGGCATTGTTGTTGGCACTTGCCTTGACGGAATTGCTGTTGCCTCTTTTCAATCGGTTTGTCGGGAAGGATATCGGGTTGATGTTCAGTTGGGAAACTTTGTTGTTTGTCCTGTTCGGCATTTTGGGTGTCGGTTGTTTGGCGGGAGCTTTTCCGGCCTTTTATATGTCCTCGGTTAATCCACTATTGGCATTTAAAGGGGGGAAAGTGACAGGAAAGAAAGGAGCGTTGATCAAAGGGTTGGTCTGTGTTCAATTTGTGATTGCGATCACGATGATTATCGGTACGATGATAACATTCAAACAATTACATTATTTACAAAATGCAGATGTAGGGGTGAACATTGAAAATCTGGTTGTCGTGGACGTTGATGACTGGCGTGAAGAATCAATTCCGTATAAACAGGAAGTGTTGAAAAATCCGTATGTGGAAAGTATAGCTATAGGAGTCGACCTTTCTGATTTTGTACAGGGATATCGTTGGGAAACTTCAAAATTCAGTTGGCAGGATGGAGCCGGGAAGGTCGATTCGTTGGAGATGGTCGGATTGGTGGGAGATAAGGATTTCTTCCAAACATTGGGACTGGAGTTGTTGAAAGGGGAAGTGCTTGAAGCTGATCCTGATAAATTCTGGAGCGGAGCGTATGGTGTGACGCCGATTGTCATTAATGAAACAGCCTGGAGAATGTTGAAGGTGGAAAATCCTGTAGGCATGATCTTGAATGGAGGTCCTTTTTTATCCGGTCGCGGAACCTCACGTATCATCGGTATCGTAAAAGATTTTAATTACCAACCGTTACGGGAAAAGATCCGGCCTGTATTCATGTACTATACCAATCAGTTGCTTGATAAGATGTACGTCAAAATCTCTCCGGGAAAACAGGCGGAAACGCTGAAGTTCTTGAAAGAAAAATATGAAGAGATGCGTCCTAATCATCTCTTTGTTCCTCAATTTTTCAAGAATGTCCTTAAAAACAATTATGCCCGTGAACGGCAACTGAGCCAAATGTTTCTGATATTTACCGTTTTGGCTATTATTGTCGCCATGATGGGCGTTTTTGGGCTGGTAGCCCTTTCGACGGCACAGCGGACGAAGGAAATCGGAATTCGTAAGGTGAATGGTGCGCATTCGGACCGGATTGTCAGGATGTTCTGCTTCGAATATATGCGTTGGGTCGGGATTGCGTTTGTGATCGCCTGTCCGGTCGGATATCTTTTTATGGATCGCTGGTTGAGCAACTTCGCTTATCGGGTGGCAATCGGCTGGTGGCTGTTCCCGTTGGCAGGGCTGATTATATTGTCGGTTACGATCCTGACGGTTGTTGTCCAGACTTGGCGTGCCGCCTCCCGTAATCCGGTGACATCACTACGTTATGAGTAAATGAAATGATAAGTATGAAATAAAAAACAGATAAGTATGATACGAGCAATTAACCTGACGAAAGTATTCTGCACGGAAAGTGTGGAGACGACAGCCTTGAATGGCATTAATCTGGAAATAAACGAAGGAGAATTCCTGGCAATCATGGGACCTTCCGGTTGTGGCAAATCGACATTGCTGAATCTCTTGGGGCTGTTGGATAACCCGACGGACGGCGAACTGTGGTTTCTCGGGCAGGAAGTTTCCCGATATACGGAAAATAGCCGTACGGACCTGCGGAACGGAAATATCGGTTTTGTCTTTCAGAGTTTTAACCTGATAGACGAATTGACGGTCTTTGAGAATGTGGAACTTCCCTTGCTCTATGCCGGTGTTTCTATGAAGGAACGGGTTGAAAGGGTGAATGCTGCCCTCGACCGGATGCAGATCGCCCACCGTTCGGAACATTTCCCGCAACAATTGTCCGGTGGTCAGCAACAACGTGTGGCGATTGCCCGCGCCATCGTCACGAATCCGCATATCGTCTTGGCGGATGAGCCGACCGGAAACCTGGATTCCGTCAACGGCAATGAAGTGATGAACCTCCTGACTGAACTGAATCGTGAAGGAACGACCGTCGTGATGGTTACCCACTCCGAGGAAAATGCCCGGATGGCAGGTCGGCTGATCCGTATGATGGATGGTAATATTTTGACAGAGAGTAGAAAATAAAATAAGGGAAAAAACGGATTTGCGTGGTATCAAAATGTCACTACCACCCTGTCAAAATAGAATTTCTACCCCATATATTTGGAATGGGTCTTGTTCACTTTTGCTGTATGGTTACTTTTTGTGTATTTAATTAATAAAAGAGCACAGCTTAAAAAATAAAAGTCTATATTATAAGTGCAAACAAAAATATGGACAAAATCATTAAGCT